>NZ_JAMYNS010000016.1:0-180226 GCF_040319125.1 Mesorhizobium sp. M0938 | reverse complement strand
GCCGTCCCGTCTCCCGGACCCCGTGCCGGCGCAGATCGTCAATCACCAAACTCAGCAGCGAGCGATGCTCATCGAGCCACTGCGATTGACTCGCGGCAAATCGCGATTCGTGAATGAATTTCAATGGCTTAGAGTTTGTGGACAGACACTAGATTAGCTGCGGGCGTGCGCTCCCCGCCGCCCAATGTCGTCTGGATCACTAATACAGCCCATACATGAGGTTGCTGCTCCCCTCGGCGGATGAGACCATCTGCCTTGTTTGTCGAAGACCTAAGGAGAGCAGCGATGGAATATTATGTTGGATTGCACGGTGCGCCGTGGCGGCGCGGGAGGTGAACAAGGAATAGCCAATCGCCTCGATCGGTCGCTCAAGGAAGGCCTTCACCTTGCCGTCGATCTCCTCGCAGAGCCGGCTCACCTGGCTTTTGGAGACGCCGCTCGGGCCCATCGCCTTGACCAGGTCGTCGACCGAGATGCCCTGCACGTAGGCCTCCTGGATGACCGCGGTGAGCGCCTTCTCGGCCATGCGTCACGGCTCCAGGAAGCTGGGGAAGTAGGAGCCCTTCCTCAGCTTTGGGATGCGCAGCTCGACCGTGCCGGCCCGCGTCTCCCAGTCCCGGTCGCGATAGCCGTTGCGCTGGACAAGCCGCAGCGGGTTCTTCTCGCCATAGGCGGCGCAGGTTCATCATGTCGTCGGTCATCGGTGGTCCTTCCGAAATGGGTTGGCGTCAACAACCAAACCCTACCGGAAAGCGCCGATGACCACCGACACGCCGCTCACTCGCTTGTATGGGGTGATCTTTGTCAACGTGATCTTTCAGTCGTTCCGTCTCCTTGTTCAGCCGTGGCGACCATTTGTTCCTGCTTTGGCTCCGGGGTCCATTGGGGCGCCGCGCGCAGTGACGGTCAAGGGTGGTCCTTTGGCCATCGCGAAGCGACTTGCCCTTGATGGTCACGAGCACGGCGGCAGCGTTACATTGAGCCGGCAGGTGCCCCTGTTTGTAGAGGTCTATAACTTGCAAACCGAGGGGAGCTCGCCATCAGGCGCCGTAAACGCGCCGCAAGCTTGTATGCGGTTGATCCGCGCGGATCAAAAACCATGATGCAGCCATACGCATCGGCGGCGAAGCTCCGGGCGGTGGGCCCATTCTACAGCGCGGCGTCGTAAGGCCATGTGAGCGACCGGGATCACCACCACCTCGGATCGTTATCGGCAGACGCTATTGCAGCTGCCAAACTTCAATGCTCGTCCTGTCGAACGCTCCTCCATGCTTTATACCGGACGCAGGGCTACTCCCGTCGGGATCTCGCCGGTCGTGACAAGTCGCCAGAACGCAATCAGTAGCTTGCGCGCCAAAGCCACGATCATTGTCTTGCGCGTACCGCCACGGCCATCGGCCGTTCTCGCGCAAAACCAGTGCGCCAGCGCGCTGTCCTTTTGGAATTGGAGGAACCGCCAAGCCAATAGGATCATGCCGTAGCGGACGCGAGCGTTGCCGGCCAGCGCAAGACCTTTCTCGCGCCTGCGTTGGCCGCTCTCATCCGGCGCCGCGGTAAGTCCGGCACAGCGAGCGACGGCTCTCCGATCACGCAGGCCGCGTGAGAGAATCTCATTCACCAGCATGTCCGCAGTCTCGATACCGACACCGATGATCCGCGAAAGAAGGCGAACCATTGCGAGCGGACCCTTCTCCGTGTCTGGAACCACCGAAAGCTGCCGCAATCGCTCCTGTTCGATCTCGTGGATTTGTTCACGCAACAGGTGAAGCCGTCCGAGATTACGGCGCAACTCTGCTCGGCTTTGTTCCGGTAGGGGCATACCTTCCGCCGTATGCAGAGCCTCCAGTTTCTCGGCAGCTTGCGCAGATTGGGTTTGAAGGCGCGAATGCCGAAGCGAGCGAGGATTGCCTTGATGCGATTGACGATCCGTGTACGTTCGCGGACGAGATTGTCTCGTTCACGGTTCGGACGGCGAGCCTCCTCCTCATTGATGGTTGGGATGGCTGCCATGCTGCAGTGGCGCTTCTCGCCCCGCAGCCAGCCAAGAAAGGCGCGCATCAGCAGTTCGGTATCGAGGCGATCGGTCTTGGCGCGCCGATGTTCGCGGGAAACCGCGACGCTCGATGGATGTATGACATAAGCCTCGACAGCGCGCGCCTGGAGCCAGCGCGCCAACCAAAAGCCGTCGCGTCCAGCCTCATAGGCGACAACGATGCGCCGGACTTCGCGCCCGGCTTGGATGGCTTCGCTGCGCCAGCGGCGCAACAGCCTGAGCACCGAATCCGGGTCGGCATCGAGCTTCTTGAGAGGACTACGTTCAAAGCCAGGGACCGTCGCAGCAATGAGCCACTTTGTCTGGCTCATCTCAATCACTGCGACCTACGTGCTGTCCTGATCAAGGGCGGTAAGGGATTTGCTTGCATCAAAGAATGGTGACATGGGGGCGCTCCTTAGGTAGCTGCTCAACAGCGCCGAGGGTGCCACACGCTCGCCGCCGCCCATAGCATCTACAGCGCTACTAAGGCGCGCTCGCGGGCGGCTTCGTAACCGCCGAGCTACACCACTCAGCGGGGCACGACCGGCTTTTATCTCTCCCGGTGCAGGATATAAAGGCCACTGCCAATGACGACGAGCGACCCGACCAAGGCCCACAGATCTGGTATATCACCCCAGATAAAAAAACTTAGCGCAACACCCCATATCATGCCCGTATACTCGAACGGCACAACAATTGATGGTGTCGCCATGCGATAGGCTTGGGCCAACATAAGAGTGCCGACGCCACCAAGGAGCCCGACCAGGACAAGAAGACCGCCGCCCGACCACCCCGGCGTGATCCAGACGAAAGGCATTTGAACGCCAGTTGCGGCTATGACGACAATGTTGGCGTAAAAGATCATCGCTACGTTGCTCTCGGTGCGACTGTAAAGGCGGACCAGCACCATCGACAGGGCGTACGCAACGGTAGCAACAAACGCTATGCCCCCCCGCCGAAAGCGCCATTCATGCCGGGTCGGATCATGATAAGGACGCCAGCAAAGCCCACAAGCACTGCCAGCCAGCGTCTTAAGCCCACACTTTCGTTCAGAATTGGGACCGACAAGGCAGTAATAAATATCGGCGCGGCAAAGCCGATAGCGTATGTGGCGCCCAACGGCATCACCGCCAGGGCCCAGCAAAAGCCGAACGTGCCCACTAGGCTGACAAGACCGCGCAGCAGATGCGCTCCAACCCTACGGGTTTTCAGCGACAAAAGTCCGGGCGGCCTCAATAGTATCGCCAACGTTGGAACAAGTCCTATCAGGGCGCGGAAAAACATGATCTGAGCGATCGAATAGTCGGTCGACAACCATTTGATCATAGCGTCCACGACGCAGAAGATGAACACACCGCGGGCATACAAAGCGATGCCTTGCGCTGGCGACTGCGTTGAGGGTACCAATCTGGGCACACCGTCCAGCGCCCTCATGGCTCAGGCAACCCGCTTGATTGCCGTCGGCCGATCCGACTGCTTCTTGGCCACCGAAACTCTCCTGGACCCCTGCGCCCGACATTTGCCGACAACGGTTCTACGTTGGCAGCCGGTCTTCTCGGATCGCGACAAGGATCGTAGCCTAGGGCCTCGTTTGCCGATGATAGATTGGTCTCAAAAGGGCATCTTTGAAACTGGCGGCGAGTCTGCGCACAGCGCGACCGCTGACGACTTTTGCATCCAAGGATGATCGGGGAGTTTCGTGCCTGCGAAGTATATTTCGTCACCATTGTATATCCTGGCTAAAATTCCCAGAACGGTCCCGGGTGAGCTGACCTTCTCTGAACTCCTGTCGTCTTGGTACGCAATACAATGCTTTCGACAGGCATTACCGACTGGCATCTTGTAGAGACGAACCAGCAACAAAAACAACTAGGAAGTGGAGAGACGGGGTTCGCTCTGCCGCTTACTCACAATCAGCCGGCGAGCCGAAAGCAATCGGACCAATCTCGTTGTGAGATATGTCTCTCCAATATTTTCCAGCATCAACAGCGATTCCGTTGCGAATTGCATCAATGCTCGGCGACGATCGCGCACTGGAACGCCGGCCTCCGCGCGGAGCTGACGTTGGATGAATTTGTCGCAACAAATTTGATAGATCGAAATACCGGCAGAGAGCCCCAACTATCGCATAAGACCGATTCCTTGGCGCACGTAATTCCGGCAATCTCAGGGGTGTAGGCAGCCGGAAACATCTGCCGATCAAAGTCATCGAGATTGGTTGTATCGAGTGGATTGCCTCAATAATCGCTCTTCTTGCCATTGGCTGTCGATCCCGAGTTGCATGCCGTCCCTCAGTCCGAAGCCTAAATCGACGTTCAGCCTTTTGACTCGCCTAATCTCCGACCTTGTCGTGAAGCTATCATCGTCGGCGATTTTCGGTTGTGAAGTTGCGTGAATTTACTGTAAACGGCGGTTAATGCGGCTTGGTGGATCTTGGGTGAAAGCGGTGGCGATGAAGAAAGCGCCGCTCACTTGATTTCGGCAGGTCTATCCATTCGACGACCTGTCCGGACAAGGACGCCCCAGTTCCGAGCCAGGAGGGCGGGCTGTTGATTTTCACTGAGAACTGACCCGGCATTTCCACCGAGATTTGACCCGCCTTTCATGTATGTTTCGGTTCGGGGTTGAGGGTCAAGGTTCTGGCTTTCTCCTTCGCTTTTTTAGGTTCGTGGGCAGAGCTGTTTTTGAATCGGAAGCTGTCGTTTCCGGTTTCCAGGATGTGGCAATGATGGGTCAGCCGGTCGAGTAGCGCGGTTGTCATCTTGGCATCGCCGAAGACACTGGCCCACTCGCTGAAGCTGAGGTTTGTGGTGATGATGACGCTGGTGCGTTCGTAGAGTTTGCTCAGCAGATGGAAGAGCAATGCTCCACCTGATGCGCTGAATGGCAGATAGCCAAGTTCGTCCAGGATCACGAGATCGGAATGCACGAGGCGATTGGCGATCTGGCCCGATCGTCCCTGTGCCTTCTCCTGCTCCAGCGCATTGACCAGCTCGACCGTCGAGAAGAAGCGAACCCGCTTGTGATGATGCTCGATGGCCTGCACGCCGAGGGCCGTGGCAATATGGGTTTTGCCTGTTCCGGGGCCGCCGACGAGCACAATGTTGTGGGCTTCATCGACGAACTCGCAACGATGAAGCTGCCGCACGAGCGCCTCGTTTATCTCGCTGCTGGCGAAGTCAAAGGCGTTGAGATCGCGATAGGCTGGAAAGCGTGCGGTCTTGAGCTGGTAGGCTGTGGACCTGACCTCGCGTTCCGCCGTCTCGGCCTTCAGCAGTTGCGACAGGATCGGAATGGCGGCCTCAAACGCTGGCGCTCCCTGTTCGGTGAGTTCGCCTACAGCTTGCGCCATGCCGTGCATCTTCAGGCTCCGGAGCATGATGACGATTGCGCCGCTGGCAGGGTTATGACGCATGCCGCACCTCCAGGGCCTTTCTCAAAGCATTTAGCGTTCGACATTGGCCTTCGGCTCGTTGGTCAACGTCAGGGCCCGAGGAGCATCGACGGTGGGTGGAGTGAGGGATTTGCCGTCGATCAGGCGATGGAGCAGATTCAACACATGGGTCTTGGTAGGAACACCGCCCTGCAATGCCATCTCCACGGCGCACAGCACGGCCTGCTCGTCGTGCTGAAGCACAAGTGCCAGAATGTCGACCATCTCGCGATCGCCGCCAGCCTTCTTGAGCAAATGCTGCTGCAAGGATCTGAATGCATCGGGAAGTTCGGCAAAGGGTGCTCCGTTGCGAAGGGCGCCTGGTTTGCGCTGTACGACAGCCAGATAGTGCCGCCAGTCATAGACCGTCTGCCCTGGCCGATCATGCGATCGATCGATGATGCGGCGATGCTCGCAGATGATCAAACCTTCCGCGGCAACCACGATACGATCTGGATAGACCCGTAGGCTCACGGGCCGGTTGGCAAAGGACGCCGGCACGCTGTAGCGGTTACGCTCCAGATGGATAAGGCAGGTCGGGGAGACCCGTTTGGTGTATTCGACAAACCCGTCGAAGAAACGGGACGCTGGCATGAGAGCCCGGGCTTCCTCAGCCCAGATATCGGCAATGGTGCCGCGCATTTTTCTATGCGAGGTCTTGTGCCAAAACTCCTTGCATCGAAGCTCCAGCCAGTCGTTCAGGGCTTCCAGTGATGGAAAGCGTGGAATGGGCTGCCAGAGCCGGTGACGCGCATCCTGCAGGTTCTTCTCGACCTGTCCCTTCTCCCAGCCGGACGCGGGATTGCAGAACTCGGGCTCGAAGAGATAGTGGCTGGCCATTGCCATGAAGCGGACATTGACGTCGCGCTCCTTGCCGCGGCCGACCTTATCGATCGCTGTCCGCATATTGTCGTAGATGCCGCGCCGAGGAACGCCGCCAAAGACACGGAAAGCGTGATTGTGCGCGTCAGACAGCATCTCATGCGTCTGCAGCAGATAGGCCCGAACGATGAAGGCGCGGCTGTAGCTTAGCTTTGTATGGGCCACCTGCAGTTTGGTGCGCTCATTGCCGATGATTGCCCAGTCCTCCGACCAATCGAACTGGAACGCTTCACCCGGATCGAATGCAAGCGGCACGAATGTCCCGCGCCCTGTCGTCTGTAATTCTCTTTGCAGATCCGCCTTCCACTCCCGAGCGAAAGCAGCAACACGACCGTATGAACCCTCATAGCCTAGGCTAAGCAGATCGGCATGAAGCTGCTTCATCGTGCGTTTCTGTTTGCGGTTCCTTTTGGCTTCCGTCGTCAGCCAGGCCGACAAACGGTCGGCAAAAGGGTCAAGCTTGCTCGGTCGCTCGGGAACCTTGAACTTTGGCTCAACACCGTCAGAACGCAGATATCTGCGAATAGTATTCCGGGACAGGCCGGTCCTGCGGCTGATCTCACGGATCGATAAATGCTCTCGAAAATGCCAGCGTCGGATCACGCTCAATAATGCCATGTCGATCACTCCGTAGCCCCCGCTGCAACACGCAGGGCAAGGTTCAAACATGGGTCAATTCTCGATGGAAATATCCTTCAATGCCGGGTCAGTTCTCAGTGGCAATCAACAGTCGAAAGCTACCGGCGCAGATCAGCCATGGAGGCCAAACGCCAGCGCGGCAGACCCGCCTCCTACGCGACAATCAAAAACACGCACGAGCTTGTCGCGGAGCGGCAATCAGAAACCGACGAGACTCTTGCCAGCGACAATCACCATGATAATTTGCCCGTGACCGCGACGTAAGAATCTCATCCAGATTGTCGCTCCCGTCTCATCCTGATCGTCGCGCTATAGCAACCACGTGTTCGAGTAGGAACCTCCGGATCCAGGAGCCAAGGAGCGTCTCGTCACGCATTGGGCATCTCCATGGCGTAATGCTCGAAGCGCGCGCTGGCCTCACACAGGTCCGGGGCTAGGGTTAGGTATCGCTGCGTGCCCGAGATGTTGACCAAGGTAGGTGGAGAGCTTGGGCAGAAGCCGTTGGACGTCGGCGCCTTGGCGATACCAGGAGAGGAGGCGGTGAACTGCAAAACTGTGCCGCTAATTCCGAAGCCGGAATTAGCGGCATGCCTTCGCGGTCCACCGCCTCACGATGTGGGCAGAGGAAGGCGTCGATATACACGCCAAGTTGCCCATGCTGTCAGCCTATCTGGGCCATCAGAACCTCCTTGGCACCGAGGTCTACCTGAAGGCGACACCACAACTGCTGGAGTTGGCCAGTACCCGGTTCGAACAGCATCTGCGATGCGCGCGCCAACCCCGATGAGCTATTACCGTCACTGGCTGGATTTGGCCCCTCGTCGAGCCGAGACGGGTTTGCGCGATCTCATTCAGAAGCTGGCTCTCGGCAACACACACTACGGCTACCGCCGGATTGGAGCCCTGCTTCGGCGCGAGGGGTGGCAAGTCAATCACAAATGCGTTCTGCGGCATGCGTGAAGACAATCTGTTGTGCCTGCTAGATGTAGCCTGGCCGACACTAGCACTCGTGTTTCCGAAGGATCAGAGACGGTTCTCAGCGCGTCCGCAATGCGAAAGTACCGGAAAGTGTCTTCAACAGTTCGTCTCGAGTGAGCCAAACTAGCCAGTCATCATGGCTTATCCCTAGGGCAGGCAAGCGCAGGATGGACCCGTACTCTCGATGCTGATATCCGTAGCGATCCGCTACACCTTTTTCGATGTTCCAGCCGGCAACTAGCGCGTAAATCAAATCTGGGGACCATTTAGCCCATGCGAGCCCCAATGCGAGGCGACCCACAAAGCTCGTGAGGTTGCGGCCTCGAAAGTCCTCCCGCAACCACACATCGCCATGATATGCTATCAGCCCCTTTATGGTGTCAGCCGTCGGCGCGGTGCAACTGCACGAGGAACTGGGCCCGGCTTTGAGGTCAGGGTCGTCAAAACAGCCTTTGAGCGATCTAAGATGCTCAGCAAGGCTGGTGTCGGATATATCGTCTAAACGCATTGCTTGCACATGCGCTATACTTCCTTCCCGATCCCGACCGACGATCCAAAATGCCTTTCCAGGTGAGAGAGCAGAACAGTCCGGACGAAAGTGTGGAGTGGTCGGCGGCTTTCCGGGCAGTCCGTTGGTGATTCGAACATACTCGTCAAAATTGTCGCCGGTCGCAATTCGAAGGCCGGACTTGCGCGCCAAGTCGTCTAGTTCCCAGATGCAATTTGACAGTTCCAGTATCGTGAGTTTATCGTTCATATCCGATATCCCCTCCGCTCAGAGGAATTAAGTAACATAAAAAGTCTGGTTTACTCGACGAAAGCAATGGTATCTGGATAATCGCTTATATTAGCATATCTGTGCGTTATCTCTTCGCCAACTTCTATGTCCTTCAGTGCTACGATGATTGCCCATGCGCCCGTATCTTCGTCGATCCATACTATTTGTGAATTAGGATTAGATGAATGATTTACTATCGAAATTAACCCGAAAACAACATACCCAGAGCATCTATTTTTTATAGACTTATGAGTCGGCCGAACGAAGTAGTACTCGAATATCCCTGTGCGCTCCAATAGCTTTTCATCTGAGCTGTTAAATCCCCATGTCGGAGCTCTTTCAATTACATCGCCGACTTTGAAGGGGATATTGGCAAATACGCCGCGGCCCTTTTGAGGAACATTCCTTACGTATATGCGGTTTCGCCGGTCACCGATTGCTACGGTCATCGCGGTTTTCCTTCTCTGTACTGCTCATTATGGGCCCCACAGGCACTAAGGTCCCGCGGTGCTTCCTCGCTAATGCGCTCGGCGAGTCCACATCGGCCAATCTAGGGTATCGGCAACACCGCTCTGCCTACCCAGTAACTGGACACCTCCCGCCGAGACCAATAGATAACTGGATGGGCAGTGCGCATTTCGGACCACTCCAGGCCTTCGTTTCAAGAAGTCATTTCTTTGCAGCGAAACTGGCTTCCCACGTGCGAGGCTTCAGCCGCTTGATTTCATAGGGGCCCCGAGCCTGCTCCGCCTGCGGGAAGCATGGATCCCGATTTTGTCCTCGCTTACTCTCGTCGCTCGGTTATGCGTTCATAGTATTAAAGATAATCCATTAAAGAATAACTTCTGGTCTTTTAGAAAGACTCGTTCATATTCCACCATTAGCAATGTAGTTATCCACCGCCGACACGAGTTTCCTTCAGGGTTTCCTTGTACGGCCATCTTCGGGAGCTCCGCGCCGCCTAAGCTATCACATCTCCTCGGTGCATCATGTTATGTTACGTGAAGTTCAGGTTACGTCATTTCCCGAAAACGTAATGCTGTAAACATAATTTGAAAGTTCAGCAGATGGACTGAGCTTTGGTGAGTAAACTCCGCACGTCGGTGGGCGGGGACGGCAAACGTCGCGCTCGATCGCGAATTGTTGACCTCGCGCGAGGATTGCCGCGCTACAAGGCGCCCGTCATCCGTGCCTGTTAGCCGATGGCGACGACAAGGCTGGAATCCTTTGTCAGGTCGAGATGGCTGGACGTCGTCAGCGGCGTGATGACACGCAGCGCTCGCGGCAGCACGATGAGCGCATGACCTAGCCACTGTGCAGACCGAGCGCCTTCGACGCCTCCCATTGGCTGCGGTCTACCGACTGGATGCCCGGCCCGCACGATCTCCGCAATGGCCGTCGAGAATTTCACCAGCAGACCGGTCAACAGGCGGCGAATTTCAGTGTCAGAAGATTGCAGCCGCCGCGGATGTTGAAACCAGCTAGTCTCTCGTGTTCCCTGTCAAGGCTGAAGGCGAGAGGGAACAACTGGTTGGCGCGAGTGTGCAAAGCAGTCGGATTGCTGGAACTGCACGGGGTCGGCGATGGAGCTCAGAGACGACGGTTGATCAGACTTTCATCCGCGGGTTGGATACCGCCTTCCGTGTCTTGGTCTCGGGGCTTTTCTCGGGTCAAAAGGGCGGGCGTCGGGCGGATGCGTTTGCGACTGGCCGACCGGCTGGCGGCTCCGATCCACGATCCGCGTCACCCCGCAGCGGGTGGGGCACGCCATGGCCGACATCCTGCGCGCCCGCATCTTTGCGATCGCCTGCGGCTACGAGGCCCCGAACATCTGCCGCGTGAGCGCGTGGTGATAGCCGCGCCGGCGAACTGCCCGTGTTGCGGTCCGGGCAGGCTGGCCAAGCTTGGCGAGGATGTTACCGATACGCTGGAGGTGATCCCGCGCCAGTGGAAGGTGATCCAGACCGTGCGCGAGAAGTTCTCTTGCCGCGAATGCGAGAAGATCTCGCAGCCGCCGGCGCCCTTCCATGTGAGGCCGCGCGGCTTTGCCGGGCCGAACCTTTTGGCGATGATCCTGTTCGAGAAGTTCGCCCAGCACCAGCCGCTGAACCGGCAGAGCGAGCGCTATGCCCGCGAAGGCATCGACCTCAGCTTTTCCACACTGGCCGACCAGGTTGACGCTTGTGCCGCGGCCTCGGCATAGGCTGCCGGGGTCTGGTAGCCAAGCGAGGAATGTGGCCTGGCGGTGTTGAAGTCCTCCCTCCATTCGGCGATGGCGCTGCGAGCGTGGTCGAGGCCGAAGAACAGGCTCTCGTTCAACAGCTCGTCGCGCATCCGGCCGTTGAAACTCTCGACATAACCGTTCTGCATCGGCTTGCCCGGCGCGATGTAGTGCCATTCGATCCTGTAATCCTTCGACCATGCAAGGATGGCGTTCGAGGTGAACTCGGTGCCATGGTCGGAGACGATCATGCCCGGCTTGCCGCGGTGGACGATCAGTTCCGTCAGTTCACGCGCCACCCGGCGGCCGGAGATCAAGGTGTCCGGGATCGCGGCCAGGCATTCGCGCGTCACGTCGTCGACGATGTTGAGCACGCGGAACCTCCGGCCGCAGGCGAACTGGTCATGCACGAAATCCAGCGACCAGCGCGCGTTCGGCCTTGCCTCGACTAGGATCGGCGCCCGCGTGCCGACCGCTCGCCGCCTTGCCCGGCGCTTGCGTACCGTCAGGCCCTCCTCGCGGTGGAGCCGATAGATACGGTTGATCCCAGATGCCTCGCCCTCGCGCCTGAGCAGAATGAACAGTCGCCGGTAGCCGAAGCGTCGGCGCTCGTTGGCGAGGTCGCGCAACCTGCCACGCAGTTCCGTCTCTGGCGGTCGCCTTGACCGGTAGCGGATCATCTTGCGATCGGCACCGACGAAGGAACAGGCCCGACGCTCCGATAGGCCCATGACGGCCTGCAGATGCGCGACGGCTTCGCGCTTGGCGGCGGGCCCTACCATTAATGGGATGGTCCGCCCCGTCCTCCCGCAGCATCATCTGGGCAGTCACACCAAAGGAGGTTGCAATGTCCCCACGCAATGCGCCGCGCCCTGCGGTAGTATATGGAGTCGATATCGGTAAGAACATCTTCCACGTCGTCGGCTTGGCGGCGAGCCCATCCAGCGAACTCGCTTCCGACGCGATACGCTGCTGCAGTTCGTTGAACGAACAGCGCCGGCGATCGTGGGGATGGAATCGTGCGCAGGATCGCAATGGATTGCCAGGAGACTGCATGCGCTGGGGCAAAGGTTCGCCTGATCCCGGCGCAGTTCGTGAAACCCTACGTGAAGTCGAACAAGAGCGACATCATCGATGCCGAAGCCATCGCCGAAGCCGCCACGCGACCGACAATGCGGTTCGCTGCGATCAAGAGCGAGGAGCAGGCCGACCTCCAGGCGCTGCATCGGGTGCGCGACCAGATGATCGGCACGCGAACTCGTCTAATCAACCAGATGCGAGCATTCTGCCTGGAATACGGCATTGCATTGAGACAAGGAGCGGGCCTGTTCAAGCTCGACCTGCCGCTGGTTCTCGACGATGCGGCAAACGACCTCTCGCCGGCGATGCGCAAACTGCTCACGGATCTGTTCGCAGACCTGCACCGGTTGGAGCAGCGCATAAGCGAAGTGACGAGGGAGATCACTGCGATTGCAGATCGAGAAGATGTTGCCCGCCGGCTCATGACGATCCCCGGAATCGGAGCACTGGGCGCCACCGCCCTTCTTGCGGCCGTCGGCAACGGACGCCAGTTCCAGAAGGCCCGCGATCTGGCCGCATGGCTGGGCCTTGTCCCACGGGAACACTCGACTGGCGGCAAGCAGAAGCTCCTTGGCATCAGCAAGCGCGGGAACCGTTACGTCCGCAAGCTCCTCGTTCATGGCGCGCGCTCCTGCTTCCGACATCTGGATCGAACCCGGGATCGCCTTGGAAGCTGGCTCAATGGGCTGCAGAGCCGGATGCACCCGAACAAGGCCGTTGTCGCCCTCGCCGCCAAGATGGCGCGCATTGTCTGGGTTGTCCTGACCAAGCCGGGAGCGCTCTACGAACGCAGGGATCCTGCATTCGCCTGACCCTCTCGGCTCGATTGCAAGGCTCGGGAATAGCGATGACGAAACAGTGGATCAGCACGCCGTAAGCCCTGTGCAAAAAAGCGGGCTTCGTGCCCGAACCATTTATTGGGAACGGCGTGCGCGGATCTCATCATGGCCTGGCTGCAACAGCAGTCCACTCGCGAGAGGCCGGATACATTTATGCAACTGGAATCGTCATCGGCGATGTCGCGAACCCTTGCACAGACGGGGCGGACCATACATTTTTTGACAGAAGCTCGCGCAATGCCGAGGCTTCGAGCATCTGGTCGGCGAGCAGCTTCTTCAGCTTGGCGTTCTCGTCTTCCAGAGCTTTCAGCCGCTTGGCGTCAGAGACGTCCATGCCGCCATACTTGGCCTTCCAGTTATACAGCGTCGCCTCCGAGACCCCGTGCTTGCGGGCAAGATCGCCCGCCTTCGCACCCGCCTCATGCTCGCGCAGAACCGCGATGATCTGCTCTTCGTTGAACCGCTTTCTCATCAGTCCGTCCTTCAATCAAGGGTCGGACTCTAATCTCTGATGGAGGAAAATCTCAGTGGCAGGTCAGCCACTCCAGAATTCTCACCGAAACCCAGCCCAAATTTATAACTCTCCCGATATCCGTCTACAAAAGATTATAATATTTGCATAATAAAACTGATAGCGATTTTCTGACTTCCTTAGAGAATCTTGGTGTAATAAAACCTTCCGAATGAACTCTATCAACTTCGCGTTGGGCGGCAATCGACCGCCTCCTCCCTCGGTTTTCCGGTTGGCCGCCGAACGACCTTTGGGCGCATCGACGGCACGGGCAGGACGGCGCAATCGCAATCTGTCGAGCGTCAGCCGTTGCGGAAGGTATAGCTGTAGCCGTTGATCGCCGGCGCGCCGCCAAGATGTGCGTAAAGGATCCTCGACCCCCCTGGAAAGAAGCCTTTCTGGACGAGGTCGATCATCGCTTGCATCGATTTGCCCTCATAGACGGGATCAGTAATTATGCCGTCGAGCCGCGCGCACAGGCGGATGGCCTCCTTGGTTTCCTCGGACGGAATGCCATAACACGGGTACGCATACTCCTCGAACAGCACCACGTCGTCTTCGACGATTTCCGTTTCGAGATCGACGAGCTTCGCTGTCTGTTGGGCAATGTCTAGCACCTGCGCCTTGGTTTGGGCGGGGGTGGCGGAGGCATCGATACCGATCACGCTGCGCTGTCGACCGTCCTCGGCGAACCCGACGAGCATGCCGGCATGCGTTGACCCTGTGACCGTGCAAACGACGATGTAGTCGAAGGCAAACCCAAGCTGTTTCTCCTGGGCGCGCACCTCTTCCGCGACCCCACATAGCCGAGGCCGCCCTTTTCGTGAACAGACGCCCCGGCTGCTATCGCATAGGGTGTGCCGCCCCCTTGCCTTGACCTCATAGAGCGCTTTTTCCCAACTGCGGCGGATACCGATGTCAAAGCCCTCGTCGACCAGGCGCACCTCTGCTCCCATGATGCGGCTTAAAAGAATGTTGCCGACCCGGTCGTAGACGGCATCGTCATGCGGCACCCAGCTCTCCTGAACCAGGAGGCATTTCATACCGATCTTGGCGGCGACCGCGGCGACCATCCGCGTGTGGTTGGACTGCACGCCACCGATAGAGACAAGCGTATCGGCATTTGACGCGATTGCGTCGGGTATGATGTATTCGAGCTTGCGCAGTTTGTTTCCGCCAAACGCGAGACCGGAGTTGCAGTCCTCGCGTTTGGCGTAGATTTCCACCTTGCCGCCTAGATGCTTGCCGAGGCGGTCGAGCCTCTCGATGGGCGTTGGTCCAAAGGTGAGCGGATAGCGTTCGAACTTTTGCAGCATGTTCTCTCGAGCGATGCGTGATCGAGCTGAAACTAGCTTTTCTCAAGCCGTTATAAGGAGCGTGTTTGGTTTGAGGTCCGCTCGCTCTCCGATGTTCCAGAAAAAGATCCATCATTGCGTCTCATTCGCCAGCGAGACCAAGCACCCGCATAGTGGAGTGCTGCGACAAGCTACTATGCTTATGGACTCGAAGAACGGCATTTCACAGATTAAATAGAATGACCGGATTGCGGCCGCCGCCGACCTATCAGCCCTGTATTCCTTGCAAGATCCGCTCGATGCTCATGGTTGATTCAAAGTATCCTGAGCACAGATCTTTCATGGCGCCTCAGGGCAGCAGCAGCGATTTGGCTAGCATTTGATGGAGTAAATCTGCAGATTCATTCGTCACCTCATCATGATTTGGCGGCTGGGACCCAACTTCCTTGCAAATGCCGAAATGCTCAGCCATTCGGCCATTTCTGCTAGCGCAGCCGGACCGCCAGATCAGAAAGACCACGCTCGCGAAATAGCAGACCTGGAGGAGCAGCCAACAAGCCAGCATCATGACGACTACTGTGCCGATGGAATGAGAAGCGAAGTAGACAGTCGGTGCGGTGCTGCACAGCACCAGCCCCAACACGCGACAAAAATCTCTAAAGGGCAACGCCGTTCTCCTGGTTTTGTCTCCTCAGATCATGCTGCGACCTGGTCGGCCGCAACATGGGTCTGGCAGTTCTTCGGGCAGACGCGGCCGCAGGCTCCGCAGCCAATGCAGCGGCCGGCATGGTCGACGACCATGATCATGCGATTGAGCTCGCCGTCGAAATCGTCGTCTTCGCCGTCGCATGCGCCGAGGATTTCCCCCGCGTCATCGACGCCGTAAAGATGCATGACCTCGCGAGAGCAGACTTTGAAACAGCGGCCGCAGCCGATGCAGGTCGTGCCGTCTATAGCGGTGAGATATTCCGGCATCCATCCGGAGCCGTCGCGGGTGGTGAATGTGCTCCTCATCGTAACTTCTTCATTGCAGCGAGCTCTCTCTTGGCACCTTCCAACTCGGCAAAAACGGCCGACGTTTCCTCCGCAACTTCCTCTATCTCCGTCCATTTTCCCGGGAGATCCTCTGCAAGGTCGCGCAATTTCATCTTGGCAACTGCCGCGCGCAGCTGAAGCTTTCGGACTTTCTTCCCCATCTCATCTAGCTTTGACATAACCCTTCCTCGAAAATCGGTTTCATCACGCCCGCGCCAGGTCCCGATAGGCTTCAGTGGCTGAGGTCGCATCGTCGACCAGTTTCGTACCGGCCTCCGCGAGTTGCCGGAGCGTGTCGAAGCCGAACCGATGACCGATAAAGGCGATCTGGCCGTCTCGGTCGACCACGAACGAGGTCGGAAGCCCGGCGGAAAAGCTGGATTTCATCCAAAGCTTGTTCATTTCGCCTGTGTAGTCGAACGCGATCCGATAGTTCAGATTCGAGCACTTTTCGGTCAACCAAGCGTTTAACTTGGTGCGAGCCTCAACGGCCGTTGGAGCGTCTTCATTAGCCGCGATTGCGACGACCTCAAGTCCGCTCTCCCTGTATTTCGCCTGCAGCCGCATCAAATGGAGCATCTCCGCCACACCTGGTCGGCACCAAGTTGCCCAAAATTCGACGATATAGACTTTGCCGGGCTGAAAGTTCGCAAGGGGCTCGCCACGCAGCCAGTCCTCCACTTTGATCGAAGGCTGGTGACCCCATCCGCAATACCATTTTGCTCTCCAAAGCTGTTGCCAAAGGTTGCGTGACCTTATGCGCAAGTTTGTTCCCCCTTGCACGAGGGTTCAAAGAAGGGAGAGCATCGCTCGTCTTGCGCATCTGCGTGCAGTCAGCTTTCACTCAGTGTTGCTGAATCTCAATTCGCAAAGGCCGTGCCAACGCGCTCGGTGCGCACTAAGCGCGTGATTTGGGTTTGAAAAACCTCCATGTGCCAAGATGGCCGGTGTATTGAAGCCGACATGTTTTCTACCGCTGTCAGGTTTTGGACGACCGCTTCGCGTCGCCAGAAAAGCCTAGCCACGGACGACCCCAACAATTCGGGCCGAGGGACGAGGCCGATGGACATCATGACTGCGTTGGCTATCGTCAGGCCCGTCACCATCGTCCACTTCACGCCACCGGCTTGAGCGTCTTGCCGTTCCGGTCCGGAGGCGGTAGCGGATCTCGCCATTTGCGATTGCAGGGAGGCGCTCGATCCCGACCGAGCAGCGCCGCCTGCGCCCTGCCCTCTTGCGCGTTGCGATTGAATTCCTGGCTGGCGACATGGGAGTTTTCCACGATGAAGCCGGTCCAGCTGCTCGCCAATACCGCCATCGTCAGATTGACGATGATGATCGTGGCGAAAAGGCCAGGATGAGTGCCGGCATGTGCCAGACGGTGAACTCTCCGGGATTCCTGCTTTGTGTCGTTATCTTCTGTGTCCCTTTGCTCAGGCGCTACAGGGACCGCCTGTTGCGAATATGAGCATTCTCGGAATTGACCAGCCCCAAAGGCCGCTCGGTCGCCGGCCGGTCGGGCCGGACCGACTGAAAACGCTGAAGATGCGGCCGTCGTCACCACTAACCCGCCTTTCCAGACCATGACAACGGGATCGACGCCATCGATTCCCGCCGACTCCGGCAGAGCACGACCGTCCAGACTTGAAGTTGAGGGCCTTGGCCACGGCACGGTCATCGCGTTGTTCAGCTCTCAGCCAGTAGTGAGGAGATCGTGGCGCCCATGCGATGCCGCGACGAATCCGAACTCGGCCTGCCGCGCTGAAACGACGCTCTTTCTCGACCTGACGCCGACCTGCGAAGCCCCGGTTTTGACTGCATTGAGGAGCGCCTGTACCTCTGCCGGCCGTTGGTCTCCACGTTACGGATCATCTCGAGCAGAACCCGGAGAGCGCGCTGGAGACGTCCGGGATGTTCTTGGCGAGGGCGCGTGCAGATTGGCTCCGAGGAGCTTAGCGAAATGTGCGCGTTTGCCGCGGCCTTTCTCCGACTTGGCATCAGGGTAGGTGACCCAGGGGAGTAGAGCTTCGAACAGAATCGGTGCTGCTTCTGCCGGCGCGTTTCGAAGCCGCAAGACTTGCCCTCAGCACGGCGAAAATGCGGAGTGGCACCACATCGGTTATCTATTCAGCCGTCCGGCCACTCGAGCGAGTAGCCGGCCGACCTGACGGTACGAATGACGCTGGAGGGGGAGGCCGCCTTCAGCGCCCTTCTGAGCCGGCTGATATGGACATCCACGGTGCGTACACCGACATGGATATTGGCCGGCCAGGCCGCGCTGATCAGCTCGTCTCTGGTGAAGACCTTGCCGGGAGTCTCAAGCAAAAGCCTCAGCAGGTTGAACTCGATCGGCCCAAGGTGGACTTCGTGGCCATTACCCCGAACGCGGTGGGCATCGAGCCTTATCTCAAGGTCGCCACAGGAGATCCAGCCGCCGTTTTCAATCCCGTTCGAACCGGGCTTTGGCAGCGCCAGCTTCACCCGTAGACAGTCAAGCAGCTTGGCCGGCGCGAACGGCCGCACAAAGCTCTCGTCAATACCAGCCTTCAAGAGATCGAGGTGCTGGTTCTCGGCGCCGGGCGCGATCAGCGCAATTACGGGCAGGCCGCCGGTCCGGGGCTCCCCCTTGAACCGGGCGCAGATTGTGGAGCCTGTCGCGCTTGCCGGCCCGCAGTCCAGCACTACCGCCTGGAGCTCCCGTTCATCGGCCAATGCAAGTGCTTCCTTCACGCCGCCTGCCGGCTCACTCGTGAAGCCGTCCACTCCCAGAATGTGGCTGAGGAACAG
The DNA here is from genome assembly GCF_040319125.1 of Mesorhizobium sp. M0938. NCBI lineage: Bacteria > Pseudomonadati > Pseudomonadota > Alphaproteobacteria > Hyphomicrobiales > Phyllobacteriaceae > Mesorhizobium > Mesorhizobium sp. M0938. Next base: position 161,713 of record NZ_JAMYNS010000016.1, on the reverse strand, counting down.
ATACAACTCAGCATCTTGCGAACAGATCAGGACCAGTGGCTTCATCAGCGCTACCCCAAGAACCACATCGGCCTCGACCGCCTCCATTGAGAGGGCTGGCCATCGCATGTCCTCAAGGCCTGACATGATCCCCTTGATCGAAAATCGGTTCCATCACGCCCGCGCCACCTCGGGATAAGCCTCAATGGCTGCGGTGGCATCGCCGGCCAGTTGGGTACCGGCCGCGGCGAGTTTCCAGAACGTCTCGAAGCCGAACCGATGGACGTCGCGCATGGTCTTGGACAGAACGACCAGTCGCCCGGCCGTGAAGAGCACGCGCCCGAAGCCCTCGTGGCTTATCTCCATCATCGGCGATGCCATCAGGCCGGAGCGTTCCTCAATCGCAAGCCCGACGGCGGTGTAGAACTTATCGAGCCTCCACAGCACGTCCGGATCGGGATCGCCGATGATTGGAATTGCACGGCGCTGTTCCCTGGTGATGATGAAGTCGCCCAGCAGCTCGGCGTCCGATTTGCCTTCCCATGACCCGTGGGAATCATTGGCACGGATCAGCCGCACGAGGCATTTGACGAACGGGGTGGCAAGGGCCGCCTCGTCCTCGGTGGCGGCAGGGCTAACAGCGGCTTCAAACATTTCGCCCACTCCTCATTCAGCTTTCGTCCTCGAAGGAGGGTTTCTGTTCAGCGACACCTGCCTGCGCCAGCACCTTGCGTAGCCAAGGGGGAGGACACGTCCTGAGCATCATCTGCGTGCGCAACAGCACCTCCTGGATGGTCTGGGGCTGCGGCACTTTGATCGGATGGATATTTGCGGAAACAAGTTTGGCTGCCGAAGGTCCGCCGATCGCCAGACAAAACAGCAGATGACAGCCCTTCAGCGCCTCCACCTTCGGGGTGATCAGGTCATCGCCCTCAGTTCGGTGCTTCCCGCTCTCGTCGGAAACGTCATCGAAGGCCACGGCTTCGACGAGATTCCACTCCTCGCGCATCACGTCGTAGACAGCAAAGCGTCTGGCCGACCCGAAATGGGCGTTGAGGTTCTTCATGTCCTGCGTGGCGATTGCCACGCGCAATGCGCCGGCTTGGCGTTCCGGCTTCGGTGCGTGAACCTCGTCAGTGACGAGCGAGAGGCGACGAACGGAGCTCATCAGGGATTTCTCGCTTACGGAGTGGACCAAGCGCCTCAGGCGTCGGCGCGTGCCGGTTGGCTTCAAAAATGTTGGCAACCTCGAAGATCAGGTCGCGGGTCCCCTGGTAGAGGATTGTGAGCTTGTGCTGGCTGCCAAGCCGGTCGAAGATCGGGAAGCCGACCCGCATGAGCGGAATGCCGAGGCGCTGCGCCGCCTGGCGGCCGTGGGAATGAGTAACGAAAAGATCAGCGCCGGCGCCAAGAGCTTCCAAATCGCCGAGATCCCCGATCTGAACCGACTGCGCCGGTACTTCCTCCAGAATTTTCGACATATCGGTCGTGGTGACCGCCGCCGCGATTTCGGAGCCCATGCCGATGAAGAAGCTCGCGAGTTGGTAGAGTTGGTCTGGTTCAGCAGCGATCGCAATTTTCTTACCTCCAAAATGGAAATGTCCGTCGAGCAACGCGTCCTGCAACTGCGCCCGGCGACGGCGCACCCCAGCCGGCGCTGCCGCGCCCGAAACCGCGGACAGCAACGAGACGAACCGGTCGGCGTCCTTCAATCCAGTCAGCGACCGGAACAGCACGTAAGGCACGCCGGTCAACCTCTGCAGCAGCTCGGCCGGGCGGCGCATATGCTCACCGATGACGATGCATTGCTCGGCCGTGCCAAGCTCACGGATATCCTCGACGCTGGTGCCGCCATAGGTGGTCGTGACCCAGCGGTCGGGCACCGTACCGTCGAGCGAGCCGGAGATGTCCGGCAGAATCACCGGCTTCAGTCCAAAGCTTTCAACCATCTCACGCAAATGCTCGATGTCAGCCACAGTCAGGTTCCAGCCAGGCAGGATCACGATCTTCTTCGACTGCCGCGCCTGCTCGCCGGGCCGCGTAATCCTTTCGATCATAGCGGTGACAGCCTTGGTCCAGCCCTCTTCGATCGCGCCCTCGAAATCCGGTGTGTTGGCTAGCACCACCTCCGTACCCGCGAGTTCTTCCATGCGCTTCAGCCTGATATTGGCGACATCCCCTGCGCAGTCTTCGCCCCGGGTTTCCACCAGCGCCGTCGTACAGACCCCGATCAGTGTTGGCCTTGTGCGGGCCTTGAGGTTGAGGATCGCCTCTTCCAGATGGTCCGCCCCGCCAAGGATCGTCGCCACCTCATCCATCGCCGTCGTCTGCAAGGGGATGGCTTCCTTGAAATGCCGCACCAACAGCACGAGCGCAAAGCTGGTGCACCCCTGGCTGCCGTGGAACAACGGCATCGCGCCGTCGACGCCAAGAAAGGCCAAGGCGGCACCCAGCGGCTGCGATGACTTCAGCGGATTGACCGCCGCCGCTTTGGTCTGGGGAAGGATGCGGACCATCGGCTTTCCTCAACACTCGCCGAAATCATCGGCCGTCGTGCCGGCGAATTCCTGGACAACATGCAAAGTCGCGGTCTCGCTTTTCGTGCGCGGCCGTTCCTGCCTCACCGCAGGCAGGCAATCCCATGGTGCCGGCCCCCGCACCTGGCCCCAGATCGGGTTATTAATGGCGATGTCGATCTGGCGTACGAGTTCCACCATGCCGTCATAGCCGGCGTAAGGGTGTTGGCGCTCCTGGTTGATATCGAGCCAGGGTGTCTTGGCCTTCAGGGCGATGAACTGTGTGCGCCCGCCAGACAGCAGGATATCGGCCTTGCGTTCCGAGAGCATGGCGTAAAGCTCGCGTGGCGCCATCTGCTCGAATATGTGGTTGTCGTCCTTGAGGATCTGCTTGATGCGCTCCTTGTCTTCGACGGTCGACTTCTTGACAGAGGTGCCGACGATCTCGATGCCGATCTCCATCAGCGCATGGACGACCGACCAGGACTTCACACCGCCGGTGTTGAGCAGCACGCGCTTGCCTTCGAGCCTCGGCCGGTAGGCGGCGAGCTTCTTCCAAGCGATCGCCTCCTCCTCTGCAATCAACGCCTCGGTGCGGCCGAGGATCTCCGGATCGGCACCCTTCTTCACCAGCAGCTGAGAGATCTGTCGGAGCGCTTCCGAGGTGTCGGTGATGCCGTAGAAGGAGCCCTCGAAAAACGGGATGCCCCAGCGCTGCTCCATCTTGCGGGCCAGATTGATGAGCGCGGTCGAGCACACCACCATGGCCGCCCGGGCGCGGTGCGCGGAAGCAATGTCGAGGTAACGTGCGTCGCCCGGAACGCAGGCGCGCACCCGGATGCCGAGCCTATCAAGGAGCGGCTTCACCAGCCAGAATTCTCCCGAGAGGTTGAATTCGCCAAGAATGTTGATGTCGTAAGGGCCGGCATCGTCGGGCTCGAGCGTGCCGATGACATGCTCGAGCAACGCCTCGCCGGCAAGCTTGTTGCCGAGATTCTTGGAGCCGACGAAGCCCGGCGCATTGACCGGTACAACGGCCAAGCTGTACTTTTCCGCCGCGCGCTTGCAGACGGCCTCGATGTCGTCGCCGATCAGCGCCGTCACGCAGGTCGGATAAACGAAGATAGCCGGCGGCCCATACGCTTCCTTGATCTCGAGGATCGCTTTGAAAAGCTTCCGCTCGCCCTGCCCCATCACAACATCGAGTTCGGTGAGGTCGGTCGTGAAGCTTGTGCGCCACAGGGCTGGCCCGGACGAAGCCGCACCGCGGTTGTCCCAGGAATTGCCCTCGCAGGCGAGCGGCGCATGGATCAAATGCGCAACGTCGGTGATCGGCTGCAGCACGATCTTGGCGCCATCGAAGGCACAGCCGCCGGCCGCCGCCCCGGGGGTCAGTGGCTTCGAACAGCCCTCCTTGCGCGCCTTGGCATCCTTGCCGCGGTTCTTTTCGCAGCCAGGCTCGTTGAAGACATCCTTGATTTTGGCTCTGAGCAAGGACATTGCGTCGGTCTCCAAAGTCCCTCGGGAAGACGACCGGCCAAAGCCGACCGTCAAGCTTAGCGGGTGAGGTCATACGAATAGTCCGTCACGCCCGTCTCGCTTGTCTCGCGATCGAGCTTGTCGAAGATCTTGTCGAGGATCGTCGTCAGCACGCGCAACCCGCCTTGGTAGCCCATCAGCGCAAACCGATGGTGATGGTGGCGATCGAAGATCGGAAACGTCATCCGGATCAGCGGCGTGCCCGTGTCGCGCTCCAGATACTTGCCATAGGAGTTGCCGATCAGCAGGTCCACCGGCTCGGTGAAGAGCAGCGAGCGCATCGCCCAGAGGTCCTTGCCCGCCCAGACTTGAGCATCCTTGCCGAAGGGCGATGATGCAAGCAGTTCCTTCAACTCCGCTTCCCATGCCGACGTGCCGTTGGTGGCGAGGCAATGGGTCGGCTCGCCGCCCGTCTCCATGATGAAGCGGGCCATGGCGTAGACAAAGTCCGGATCGCCGTAAATGGCGTATTTCTTACCGTGCAGCCAGGATTGGCTGTCGGCCATGGCGTCAACAAGTCGACCGCGCTCGAGGCGGATTGCCTCGGGGATTTGCTTGCCGGAAACCGCGGAGACCTCCATCAGCAAGTCGTCGGTTGCCTGGACTCCGAGGGGGTAATGGAACGAGGCAGTCGCCTGCCCTACCCCCTCGCAATACTCCAGTGTTTTTCGGGTGTTGTAATGCTGCAGCGACAGCGTCGCCTCGGCGTTGAGTGCCTTCCTCACGTCTTCGATCTTCGTGCCGCCGTCGTACATGCGGTATTCGCCGTCGGACGGGGTGTCGAACTGGTCAGAGGCGTCTTGGATGAAGGTATAGGACACGCCTATCAGATCGAGCAGGCGCTTGAGTTCCCGGTTGTTGCCGACACAGAACCCGTCGAAGCCCGGAATGATGTTGATGGTTCCCTCGGCTTCCGTTCGCTCCTCGCCCTTCCAGAAATGCTCCAAAATCCCCTTGAGCGTGACGTCGTAGCCATCGACATGACTGCCGACGAAGGCCGGCGTATGGGCGAATGGGACGTCGAAGTCGCGCGGGACCGAGCCTTCGTCCTTGGCGTTCTCGATGAAGCTGTGCAGGTCATCTCCAATGACCTCCGCCATACAAGTAGTCGAGACGGCGATCATCTTCGGGTCGTAGAGTTGGTACGTGTTGGCGAGGCCGTCGACCAGGTTCTTCAGGCCGCCGAACACTGCCGCGTCCTCAGTCATCGAGGAGGAAACCGCCGAAGCAGGCTCCTTGAAATGGCGCGACAGGTGCGAGCGGTAATAGGCCACGCAGCCCTGGCTGCCGTGGACGAAGGACATGGTTCGCTCGAAGCCTGCGGCCGCGAACACCGCGCCGAGTGGCTGGCAGGCCTTGGCGGGGTTCACGACAAGGGCTTGGCGAGCAAGGTTCTTTTCGCGGTATTCCCACGTCTTGGTGAATTCGCGTTGGTCGGTAACGACCTGGTCCGGGTGCGGACATTCGAAATTCAGCCTCTTCTCGGCGAGCATCTGCCTGTATTCCGGCTCGCGGAACAGGGGAGCGTGGTCGAGAACTTTGTCAGCCGACTGCGGCATGGGTAGTTACCTCTTTTCCACCTGGCCCGCCATACGGCGGCACAGGGACGTCGAAACGTTTTTCAGGTCTCCCGCGGACAAGCGGCCACAGGCGTTCGCGGCCTCCCGGCTTCCGGGAGGCCAGGGTTTCATTCGGCTGCGATCGCCGCCGACGGCTCGGCTTTTTTCTTCCAGGGGGCGTCGTAGAGGTTCCAGACCGGGTTGTTGATGGCCAGGTCCATATCGCGCGCGAAGATGGCGAACCCGTCGTAGCCATGATACGGGCCGGAATAATCCCAGGAATGCATTTGACGGAACGGTATGCCCATCTTCTGGACCGGGTACTTTTCTTTGATGCCGGAGCCCACGAGATCAGGACGGATCCCCTCGATGAACTTCTCCAGCTCGTAACCAGTTACGTCGTCATAGATCAGCGTGCCCTTTTTCACGTAGTGGCCGGTGCGCTGATAGTCGTCGTTATGGCCAAATTCATAGCCAGTGCCGACGATCACCATGCCCAGGTCCTCATATGCGGTGACGACGTGACGGGGGCGCAGCCCGCCGACATAGAGCATCACCGTCCTGCCTTCGAGGCGCGGCCGGTACTTGGCTATGACCCCTTCGACCAGCGGCCGGTATTTGGCGATGACCGCCTCGGCCTTGGCCTCGATTTCCGGCCCGAAGTGCTTGGCTATCTTGCGCAGAGAGGCTTCGGTCTGGGAGGGGCCGAAGAAATTGTACTCCATCCAGGCGATGCCATACTTTTCCTCCATGTGCCGGCAGATGTAGTTCATCGACCTGTAGCAATGGATGAGATTGAGCTTCGCCTTTGGCGCCCGCTCTATTTCGACCAGGGTAGCGTCGCCCGACCAGTTGCCGACCACGCGCAGGCCAATCTCCTCGAGCAGGATGCGCGAAGCCCAGGCGTCGCCGCCGATATTATAGTCGCCGATCACATTGACATCGTACGGGCCGGCCTCGAACTCGACGTCCTTCTTCTCGAACACCCAGTCGCGGATCGCGTCGTTGGCGATGTGGTGGCCAAGGGATTGCGAGACGCCGCGGAAGCCCTCGCAGCGCACCGGCACGATTGTCTTTCCGTGCTCCTTGGCCTTGTTGCGGGACACAGCTTCGGTGTCGTCGCCAATCAGCCCGATCGGGCATTCGGATTGCACAGTTATGCCCTTGTTCAGCGGAAACAGTTCCTCGATCTCGTCGATGATCCGTTCCAGCTTCTTGTCGCCGCCGAAAACAATGTCCTTCTCCTGGAAATCGGAGGTGAACTGCATGGTGACGAACGTGTCGATGCCGGTCGTGCCGACGTAGTAGTTGCGGCGTTGAGACCAGGAATATTGCCCGCAGCCGACCGGCCCGTGCGAGATATGGACCATATCCTTGACTGGACCCCACACCACTCCTTTCGAGCCGGCATAGGCGCAGCCGCGGATGGTCATCACGCCGGGGATGGACTTGATGTTCGATTTGACCTCGCATTCGGAAAGGACCTCGCTTTCCTCGCCAGCCTCGTCGTCGCTCTTTGCCACGCTGAGGTGCTTTCTGCGCCGCTTCGCCGACTTGTCAGGATATTGCGACAGCACTTCCTCGATAAGCCTCGCATGGAGGCCACCGTCATTCTCGTATTCCAGGCTCATGGGACCCCTTTCAAGGTTCAGGGTGACGCCTCACCGACGAGGCGCCGTTCTTTGAAAGACGCACCAGGTCAGGCGGCGCCTTATGTCGGCAGTGTCGCTACTGTGCGGCCGCCTTAGCCGCTTCCTTGACCTGAAGCTCGGCGAGCATCTGCTCGTCCGTCTTCATGATGCCGAAGTCGAGCAGCATGTCCTCGAGCTCCTCCATGGTGATCGGGGTCGGGATGGTGCCCTGGCCCGAATTCCCATGGATCTTCTCGGCCAGCGCCCTGTATTCGCCGGCCTGCTTGGAGTCCGGCGCATACTGGATCACAGACATCTTCCTGAGCTCGGCGTGCTGGACGATGTTGTCGCGCGGCACGAAGTGGATAAGTTTGGAATTGAGCCTGGAAGCAAGCGCCTCGGCGAGGTCGAGTTCGCGGTCAGTTTGGCGCTCGTTGCAGATCAGGCCCCCGAGCCGCACGCCGCCCGAATGGGCGTATTTCAGGATGCCCTTGGCGATGTTGTTGGCGGCATAGAGCGCCATCATCTCGCCGGACATGACGATGTAGATTTCCTGGGCCTTGTTCTCGCGGATCGGCATCGCGAAACCGCCACACACCACATCCCCGAGCACGTCGTAGGAGACATAGTCGACATCGTCGTAGGCGCCGTTCTCCTCGAGGAAGTTGATCGAGGTGATCACGCCGCGGCCGGCGCAGCCGACACCTGGCTCGGGTCCGCCCGACTCCACGCATTTGATGCCTTTGTAGCCGACCTTGAGCACGTCCGCGAGTTCCAGGTCTTCCACCGAACCTTCCTCTGCCGCGAGATGCAGGACCGTATCCTGCGCCTTCGCGTTGAGGATCAGGCGGGTGGAGTCGGCTTTGGGGTCGCAGCCGACGATGAGGATTCTCTGCCCGAGGTCGACAAGGGCGGCGAGCGTATTTTGGGAGGTGGTGGACTTGCCGATGCCGCCCTTGCCGTAAAAGGCGATCTGACGCAAACCTGACATGTAGCTTTCCTTCCTTCGTTCCATTCATCGCGGCTGCCGCGACTTGAATGCCGGTCGGGCAGCTCTAGCCGCCTCGCACCTAAGGATCTCAAGACTCATGCCAATTTGGCTGATCCAACCGAAGAATAATTTCATGGTTGCTTTTCAGGGGTTTAGCTTGAGTTCCAAGAAAGGATCGTCGGAACGGCCCGTGTAGCGGACGCGACATTGGCGACACAAAGCGTCGGATCGCGATCCTCAGTCACCGCATTCGGTTGAACCGCATCGTTGTATTGAGGTGGACGAACAGCATCTCGACCCTCTGCGGGATGCTGCGAACTCTTCTGTGCCCGCGAGCTGACGTGCGTGCTCAACGCGTGTCCAAGTGGACACTCCGCCGACTTTGCGCGCGATCCTAGCATGCCACCGATCCACGGCCACTCATCCGGGGCACGGGCGAATAGTTCCGCTATATCAACCCGAGGGACTCGGTTTACTTCTCGGCGCAGGAGTTCAGTACCGTCGTCATCGCCTTCACATGTTCGTCGATCCGCTCGAGCACTTTCGCTGCGACAACGTCGCGCTCAGGCAGATGCCACCAGTACTCGTTGACGAGTTTGACCGTCTCGACCACTGCCTTCAGGACTGCTGGCTCCGGAAGCCGTGCACGGTTCGCAAATGCTTTCCATCGCGGTGCTGCTAGCGCCTTAAACGAGCGCTCTCCTCCAAGCGACAGCGCCATGGCGTCGGCGGGAATATATGGCACGGTGGACAGGAGGTCGTAGATTGGTGCAAGCGCCGGCTTGTCGCCGTTATCGGGATAGATCAAAGACCAGTTCTTCAGGTGCATGTCGCCATTGCCGGTGATGACGGTCAGTGCCAGGCGGCGCACGAATTCGAGAGCCGCCGTAGGCGAGACGGCCACGCCAAGAGCCAAGGCTATGTCGTGATAAGCAGCCCCCTCATATTTGCGCGAGGGGTAGACACCGAAGACCTGAGCGAAATCCTCGATGTGTATCCTCTCGCCCTCAGCGCCGCGATCGAAGCGTTTGACGAGAAGGACCTTGCCCTCTGACAGCGTGTTGAATTCTTCGGGAATATCCTCAAAATCGGACTTCTCGACAAGTTCGCGTTCAGGAACCTCCATCCCGATTGCTGCTGCCAGCGCCAGGTTGGCGAATTCGTTCTCGGAAACGCCCGGAAACGCCGTCGAAGGGAACTTGGCGATGTACCGGCCCTGCTCGTCGTCCATCGGCAAGGTAAGGCCGCCGCCTTTTCCAATGTTCTTCATGACCGACAGCTTCATCTGCACGCCGGCAAGCGAGAACCGTGCCTTGGGCTGATCCTTTGAAGCGTCCTGTGAAACCGCTATCGCGCCGTCACTGGGCAACGCCCGTACGGCTCCCGGCAGATCGGCGCCCAACGCCGCTAAAAGGTCGAAATCATTGCCTGGCCGCACATTGCCTTCGTGGTGCCTTTCCATCGCCTCGCGCAATTTCTCCTCCGGCAGGAGGTTCGCGAAGAATGCGGGCAAGGCGCTTGCCAGAGGCTTCGGATCTTTCCGCAATCCTCCCGTCGCTGCCCGGAACGACAGGCTGAGAACCGGAAAGCCGCCCGTCGCGCGGTAGGCCTCATCGAAGTTGAATGCATTGAAATCGCCCGGCGTCCTGACGATTGTGCCGATTTTCGCTGCGTTCAAGAGCACGTCCAGCGACGGGATCGTCTTAGGTGCGCGAAAGACTGGAGCCATGATCGTCATCGTCAGGTTGAGAAACAAAGGCGGGGCGATCGTCATCATCATGTGGACGCAATAGAGCCTGGACAGCCGGCACCATGACTTGCGGAACCAGCATCATTTCCAGACCGAGCGCGCGAGCGATATTCATGAGGGTCGTCGCACGCGCCGCTGCGGCTCCCTTTTCGATGTCGCGATAGCGGGGACGGGATATACCCGCCAAGTCAGCAACCTGCTCCTGCGTCATGGCGGCGGCCAGCCTCGCCTTCCTGAAAAGCCCACCGATTTCGCGCAGAATTTCCGATTCAGAGTCCATAACGATACGCAGATTCATTCCAATGCCAAATGATACGCAGGGGTATCTTATCCAGCGGAGCAAGTCAAAGCTTTATGATCTGTTCACGTATCAAATATGGAAATCATGATATGCAAAGATATCTTTATCGCCTCAGAGCGAACGGCGTTCCTCGAAGAGCAGCTGCTACTGCCACCGTGCACCCGGCGTTTCTACCGACTGGGCCGGCCAGGTGCGTACGTCGCCCGAAAACGGCCAACTGCGAACATTCAGCGAAATGGCTATTTTGACCTCGGCGCAATGCGCCCGACGGTGTCCCTATGAACACGAAAGAGATGAGCGATTTCAGCTGCCGGATGCCTTATCGCGTTAAAGTGGTGACGTCCGGACAGGCCTAAAAGCTGGATGGGACGACATCGACGCGATTGGAACTAGAAGCACGAAAGCGCATGGCCGCTGATCAAGGCTGGCAAAGGCCAGGTGGTCGTCCCTCCCACTCGTGCGGGAGGGACGACCACCCATGGCTTGGTCTAAGCGGCTGCTAGAAGCTGGTATCCGTCGTCATTGCTGTGCTGAATTTGGATCGGTTGCGGCTTCAGTGTGTGCACACTCCGACGCGACAGCTCATCCATCCCAGCTCCGGAAGCTAGATCGAGTTTTTCAATCGCCAAACGCCGGATGATTGTCTCCGCCGACCCATCGATCACAAACTCGCCCCGCTCCCATCGTCCCACTGACTGCTTGTCGTGGTGAACAAGCACAGCAAGCTCAGCTTGAGTATACCCCATTTCTGTTCTCAGAAAACGGAGCTCGTCAGGGCTAATCCCATGCTCGTGTGAGACTATGCCAAGAGCGATTACACGATGAAGTTCGTTGACAGCCGGGATGGTGATGATTTCGTCACCTTCATCGTCGTTCACGAAATCAAGACCGCTAATGAAAACGTTCTTCAGTCCGCATTCGGTGTAGTGGTGGCTATTCATCGCATTCTCCATTCAACGTACCTGCGCGGGTAGACGGCTCGTCAACCCACATAACACTGACAATTTTTAGGAAGGTGCCGGTCTTCTCAGGAATGACTATCACTCTCAGAGTGCGGCTATTGCCGTTGGGACAGAGACCTTCCATCGCATATTTTTTGTACGCGGGTGCGTACTCTCCATCGGCTCCATGTGCACAAAGCCATTTTTGAGGACGTACAAAACGTCACCCATGATAATGTTTCGTTCGGCCATACGTTCGATCGCGTGGCGCTTATAGGAAATCGTAAGCGCTTTCGAACGCGCAATCGCGCGTATTTCGTCCGTTGCTTGCCCCTTCGGCCAATCACAACCACGGACTACAACGCCCCCATGCCCGCTTGGTTTCACCTTAGGTATATCACTATGATACATTTTAAAAGAGTCCCTTTCGCTAAAATTTGTGATTTGGTAAAAAATCTCTCCACGATAAAAAGGGCGCCCTGGGAGGTAAGGGCGCCCTATTTATCACTTCTTGATGTGCGTCACGATATGCGTGTTCGGCTTGCGAACCGCAGTCGTAACAGTCGTGAACCGACCCGAGACCGCACTGCGGCCAACCGTAATCGTCTTCCTGCTCATGCTCATCACCTCCTTTCCGGAGCACGGCGCTCCTAGGGAGACGGGGTGAATCACATGGGCGTAGATATCATGATGATACTTTGTCCGTCAACGCCAGTGGGCAGAAATCGCCACACTTCGCCGCCTCCCCGTAGGGCGCATGCTTCCTAGCCGCGCCGTCGGTTCCATCAACTCCCATGTCGGGACAAATTTCCTTGAGCGAAGGCACCGACCATCCCTTGATGGCATTCCTGTCACAGCATCCATCGGGGATTAAGCTCAACGGCGCCGAAGACGTTCGGCTCCGGCGTATCGCAAACTCCTTGACCTGCCGGAAAGTATGGCAATCCGGGCAAATCCGGCGAAGAAGGCATACGTCACCGCCTGATGATTCACGACCGCTTTCCTTTGCAGCGCTGCCATGATCTTCTACTATCGCAGATCGACAACTGATGTCGCCGTAGAACAGGCTCTCCCAGCTCTTGTCTATCCGGACCTTACCGGCATGTCTCCCAATTCGTTCCAGCCCTCGATCATAACCGACCATTCCACCGCCATCGCTTTGTCTCAAAGCATGCTGATGAACTGCTTGAGCCTAACAACCCGTGTTTGACCCCAGAGAAGTTACGGGTCTCCTCACGGCCGACCGCGCTTGACCCAGGGGTCAATGTGGACCGCTACTCGTTCATTGCAATGGATTTGCACCATCTGCTCCTGCCGGTCTCCCGGCGCACCTTGTTCCGACCCTTTCAAGGGCTCAGCTCGGTCGGCGTTACCGATCACCCTGATCAAGTATCCGTCGGATACCGCTTTACTCTCGGCTGTCCGTTCGGGCATGGCGGGGTGCCTCCCTGATCACGAAGCAGCACCCGGACAAGCCCGCGACCAGCGCGATTCCCCCCGCATCCGAGACTTTCTGACTCATAAGACTAGGCGCCCGCCGCCACGGGCGCGCGACGCCGGGATCAACCGGCGGGCAGATGCGCCGAGGGCAACAAGCGCGCCTGACGCAATGCCGCCAGATCAGCCGAGCCGGTGCAGAAGCAGGCGACGGCCAACTGGCGGATGACGATCTCGAAATGCGCGACAACCGCCTCGGTGGATACGGTGGCCGCGCGCAGCACGCCGGCTGCCTGCCCCGCGATGTCCGCGCCCAGGCGGATAGCCTTGGCCACGTCGACGCCGTCGCTGACCCCGCCCGACGCGATCAGCTTCACCGCTGGCAGCGCCCGACGTACCGCCTGCACGCTGGCCGGGGTCGGGATCCCCCAATCGGCGAACGCCATCGCAACTGTACGGTCGGCGGCATCGGGGGCCCGCTCGCCCTCCACCGCGGCCCAACTGGTGCCGCCGGCGCCGGCGACATCGATCACCGCCACGCCCGCCTGAACGAGCGCACAAGCCACCGAGGCGGACAGGCCCGACCCGACTTCCTTGGCCACGATCGGCACGCCCACGCTGCGTGCGGCGCGAGCGATCTGCGCCAGGACGCCGCCCCAGTCGCGGTCGCCCTCCGGCTGTACCGCTTCCTGCAGCGGATTGAGATGGACGATGAGTCCATCGGCCTCCAGTGCATCCACCGCCCGGCGCGCGAGGTCCAGGCCGCCGGCCTGGCGCAGTTGCGCGGCGCCGATGTTGGCCAGCAAGGGAATATCTGGGGCCAGGCGGCGCAGCGCGCGCGTCAGCCCTTGGGAGTTGCGGGATTGCAGGCTCACGCGCTGCGAACCGACGCACATGGCGATCCCCAAGGCTTGCGCTGCCTCGCTTAGATGCCGGTTGATGGCCTCGGCGCGTGGCATGCCGCCGGTCATGGAGCTGATCAGCAGAGGCGCGCGCATGGTCTTGCCCAGCAGCGAGGCGCTGAGGTCGATCTGCGTCAGATCCAACTCGGGCAATGCGCAGTGTTCGAAACGGATGTACTCCCAGCCGGCGGCCTTGGCCCGTGCCGTTCGCCGATTCAGCACGATGTCCAGGTGGTCGTCCTTGCGCCGGCTCAACTTGGTGTCGCTGATGCTCGCTCCATCCGCGTCATCGGGCGACGGCGTTGCGTCGGGTCGGACCGACGGCAGCGCGCGCACGCCATCGTTTCCCCCGCGTTCAGGCCGGCGCACGCTGGCCTCCGCCTGCAGCGTCGCTGCGGTAGCGGCTGGTCGAGGTCTCGTAGTACTGCGCGCGGACTGCCGCCATGGCCTCGATCAACGGTCCCCACGGCGCGGGAAAACGTTCTTCCGCCATCACCCGGTGCAGCATGCGTGTGTGGCCGGCCAACTCGTCCTTGAGGAACTCCACCACAGGCATGGCGGGATAGCGCTGCAGCAGCAGGATCGCCGCGTTGTCGGCCTCGCCGGCCGATCTATCCTTTTCGCGTCCATGCAGATCGTTCTGCAAGCGCCCTATTGCGGATATGAGCCGCAGGGCCTGGCGAAACGCCGGACGCGCGCGCAAGGTCGCCATGTCCAGCCCCCACAGCAACGACAGGCAACAGAACACGTTCGTGTACGCGATCGAATCCACGCCGTTCTGCAAGTACTCGGCGAAGGACCAGCGCTCCTCCCCTGCCGCCTGCGCGTGTCCGGCGCGCAGCGCCGCGCAGTAGCACTGGGTATCCTCGAGAAGCTGGGCATAGTCGCGACGATCGTAGGCGAGCGCGGCGAGCGAAGCGCGCAGCACAGCACAGCCCTCGAATCCTGGTAGCGCGCACGCCACGCCCTGCCCCAGCGCCTGCTCCACCGCGGCGAGCTGCTCCGGCGCGATCAGGTCAAGGTCGTTGCAATCGTCCAGCCAGAACAGCAGCGCCAGTTCGCGATAGAACGCCACGATCAGCGTTTCGTCCAGCGGATCGCGGCCGGTGCGGGCGCTGGTGTCGCGCAGGCTCGGCTGGATGCGCTGCAGGATGTACTGGCCGCCCCGGACTGCTTCCACGGCATGCTCGTCGGCGAACCCGGTCAGGGAACGCCCCCACTCTAGCACCTGCTGCAGCGCGCGATCGGTCGGGATCATGGCCCGGCTCCTGCTCCCTCGGCCGAGACGCGCCGCCCCCAACGAAGCGCCAGCCACAACCCGGCGAGTTCGGCCACGCGCACCACCCGGGTGGGGCAATACAGTTCCTTGCCGATCCACAGCGGCGTCTGGGGCAGTGAATGCGCCGCGTGGCGGGCGAGCATCCACTTCAGCGCCCGCGCCACCGCCTGCGCGATGCCCCGGCGCCGGGTCGGCTCTTCGCTCCCGTCCATCACGTGCAACGCGAACAGCGCATAGGCGGTTTCCTCGAATGTGGACGCGCGACCAGCGCCCCAGCCGCCGTCGTCGCGCTGCGCCTTCAGCAGCCCCGCCAGCGCGCGCTCGTCGCGCCACTGGGGGTTGCCTTGCGCGAGCGCAGCGACCGCATGCGCGGTTGGATACAGCCACGAAACGTGCCATTTTTCGTTGTCCCATAGACCGTGCGGGTTGCGATTGGCCTCGACGTAGGCGCTGGTGCCGGCGGCGGGTTTTCCCAGCATTCGCAACGCATGCAGGGCATGGATGTTGGTCGACACCGAGGCATTGCGCTCACCGGGAAAGGTGACGAAGAGCTCGCCGGTTTCGAACTGGCGCAACGCGTCAGCCGCCGGGTCGCGGCCTGCAAGGCGAAGGACGCACAACGCAACGGCGGTGTCGTCCGCATCGGCCGCGAAGTGCAAGGTAGGGCCCAGACCGCGCACCCCGAGGCGGGCGTCGAGCTGCGCGATGATCACTTGCACCGCCTCGGCGAGCGCGGGATGCGCGAACAGACCGGCCAGATGCAGGGTGTACAGCGACCAGCATGGCTCGAACACATTGATTGGCCAGACGTTGGGAAGGACACCTTCGATGCCGGTGCGCGTCGCCCGCGATGCCGCCTGCAGATACCCGCCCGTGCGCCCGACGTGCGGCGTTCTTCTCTGTGTCACGGCGTGCGCACGCCACGCGGCGGTGGCCGCCGGACTGATGCCGATGCTGCCGTCGTCGTCCGGGCATGCGGTGGCCGGCGACGTCCCCCAGGCTTCCCAGGAGTGCAGCAACGGATGGCCGCTCGGCAACGTCGCCACAGCCCCCAGCTTGACCAGGCGTGCTTGCCGCGACGGCAACAGCGCCGGGTGGCGCGGAAACGACAAGCCGCCCAGCAAGGATGCGGCCTCGTCGCACAACTGCGGCAAGATCAGCTCCGCGCCGATGGGCGCGTCTTCCGGCACCGCATGCGCATAGGGATCGGGCTGGCGCTCGATGAACCGGGTTGCAGCCTGGACTGCGTCGGCAGCCCCGGGAAGAGGATCGGCACGCTGCAACGCCAGCAGCGCCGCCCAGGTAGGCGCATGGCGAAACAGCGGGAAGTCCGCACTTCCCCATCCGCCATCGGCCTGTTGCTGCGCGATGAGCCACGCATATGCCTCGTGCCGACCGGTGACTTTGCCGTCGAACTGCAGAGCTCGCGCCGTGTCGTATACGGACGGACCGACGCTGCCGCCGTCGCTCATCTCGCTCAGCAGGTGGCGCAATTCGGAAAGGATCTGTTCGGACAGCGCGTTCACGCGGGATTTTCCTTCTGCAGAGGGCTATGAGAACAGAAACGGGCAGACGCCGCGCTCGTCGCCGCCGACACGGATACAGTGCAGCATGCAGCGCCCGCCGGCCGATCGCAGCAGCACAGCGGCAAGTCCTTATGGATGGGCGCGCTCATGCGTATGGCGCGGACAGATAGACGTTGGCCCGCTGCAGCATCTGCGCCAACCCTTCCGCACGCGCCCCCAGAGGGGCGATGGCCTCCCCGGCGTCGTGCAACAAAAACAGCGCGAACTGGCGCGCTGCCTGCAACCCCATGATCGACGCGCAGGTCGGCTTCTGCGCGGCCGCGTCCTTGCCGGGGGTCTTGCCAAGAGTCGCGGTATTCGCCGTCGCGTCGAGAATGTCGTCGGCCACCTGCAACGCCAGGCCATAACAGGCGGTGTAGCGATCGAGTGCACTGTACAGCGTAGTGTGCGCGGCATCCTCCGCGATGGAGTATAGCGCGCCCATGCGAACCGACGCGCGCACTAGCGCTCCGGTTTTCATCCGGTGCATCGCCAGGATCCTGTCCAGCCCGGCGTGCTTTCCGACCAGCGACAAATCCATGGCCTGCCCGCCTGCGGCACCCTCGGCGGACACCGCCTGCGCCAGTTCACGCACGAGCGCGATACGATTGTCGCCCGGCGCATCCAGGCTCGCCAGGGTCAGGAAGGCGTGGGCCTGCAGCGCATCGCCGACCAGGATCGCAGTGGCTTCGCCGAACTTTACGTGCACGGTCGGAAGGCCGCGGCGAAGCACGTCGTCGTCCATCGCGGGCAGGTCGTCGTGGACCAGGGTACAGGCGTGCATCATCTCGATGGCGGCACCTACGTCGTCGAGCATGTGCGCCGGCGTGCCCGCCAGTGCGCCGGCAGCCAGACAGAGCAAGGCTCTGGTGCGCTTCCCGCCATGCAAGGTGGCGTAGCGCATGGCTGCCATCAGCTCTGTCTTACCGTGGTCTTCGGCGCAGAGCAGACGCGCCAGCGCCTGTTCGACCCGCTTTGCGCCGTCCTGCATCCAGATCTCCGGGAGCAGCCCGCCAGATGCGCCGCGCGCCTGCGCGCCCAACCCGCCGAATGCGGAAACGCCAGTTCGGTCGTCGTGTATTGTGGAACCGGTTTGCATGTTGTTCATGTCCTTGTAGCTGAGACGGCCACGGCGAGCGCAAGTCGTCACACGAGTGCGTGCGCAGAGTGCAGCAATGCCGCGCCCCGCCGGCGCCGCTGCCTTGCCACACAGGGCGTGCGACGCCAGCTCATGAGAAGCCTATGCGGATTGCCATGGACGGATGTGCGGTCGGGTAATAGCGCCGGCCTTTTTCGACGTCGCTCAGCAACTGCGGCCGCACCCCGGCCTTGTGCATGGTCAGCGCCAAGGCGATGCAGAACTGCACCATTTCCAGCCATACCAGGTGGTAGCCGATGCAGACGTGTGGGCCGGTACCGAACTGCAGCATGTCCACGGGCCGGACCGGTTCTGTGCGTAGCAGCCACCGCGCCAGGCGGAACTGATCAGGCGCCTCGTGCAGCAGCGCCGAGGTCGAGAAATGCAGCAGCGGGATGCATAGGTGGGTGCCCGCGGGAATACGCCGTTGGCCGAGTTGCAATTCCTGCAGCGCGCGACGCGGCAGGAGCGTGGTCGCCGGATGCAGGCGCAGTGTCTCGCGGAACAGCGCCTCGGCGACCGGACACTGCGCCAGGTCCGCGTGCCGGGTCGGCACCGCACCCACGCGTTGCGCCTCCTCGACCAGGGCGTCCCACAGCACAGGCTGCCTCGCCAGCTCGATCACGATCCAGGCCATCGTCGAGGCAGTGGTGTCGTGACCGGCAAGCAGCAGCAAGCGAATGTTCGCGACCAGGACGTCATCGGAGAGCGGACCGTCGCTGCTGTCAAAAGCGCTCACCATGTCGTTGATGAACCCGGTGCGCGCGGCATGCGCGCGCGCATCGCGGACGAACCGGCGCAACTGCGCGTCGATCCAGTCGCGGGCGGAGCGGCCGCGCCGCAAAGGCAATCCGGGCAGGTCGACCGGTGGCGCGATGATCAACTGCAGCAATTGCCGGTACTTGCGATGCCATCCCGGCAGGTCCTGCGCGGGGATTCCCATGAGGCTGAAGATGAGCTTCAGCATCAGGTCGCCGGTCTCGCGCAGGATAGTTACCTCGCCGCGGGCGCGCCACGCCTGCACCCGCGCCTGGATGACCGACGCGAACAGGTCGCCGATCCCGGCCTGGGTCAGCCCCTTGGGCAAGAACGCTGCCTTGATGGCATCGCGCGCCTGCCGGTGCGCGCCGCCGTCCAGGGCAACCAACGTTCCGCCAAGCAATTCGGGCGCGATCTCTTCGATCAGCGCCGAGGACACGTCCTTGTGCTTGAGCAGAGAGAATGAGTCCGGATCCACACAGGTCATCAGATGTCCGGCAGGGCCGAAATCCAGCCAGAAGTGGCTGCCCAGCGTCCGTTCTGCGCGTTGCAGCAGGCGCGGCAGGTCGCAGACAATGGCGGGAAGATGCCCGACCAAGGGGAAAGCGCCGGGCATGACCGGGATGTCGGATCGCAGCCGGTGCCGACGGTTGAGTGGGTTGAGCAGTATGTCCATCAGCAGCGCGCCGCCGTCGCCGATTCGGTGTCGCCGGCAGGGCGCGCGGCGCAGCTGTTGCCACCGTCGGCGTATGTCGGCACATGCGCCAGCATGCCGCCATCGATGCACACGACCTGGCCGGTGATGAACGCAGCATCGGCGGAGAGCAGGAACGCCACGAGCGCGGCCACGTCCTCGGGGCGGCCGACGCGCTGCAGGAGCTGGTGCCGGCGCAGATGCCGTTGCATGCACTCGTCCAGCTTGGCGAGGAGACGCTCGGTCATGATAAGACCCGGCGCAACCGCGTTGCAGCGAATCTGCGCATGACCGTACTGGGTGGCGAGCGAAGCCGAGAGCATGTTCATCGCCGCCTTCGACGCGCCGTAGGACGTCTGCGCCGTGTCACCGCTGAGCCCTTGGCACGACGACATGTTGACGATCGCGCCACCGCCGCGGTCGATCATCCGTGGGATGGCCTGCCGGCAGCAGAGCAGCGTGCCGCGCAGATTGGTCGCCATGGTCTGGTCCCAGACTGCCAGGTCCAGGTCGAGGATCGCGCAGTCGCGCGGGGTCAGATGCATGGCGCTCGCATTGTTCACCAGCAGGTCGACCCCCCCGAAGTGCCGCTCCGCCGTCTCGAACAGCGCTGCCACCGCCTGCTCATCGGCGATATCCATGGCTATGGGCAGCGCGTGGCCTGCTTCGGCCGCGATCTGCGCGGTGCAGGCGATGGCCGCCGAGCCATCAATGTCGGCCACCACCACTCTGCCGCCCCCGCGCGCGATGGCGAGAGCGCATGCCTTGCCGATGCCGGCGCCGGCGCCGGTCACCACGGCCACCTTGCCTTCAAACCTTGCCATCGTGTCTCCTGAATTGCATTGGTCTTTCGCAGCATGCCGCTCGGCCTGCGCCGGAGAAGGCGCAGGGTCCGCGCTGGCGCGCTCGTCATGGCCAGCATCGCTTTCGATGACCCGAATGGCGGCGACCGGGCACTGGTTGGCCGCAAGCCGCACGGCGGCGTGCAGCGCCTGCGGGACCGTCGCCACGCACACTTCGGCCACCCCGTCCGGTTCGCGCTGGCGAAAGGCGCCCGGCAGCGTCAGCACGCACTGCCCGGTAGTTCCGCACAGATCCTGATCGACCACGACGCGCATCTCAGCCCTCCTGCCGATGCAGCCGCACCGGCAGCGCGCGGAACGTCCTAAGGAACGCGGAGGGCTCCCGGGTCGGCTGCTCGGCCAATGCCAGCGTGGGGAAGCGCGCCTGGATCCGCGGCAGGCTCTCGGCCAACTGCACCCGGGCCAGTTGCGCACCAAGGCAGAAGTGGATGCCGTGGCCGAAGGCCAGCATGATCTTCCCGTCGATCGATATGCCAGGACTGGTGCCGTAGAACCGCACGGGATCGAAGCGGTCCGGATCGGCGAAGGCGTCCGGGTCACGATTGCCGGCCGCGATCAGAACGCGCACGTCCGCGTTCTTCGGGATCACCACGCCGCCCAGTTCGATGTCGCGCTGGGCGATACGCGGAATGGAGCTGAACATGGCGGGCGCGTCGTAGCGCAGGGCTTCTTCGACGAATGCCTTTACCCCCATGGCATCTCCTTTCAGCCAGTGCCGCTGTTCGGGATACGCCAGCATCGCCAGGACAGCATGGCCGATGGCCGCGGCAGTGGTGGCGAAGCCGCCCAGCAACATGCCCCAGAGCATGCTGATCAATTCCGTATCCGACAGCATCTCGGCATCGCCGTCGTGTGCGCCGACCAGCATTGACACGATGTCGTGGCTGGAATCGGAGCGCTTGCGCTGTATGAGGTCGCCGAAGTAGGCCTGAACCCTGGCGCTGGCCGAGTCCGCCCCGGCGAGCTGGGGATCGCTGGCGTGCGGGCTCAGGCCTTCCAGAATGGCGCTGATGCCGGTGACGAGCCCGAGAATGTCGTCCGGGGGCATGCCGAACAATTCGCCGAAAACCAGCATGGGCAAGGCCAGCGCGAATTCCTGATGCAGGTCCACTGCCTCCCCGCGCTCCAGTGCGGGCGCCATGCCGTCCAGGCGCGCTGCGACAATGCGAGCGATGGCCGGCCTCAGCTTGTCGATCTGGCCGATGGTGAAATCGCGCGAGATCAGCCGGCGCAGACGCGTATGCGTTGGAGGTTCCTTCATCGCCAAAGTGGACGCCAGCAGACTTAGCGACAGGCTGGTCGCCGCACGCGGGAAATAGCGCGCCAGTTCGCCTGGTGCCGGCCCCCGAAAAGCATCGCCAGTGGCTTTAAGCGCCCAGTAGATGTCGGCGTGGCGGCTCAACAGAAAGAGGCCCGACGCCGCGCGATGTACCGGATCGTGCTCGCGCAACCACCGCATGAATGGGTACGGGTCCTGAATGCACGCTGGCGACGCGAGTTCGGCGAAGGCGTCCCGGCATGCTGCCGTGGTTTCTTGCACGTCCATCTTGGTCACCTGTTGGTTGGCTGATCTGATCGGCGCGCGGCAGGGGCGCCGGCAATTCGAGGACATCGCGATTCCTCGTGGCGTCCGCGCATCACCAGAGCACCGGGAACTCCACGAACCCGCCAGTGATGATCTCCTTGCGCAACTCCAGTTCTTCGGGCGCCACCGCCAGGCGCAGCGCGGGAAAGCACTGGAAGATCGAACCGAACACCGCTTTTAGTTCCAGCCTGGCCAGCGCCAAGCCGATGCAGCTGTGCGGCCCGTAGGAGAACGCCAGGTGCGGGTTTTCGTCACGTCCGATGTCGAAGATTTCCGGGTCGTCGAAATGGCGCGGATCGAACGACGTCGCCGGCAGGCCGACCAGCACCTTGCTCTCTGCGGGAACATGCACGCCCGCGATGGTCACGTCGGTCCTCGGATAGCGCATGATGCCGTCCCAGCCGGCGCCCGGCGGGTACATGCGCAGGATTTCCTCCACGGCCTTGTCCACCAGGGATGGATCGCCCACCAGGCGTTCGCGCTGTTGCGGATGGCGGAACATGGCCAGCAGGCCAAATTCGATCTGTGCCACGGTGCTCTCGTGCCCCGCCACCAGCATGCCTGCCGCCAGGCCGATCGCCTCTTCCTCGGTCGCCTTGCCCTGGTCGACCGCCGCGAGCAGATCCGTCAGCACGTTGTCGCCCGGATCCTGGCGCTTGTCCCGCATCTTGCCGCGAATGTAGGCGCGGAGTTCTTCCCAGGCCAAGCGCGACGCGCGCCGCGGGCCGCTTTCATGCTGGTGCGTCATCACCTCGTCGGACAGCCCTGCAAAAAAGGCGTGATCCTCGTAGAGCACGCCCATCAGCGCGCCAATGACCATCGCAGGAAGCGGAAAGGAGAGGTGGCGCCGCAGATCGGCGGGCTGGGGCTGGGCCGCCAGCGTCTCGAACAACTGCGCGGCGATCGCCTCCACCTGCTGCGCGAGCTGCTTCACCCTGCCGTTGCTGAAGGCCGGCGCCACGATCGTGCGTAGCCGCGTATGCTCGCCCCCCTCGTGCGAGACCAGCCATCCTGGCGAACCGAGAATCACCGAATCCGGGGTGAATGCCGCCGGCGGCATTCCCGCGGGCCGGAACGCCGCGTCGGTCAACACCGCCTTGGCCTCGTCATAGCCTGTGACCCACCAGCCTTCGTGCCCGGACGGGAAGCGCACGTGGTGGATCGGACCATTGGTGCGTAGCGCCAACATCTCGGGCGATGGCTCAATGTGATCGAGGCGCCACATCGGCAGCGTCGGCAAGGGTTGTTCGGACATGGTGGCACTTCACTCAATAGCGAGGGCGGAAGGTGACCGGCGGGCGCTGCGGCAGCGAAGACCTAAGACGGCATATAGATGACGTCCTCCGAAGGCAGACCGATTATCAAGAACGGCTAACGCGTAACTGTCTAGGCACATCGCGCGGCGAGATGCGGAACGTTATCTTGCACCTTCGAGGTCAGGACAAAGTCGGCGCGGTGGGCATTTGAGCCGCCGCCGGCCAAGCTTTCCTGCGCAAGGGTCGACAAGGGCGGCGAGCTGTTGGGTAAGGGCGGTTTCGCCGAGCACACCATGCCCATAGACGCTATCCGACGCGGATTTGACATTTTGCTTTTCTTTCTTCGTTCCATTCGTGCCATCCACGAAATGAAAGTCGGTCGGCGGCTCCCGGCCCGCAACGAAGAGGCTTCAAAACTCGTGCCAATTTGGCCGACCGAAGAAAAAAATCTGTGATGCTTTTAGGGGCTTAGCCTGAGGCCAGAGAAGAGCTAGGCGAAATAGGCCGGTGTCGCGGGCCAACAAAGGCGACCGAACAGTGTCGGACAGAACGCCTCGGCGACCTTTAGGTCGGGCTTGCGACATTCTGGTCCAGTTTCGAACATAAGAGGGCGGCAAACAGACACGATTGGGGAATTCGATCCTCACGGGGCCAAGGCGCTTGCCCAAGAGCGCGCGCTCATGTTGCCGCGAAAGGCGCGTGTTCGCGGTGCCTGCGCACCCATGAATGCTAGCGGCACACGCTACGACTGGAGTGCCCGCCAGCCTCAGGTGGTGCATCGGCTCGGCTTCCGGTTCTTCTTTGCCCAGCCGGGGCTGAAGCGCCGAATATCGCACCATACAGCATCGTTGTTGCCTATGTGACGAGGCGGCATAGCGCGCTCCCGGTCTTCTAAGACACCGCCTCCGAGAAGAAGGGGGCGGTCCAACAGCACCTCTATTTGAAATGGCACGCCGCTTGCTGCTCCTGGTTAGAGCACCATCAAATTACGATGAAAGCGACTTGCACCATGCCCGACGCGCGAAGCTCTAGACAGTGGCCTGAGGAGACGGTGCCCGTTCCCGCTGAACATCGGGACATCGTCTCCTCCGGAAGGCCGTTCTCGGTGGCCGCTTTGCGCATGGCTGGTCCGATGCCGGCACGCCAACACGGGCCGCTCGCGCAAATGCCGTTTACCGGTTCTGTTCAGCATGGGAGTGCCCAAGGGCCCCGTCAAAGGGTCACCCAAGCCAAGGCCGGCGGGTCACTGCCACATATCGACAACACGCTGAACCAGTCCAGTGACCCGAGTCTGCGTGAAGTGACATTTCAGGTCGCCACATGCTTCCGATATTGGCTAATTCCGGCCGCTATCCCTTTTCCCCGGGCACGATCGCGGGTGACCGATCCCGCTTCCGGCGCCATAGCCGTGGAAAGCAAGCGGCTCGACGGTCTCCAGCTCGCTCAGATCGATTGCGTTCGCGTGGCCAAGACCAGCCGCCAAGACGTTCCCATACGTCGGGATGGAAAAGGAAGTTGCGAGCCGCCGAGGCCCTCATTCCGTGCCCGAGCATACGAGCCTCTGCTCGGAATTGCGCCAGCCTATGCCAGAATTCAACGGCAGTTTTCTTCTTTAGGAGCAACTTGATGACAGTTCAAAAGAAAGTTCCCTTCGTCACCTTTCTCACGCGCGTTCACGATAAGTCAGTCCAGGGGCCAAATCCATATCGCTGGGAAGAAAAGACATCTGACGACTACTTTGCCGGCAAGCGGGTCATCCTGTTCTCGCTGCCTGGCGCCTTCACCCCGACCTGCTCGACATACCAATTACCCAAGTTCGAAGAGCTCTACGATGAGTTTGTGAAGCAGGGAATTGACGCGATTTACTGCCTCTCAGTCAACGACGCCTTCGTCATGAATGCATGGGGGAAGTCCTTGGGCCTGAAGCAGGTCGAGCTCATCCCCGATGGCTCAGGCGAGTTCACACGCAAAATGGGCATGCTGGTCGCCAAGGACAATCTCGGCTTCGGGATGCGCTCCTGGCGCTACGCCGCCCTGATCAACAATGGCGTGGTGGAGCACTGGTTCGAGGAGGAAGGTTTCTCCGACAACTGCGAGGCCGACCCGTATGGCGTCTCATCCCCGCAAAACGTTCTCGAAACGCTGAAAGCCGCCGCTTGACCTAGAAAATGTCTCACTGGTGCCATTGCCGGCCCCAAGAGGCTCCTCGACAGGATTATCGCGCTCACCATGCAATCCTCAGCAAGCCTGCTTCAACGCCAGAAGCAATCCATGGTGGCATCGCCTCAACTCATTGAGTCGATTCGCTTGCTGCAACTGGCGCATACTGAACTGCATCAGTTCGTGGAGCGGGAAATCGAGAAGAACCCGCTCTTGGAATCTGCATCAAGCGATGGCGGGCCTTTTGACGACGTTTCGATTTCGGGAGCGGATCAGCCTGTCGGCCCTGGCACAAACGCCGTTGAAGGACCGACCGGGGCAGGGTCGCCTGAACGGCTCGGGCAATGGAAATCACTTCGCAACACGACCAACAACCCGCCCGGCAATGGCCCTTCCCTCGACGAGTATGCCACCCTCGCCGAAACATTGCACGACCATGTCGCTCGTCAGATCGCCCTCACTGCGTTCACACCACAGGAGCGGCTGATCGCTGGCCAGCTTGCCGCCGATCTGGAAGACACTGGCTACCTTCGGGCAAACCTTTTGGAGCTGGCCGAGAGCCTGAATGTCCATGAGGCTGTTGTGGAACGGGTTCTCGGAACCTTGCAGCAATTTGATCCACCGGGAGTTTTTGCGCGAAGTCTCAGAGAATGCCTTGAGATCCAATTGCGCCAGCGAAACCGGCTCGATCCGGCAATGGCAGCTTTGGTTGCCCATCTTGAAATGCTTGCACGACGCGATTTTGAGGCGCTGAAGCAGCATTGCGGCGTCGATGAAGAAGACCTTCTCGACATGATGCATGAAATTCGGGCGCTCGATCCCAAGCCTGGGAACAGATTCGAATCCGGTGCGTCTGAATCAATCATACCCGACGTCTGGGTCACGCCCTCGCCGCAAGGCGGGTGGCAGATCGAACTTGATCCCGCCACGCTGCCAAAGCTGCTGATCAACCAAACCTACTATGCCGAAGTCACGCGTCAAACTGCCCAAAACTCGAAAGATCAAGCATTTCTCGACGAATGCTTGCAAAACGCGAACTGGCTAATCCGCAGCCTCGATCAGCGCGCCAAGACGATTGTTAAGGTTGCGGCTGAAATCGTGCGTCAGCAGGATGCCTTTTTGGAACATGGCGTCACCCACCTGCGGCCTCTCAATCTTAGAACCGTCGCTGACGCGATCGGCGTGCACGAGTCGACAGTAAGCCGGGTGACCTCGAACAAGTACATGCTTACCCCGCGCGGAGTCTTTGAACTGAAGTATTTTTTCACCGTCGCGATCGCGTCCTGCCAAGGCGGCGATGCGCACTCCGCCGAAGCTGTCCGGCATCGGATCAAAGCGATGATTGCCGCAGAATCTCCCGGCGGCGTGCTTTCCGACGAGGACATCGCTGTCCGGCTGAAGGAAACCGGCATCGATGTTGCGCGCCGCACCGTCACAAAATATCGCGAAGCAATGAACATCCCCTCCTCCGTGCAACGCCGCCGGGAAATGCGCTTGTGTTTTTAGATTTGGGTCAAGGCAGCCAACATCACGTTGCATTGCATCAAAGTGGAGACTTCGTTCATGACCCGATCCGCAGCAGGCGTCATGGACGCTGTTCTGCACGACCCAGAAAAGCCCGTCCCACCGTCTGGTCCCGCATGGGGTGCCGTCATTTCGCTTTCCTTGGGCACTTTCGGGCTGGTCACGGCAGAGTTTCTGCCTGTCAGCCTGCTCACGCCCCTCGCGCACGATCTCGGTATCAGCGAGGGAGCGGCTGGACAGGCGATGACGGCGACAGCTATCGTCGGGGCGATCTCGGCGCCGACTGTGGCCATTATCACAAAGCGCCTGGACCGCAGGACCGTCATGTGGACCATGACGGTGCTGCTGATCCTGTCGGACGTTCTGGCGGCCGGCGCGTGGTCGCTGGCGGCTCTCCTGACTGCACGCGTCGTGCTCGGCATAGCGCTCGGAGGCTTCTGGTCGATGTCGGCAGCACTGGCGATGCGGCTCGTTCCAAGCTACCTCCTGCCGCGCGCCATGTCGATCATCCTCACCGGCGTTTCCGTAGCTACCGTCTGCGCAGCTCCAATCGGCGCTTATGTCGGCGATATTTGGGGATGGCGAAGCGCCTTCATGCTCGCCGCAGCCGGCGGCGCCGCTACACTGCTCGTGCAACTCATAACCATTCCGAGACTGCCTCCGATTGGAGTGGCTAGCTTCCGCAGCCTGCTGGATGTGGCCAAGATTCCGATGGTCAAGGTTGCGCTCTTGGTTGTCCTGCTGGTCGCTTCCGGCCACTTCGCCGGAATCACCTATATCCGCGCCTTCCTTGAGAAGATTCCCGCGCTGGATGTCGAGACGATCTCGCTTGTGTTGCTGGCTTTTGGCATCGGCGGATTCTTCGGCAATTTGGCCGGCGGGCTTCTGGCCGAGTACAGTCTCAAGGCAGTCGCGGCCCTTGCACCGCTGCTCATAGCGATAGCCGCTGTTTCGCTGCTGACGGCGGGAGCATCGGCCTTGGCCTCGGCGATTGCTGTTGCCGCGTGGGGGTTTGCCTTCGGCGCGGTGCCAGTGGGATTGCAGACGTGGATGGTACGGAGGGCCGCTCCCGAGCAGGCCCAAAGCGCCGGTGTGCTGCTGGTCACAGTATTCCAAGTGGCAATCGCAGCCGGCGCGATTTTCGGCGGACTATTGGTGGAGAATGCGGGGATTACCAGCGCCATTGCCTACAGTGCTGTTGCCACGTTCGTCGCTGCCCTCATAGTGCTCCTGCTCGGCCCGAAGCGCGAAACCTAGACCGCCTGACAGGAGAGATCTCAGCAGCGCAGCGGGACGAGAGATGCGATGCACGGCGCGGCGCGATCCTCCGCTTGCATGGACCAGCGGAAGCGCCTCGCCGGCTTCACCTCCAAGCCATGGCGACTTTCCCCGCCAGACACGTGGACCACGTGGACCTGGCCGGCACCGGTTTCCAATTTGGCGACGGTGAGCGCTGCCGGCGCGATGGAACGCTTGCTGGCGGTCATGTCCTTCACGACAAGCCGGCAATTCTGAGCAAGCGACAGCTACGCGCCGGCCATGCCCGTCGGAACGCCGGTGACGATGCCGCTCGATAGCGCAGACAGGTCGCGAATTGCCAGTCGTATCAACGGCGGCCGGATTACCGTCGACCGCGCGTACCTTGTTTCAGCCGCAGACTATCGTTCGGCAGCTTGATGATGTTGACCACATAGCCTAGGAGCTATATATGACTTGGGAAGTCGTTTTTGGCGATGAGTTCGACGGGGAGTTCGAGGCGTTGCACCAGACAGTCCAAGATGAGCTATTGGCCTCGGCTAAGCTGCTCGGTGTGTTCGGGCCCCAGCTGGGGCGACCGCATGCGGATACCTTGAATGGCTCGTCGTTCGCGAACATGAAAGAACTTCGCTTCGACGCTGATGATGGTGTCTGGCGGGTTGCGTTCGCATTCGACCGGAAGCGGAAGGCGATCCTGCTCGTCGCCGGCGATAAGTCGGGCGTGAGTGAGAAGCGCTTCTACAAAAGTCTGATCGCCAAGGCGGACAAGCGCTATCAAGGGCATCTCGACCGTTTGGCGGCGGCGAAGAAGGAGAAGAAGTGATGGGACGCAAGCTTGACGACCTAATCGCTGCGCTCCCCGAGGATCGTCGGGAGCGGGTCGACGCGCGTTTCGAAGAGTTGAGGGGAGAAGTCGAGAGTCTCGGCGATTTGCGGCGTGCCGCTGGAAAGGCCCAGGCCGAAATCGCTTCGGTCCTCAAGATCAAGCAGCCTTCGGTCTCGAAGATCGAGAAACAAGCCGACATGTACTTGTCTACTCTTAAAAGCTACGTCGAGGCGATCGGGGGGCAACTCGAACTCGTCGTTCGCCTTCCCTCACGCGCGCCCCTCCATATAGAGCGGCTCGGCGACGTCGTGGCTCCCAAAGCCGTCTCCGTGCGTAGCGTTAAAAGAGCGGCAGGTGGACGTAATCGCACAAAAGCCGCACGCGCCGGCTGACCTCACTCTGTTTCGGCTAAAGACTACCGATGGGGCGAGATGGTCTCGTCGATGCAAGGAGTAGGTATGAGCAACGTCCTAGTTAAGCCAAAGACCGACCTGCCCGCCGTCACACTGCCCGACGTGACCCCTCTCTCCTGGCCCATGCTAGCCCAACTTACCGCCGCGTTGGGAGTCCCCGCAATGTGCTCGCCGAGGACGACCAGATCGCCCATGCTTGGTCCCAGCTCCCACGCCTGATCAAGAAGATCCCTCCGCACCTGCGCGATGAGCGGATCGTCAAAATGTGTGTCGCCGTCGTCAGCGGTCTGTTCGACGCAGCCATCAACTACGTTTGGAACGGCCGTGGTGGAACTGCGTGACAAGGTGCGACGGTTCGGCATCAACGTCGTCCCTCAGATTCTCGACGACAAGTCCTTCGAGAGGACACGCTCCTCGACCTCAAGGACGCCGAGCTGCTCGACCTCTGCCGTAAGCTCAACCTGATCGGTGACGACGACTTCTTCTTCCTCGACCAGTGCAGGGCCACACGCAACAGTTTCTCTATCCTTGCGCCTGAGCGTAGAACGCCGTCCGAAGCGTGTCGACATTGATATGGTGGAAGAGCGCGGTGAACCGTTCCTTCTTCCTCAGCCTTTCGGCTTTCCGTACGCGGTCCAACGACTGGGACATGCGAGCCCGACTCTGTGTCCGGTGCATGCGTTGCTGTTCCGCGTTCCCCTTCGTCCCCGGCCTTGGCTCCACCAACTCCGCTGCCGGTTGTCCGGCTTTGTTCGTCGGCTTCACGGCTACTATGCCGGAGTCAGACTTCTCCTGTCCGTTCATCATCGGCTACGGCTCCTCGCCTTCCCGATGCGGACCGGTGCGGCTTGACGCCGCCCTGCCGGGCAGGAGATCTCCCAGGTTCCGACGCGTTCCTTTCATACGTGATGTGGCCCTAGACCCCGGCAGGGCCGCGGTGCCCCGCTTATCGGCTCCGCACATATTGCCTTCGACGGATGAGAACGTCTCGGCCCCTGCAATCTTATCACTATCGTGGCTCACTCCCACACCCCGCATAATTGCTGTGTACGCTTCGCCGTGGTCGTCACCTCCCACGCCGCAACACTCACCTACCGGGCGGGCGCTATTCCTTACCCGGGCCCGACTCGCACCGGCTGGAACTCGCCAGCTTGGCCTGGCGCACCTCACCTTGATTGTCGCCGCGCAGCTACGGCCGCTCGCTTGAAGCCGAGCCGATCTTTCAGCTCCAACGCCCAGGTTCGCAGGCTGGGCCGCAAGCGGTCAATCTGCTTTGAATTTCCCAAACTAGAAAAGCTGCCATCGCCGCGGGGCTGTAGGGTCGGAGGAAACTTAAATCAGCCGCGTTGTGCACCGCCATGTTGTCTGTTTTTCAGACATGTGCTAGATTTGAGTCGGATAAATGGACATGCGAGGTATCATCATGTTCCCTGCTAGAGCGTTTGAAGACGCAATCCGAAATGAAATCAGTACGGCTATCAATGACCGTCCTGCTCCACGCGCGGCATGGGAGCCTGCGGTTGACTCGCTGGTGATGGTCCGGGTTGTTTTGCGTATCGAGGAAGAGTTCGCACTCAATCTTCCGGACGACGTAATGCCAGCTGGTGGCTTCCGTAGTGTCGAACACTGCGTAGTGACCGTCATGGAGACATGTCGTGAGGCGTGGAGAGTGAGCCAGCATGAAAGCGAGGAGGTGTAATATGGCACGGACCCCTGTTGGATTTGCCGGTCCAAACCCCGAGGCCGTTCAACTCGGCAAGCGCCTCAAGGACGCGCGTGAATATGTGGGCATCACACAAGAAGAAGCGGCGAACCATCTGAACGTCCGGCGCTCGGCAATTTCGGAAATGGAGGCAGGCAAGAGGGGTGTCGGCGCCCTTGAAATGAAAAGCCTAGCCGCTCTCTACGAGCGGCCCACGTCCTGGTTTACCGGCGAATCCGAGCAGCACGTGCCCGAAGACGTCGCATTCCTGGCACGCACCGTGAGCGATCTGTCAGACAACGACAGAGGTGAGCTGGCAAGCTTTGCGGAATTCCTGCGCTCCCGTTCGAAGGTGACCAAGAATGGCTAGGGCGCCCACGCGCGACGCAGTCCTGAAGGGCATGCGGGCAGCGCTTCGCCTTCAGCGCGACCTCGGCCTGGATCAAGGCGCCGCGCGAGGGCATCGCGTGGACGTATTCGGCTCGATTTACAGACAGAATGTCCCCTTGCTTTTCCGGAAGCTTGAACCGCTCTTGGGGGCTTATCTGCGCGAGGGGGGCAATCCAGGCAATCCAGGGATCATTCTGACGACGCGTCGTCCGCTTGGCCAACAGCGCTTCACCGCGGCCCACGAGCTTGGACACCATGTGCTGAACCATGATCCCCATGCGGACGATGATAGTATTCTGCGCCGGTCGCCGGATCATGCTCGGGACTACATCAACCTTCCACCCGCCGAGCAAGAAGCCGATGCTTTCGCGTCATACTTCCTCGTGCCTGACTGGCTGATTACGGCACTCATGCAGCGTCACCATTGGACGCCGCAGCATCTTCAGAATGCTAACATCGTCTACCAAATGGCATTGCGCGTTGGCGCAAGCTATCGCGCGACACTCTACGCGCTAGTGCGCAACAGGGTTATTGCAACCGGAATCCGGAAGCAGCTTGTTAAAGCGCAACCAGCGACGATCAAGCGTGCACTCGTGCCCGACTATCCAATTGGGTCCACGCAAAACATCGATGTGTGGCACCTGACGGAGCGAGACGAGGGTACGGTGATCGAAGCCGGTCGGGACGACTTGTTCGTGGTCAAGCTGCGAGAAGACAGTAACGCCGGGTACGTCTGGAATTTCGACGAACTGGAAATGGCTGGTTTCGCGATACTCAAAGATGGTCGCGAACAGGTTGCCGAAGGGGTCGTTGGGGCTCCGACGATCCGACATGTGCTCGCGCGTGCGTCCGACGCGACCGTGCACGGTGTCTATACTTTGTGGGAGCGCCGACAGTGGGCTCCGGAGGACGATCCCAAACGCTGGTCGTTCGACTACAGGCCTGTCTATTCGCACGATGCAGGACTGTTTCGCCCCTCGTTCAAACACGCGGGCGGTGCGCGCTGATGTTGAATGTCGTCGCTGATCTGAGAAAGAGGCTTGAGCCGGCCCGCGATCAAGGCCGCCGCCCAACCTGCCTGTCTTTCGCGGCGAGTGCGACCCACCGTGCGGCGCATAAGCACCCAAGCCAGTTGTCTCCTGAATGGCTCTATTACCACGCAACGCGACGTGACGGGTTGCAGCCGGACCAAGGTTCGACGATTGAAGCGACCTGTGTGGCGATCTTGAATGACGGTCAACCGGATGAGGTGTTCTGGCCTTACCAAGGTCGCGACGTTTGCCCCAATCCCTATCAGCCGCCCGGCCAACGCCCAGTCGTCGTCCGCTGCGATACCGGCCAACGCAGCAGCGATGCTGATCGCTGGCGCTCTGAGATCGATTCGGGCTCACCTGTCGTCATCGCATTGTTCATTTCGCCCGCGTTTTACCGGGCGGCACGGTTCATCGGACCGGAGGCGCTGATGGCGGAGGATCATATTCCGATCGATCCTGCACTGGCGCATGCGGTCGTCCTAGCCGGACACGGCTACGTTAATGGCGTATCGCATTTTCTGGTCCGCAACTCCTGGGGACTGGGATGGGGATGGGCAGGCTACGCTTGGTTATCCGAAACCTACCTCACCCGCCGCTTTGCCGGCGCCTTCGTCATCCAAGATGGAGCATCCGACGATGTATAATCCCATGACGCCCGCACCCACTCCCGTCTCCGCATGGGTTAGAGCTGCCCTCCGGCTTAAGGCCGACGGTGATCAACACGGGCTTATGCTCCATATCGAAGATCCGACCGGATTTTCGCCGGGGGAGGACGAGATTGTGTGTCAGGTCGACGCGTTCCTGCGCGATCATGACAAATGCGGCGTCAGCACGGTCGCAAATACGATCTTCCCCGCCGCCCTTGATAGAGGCGACGGCATCGATGCGCTGACGAAGCGCTACATGCAGATCTACGAGCGCCGCATGCATCGTCAGGGCGAGTGGGGTCGCTATTTTCAGCGTATGGTCGCCTGGCCGACCGGTAGTGGCAAGGGTGCGGGAACCGTCAATCAGCTTTCCGCGAATATCGATACGCTCCGGGCGATGAGAAGCGGAGAAGCGAAGTTCTTCGGCAACGTGACAGAGATCGCACTCTTCGATCCGGCTCGCGATCTGCGCAAGAAAATGAACCGGCAATGCTTGAGCTTCATCGAGCTGAAGCCCGAGCGCGAGGGACATATGTGGCGGCTCAGCATGATGGCCGTCTATCGCAACCACTACTACGTCCAGCGCACGCTTGGTAATCTCATTGGCCTCGGCCGCCTGCTGCAGTTCATCGCCAATGAAACGGGTTTTGACATTGGGACGCTGACAATCCAGTCCACGCATGCGTGCCTCGATCCAGACCTGCAACGTGGCGAGGTTTTCGATCTGATAACAGCTTGCGACGATCCAACTGCCCTGACTGCCTCGTCGAGCCGCAGCAGTGTGCAACATCTGGTTGGCGCTCGATAAATCTGCGCCCCTGGACGAAATCTGCGAGCGCTGCAATAAAAAAAGGATTGATTCTATGAACGACGCAAAGCTCCCGGCCTTTGAGGGTATCGGACAGATCGAAGTCGACTTTCTCGGCCAACGCATCGTTATCGGATGTATCGAGGGAGAAGAGGAAAAGGCTCGTCGGCTTGCCAAGCGCTTTGAAAATGACGCTGGCGAAGTGACTAAAGCGGTCTCCGCGGAAATCGAGCCGATCCAGGCCATGCTGATGGCTGGCATCCTGGCATATGAGCAACTTGAGCAGGCGGAGGCGGGCTTCAACGATGGCGCCGATCACAGATAAGAATCGACAAGCAAGCCCGAAGGAACCCCGCATTTCGATGCGGACGCGACAGCGAGCACAGCATGAGCACGATTTGCACAATCATTTCGACATATTGTCGATGTCGCGCCTGGATCGGCTGAAGCATTACGGTTTGCATTTCGCGAAATACGCAGGGCGGTTTGCTCGGGGTGATGCCGAAGTCAAAACCAGAAGGGAAACACTTGTCGACGCGTTTCTAGTTGCGCTGAGCGCTGCAAATGCGCTGAACCAAGCGTTGCCGGACGTAGGAACAGGAGGATTGATCGGGGATGCGATCTCCGACCTCGACTTTACCGACCACGCTGGACGTTTCGCCGACGCATGCGAGAAGATTGATCATCTCGAGGAATTCCGTGCGATCGCCCTTGCCGCAAACGCCGCGCTTTCAGAGTGGATCGTGTGCAGCGCGAAAGCGGCTGGCTTTGATCTCGACGCTCTCGTAGACGATCGTCGACGACAGCTTGCGCGCAGGCAGGTTTACGCACAGGAGACGTAGATGTTTCTATCGGGTGACCTCATCGCTGAACATGGCGGCGGCTGGATTGCGCCATTCGACCCGCAGCGGGTCGATTGCGCGGCCTATACTCTGCGGATCGGTGACGAGGCTTTCATCAGCCCCGAAGGTCGAGACACCCGCAAGCCGGGCCTGGTTGAACGCTTAGAGCACAAGGCGCCTATCGTGATACCGCCCGGGCAGTTCGCCTATTTGACCACGCGAGAGTTCGTAACACTCCCGCATGATATCCTCGGCTTCATCAACATGAAGAGTACGCTAAAAAATAGCGGTCTTGTGAATGTAAGCGGATTTCATGTCGATCCGGGCTACAAGGGAAAGCTTCTGTTCGCTATTTTTAACGCGGGGCCGCAGACAGTGACGGTGCGGTGCGACCAAGACGCTTTCCTGATCTGGTTTGCGCGTCTCGATGGCGCGACGGAACAATATGCCCGGAAAAAACCCGGATTTCGCGGGATCGACACGACTCTGATGGGGTTACTCCCGACCGAGACCGCATCGCTCAACTCGATCAACAAAAGGATGGATCAAATCGAGCGACGCATTTCCTACGCACTCGGTATACTGACACTTGCTGGCGGCGTCGCGGTTGCTGCGATATCCGGCGTCATTGCGAGCATGGCTTTAAAGCCTTAGGAGGATCGTGAATGGCAGACGCTTACGTTTTCAACGAACACCTCAATAACGACGACCGCGCAAAAATCGAGGCGATCCTGCAAGCGGCAGGATACAATCCACGATACGATGTTCCGTACGCTGTTTCCTCGATCGACCCGCACACTGACATCGGCGTCATCGGGCTTCCGGCCGCGCCAGAAGACGGCGGTACCATTGATGCTCGGACGATGGCCTTTGCCGGCGCCGGCATTCGGGTCGTGGCAATTTGGTTGCGCGCGGACGAGGATCCAGGCCGTGTCCCCGAATCGATCGGAAAATACGCCACCACAGTTGACAGCGATTCCAAAGTCTTGACCCCGACGCTTAAGGGCGAGACGGATGTCTGGGAACAGCCGGGCGGGGAGCAAAGGTCAAAACCTCGCATCAAACGCAATAAGTGCTGAGCCGTGACCCGAATCTACTCCTACGTCGTCGAACATGACCTTGGCTTTGCGCCGAACCCCTTCTGGGGCGTATGTACGCTAGCAAATTGCAAGCCGATGATTCGAAAATTTGCGAGCGCAGGCGACCTCATAGTCGGAACAGGCTCGACGGACCTGCAGGCTACTGACCGCCTCGTCTACTGGATGCGAATATCGGAAATCACCTCCTTCGACGGCTATTGGTCAGATCCGCGCTTCGCGCGCAAAAAGCCAAACATGGACGGCAACATGATGCATCGCTATGGCGACAACATCTACCACACCGGGAACGACGGCACATTCCAGCAGATCGACTCTTTCCATAGCGAAGACGATGGCAGTCTGAGTGTCGGAAACAGGGAACGCGATACCGGTAAGACGGAAAAGGTCATGCTTGCGACCGACTTCGCTTATTTCGGGAAATCGGCTCCAATTATCCCGGAGCACGTGCGTTTTCTGATCAAAAAAGGGCCATACCACAAATGCCAATTTTCCGACGGACAGCGAGCCGCTATAGGGGGTTGGCTGGAGACGTTGCCCGAGCGCGGGTATGTCGATGAGCCTGGGCATTGGTGACGCTGAAGCGTTTGGCGCCTTCAGCGCAACTGCGGTTCTCTGATCAACCGAGCGTACCGCCCCGAACTGCCTGTTACCGACAAGCAACAGCCCGCCGAAGTTCCGCCTCTGTGATTCCTTACGCTGCGATCATCTGGCAATCTGGTCTGGCGGGGGATTCGCGATGGATGGATCAACTCTATCACTAAACGAATATCAAGATTTAGCGGTCAAGACGGATCGAACAGGCCTGAAATCCAGAAATTTGAGCCTGCCAATCCTCGGACTGTTTGGTGAAACCGGCAGTCTCCTTAGCGAGGTGAAAAAGAAGCAGCGAGACTCCAAGGCCTACGACTCGTACGAAAGCGGTGTCATCGAGGAGTTCGGTGATGCGCTTTGGTACCTCGCGGTTATTGCAGCCCATGCCAATATCCGGCTAGCTGATATTGCGGAGGAATTCGAATCCGGCTCCGCCGAGGCGCTTCGCTTCGTCAATCTGCAACCGCAACAGACGCTTAACCTTGCAGCGCCCACGACGGAATTCGCACGAACGCTTCTGAAACTGGCTAATTCGGTAGGCAATCTTACCAATAGCGACGGTGAAGCCCTATCATACGTTGACCCAACCGCTTTTGCACAAAAGCTCAAGATCATTTTCCGCAATTTGGTGCACGCGGCCAACGAGGCAGGCGTGACCTTGGGAGACGCGGCGGTTCACAATCTGCGGAAGGCGCAGGATCGCTGGCCAACGGACCGCATTCCGCCTCCGCTGTTTGATCTGGAATTCCCCTCTGAGGAGCAGCTGCCTCGAAAGCTCGCGATTGAGATTTTCGAGCGCAATTCTGGCTCCAAACAATACGTCTATCAGCGTTGCAACGGCGTCAATATCGGGGACCGCCTGACTGATAATAGTGTCGTGGAAGACTTCTATCGCTTTCACGACGCTTTTCACTATGCCTATGCAGCCGTCCTCGGTTGGTCGCCGGTAACTCGGGCTCTATTGAAGCTCAAACGAAAGAGCAAGACCAAAGTCGATGACGGTGAGGACGGTGCCCGCGCGATTATTCTCGAAGAAGGTGTTGCGGCCTACGTTTTCGCGAGAGCCAAGGAACATCAGTTCTTCGAGGGACGCGATGAGGTTGATTTCAACCTCCTGAAGACCGTGAGGAGTTTCGTCCAAGGTTTTGAAGCGGAGCAGTGCCCGCTGTGGCTTTGGGAAGAAGCGATCCTGAAAGGAAACGCCGCCTATCGCTTTTTGCGCCAGTATCGACGTGGGCGCCTCATCCTTGATCTAGACAAACGTGATATGATGGTGGAGGAGCTTGCGCCATGAAACCAGCTGACTTTGTCGAAGAACTCGCGTCCTACCATTTTGCCAACGCGTTCAATCCCTACGCCGACGCGTGCCCAGAGTGTGACGCCAAAGATGCGCCAGCCGTCCGCCGTCGGAACCTGCAAGCCGTCTTAAATGCAGCAATCGAGAGGGGGGTTCAGTCCTTCTGGATTGCTCGAGATCTTGGCTATCGGGGTGGCCGCCGAACGGGCCTGGCATTAACTGACGAAGCGCATCTTGATTGGCACGCAGAACTTCTCGGTACCGAACCACTTATGAGAGCGACCAAAGGCCCCCCCGTGGCCGAGCGCACCGCTACCGTTGTGTGGCAGATGCTGCGTTCAATCGAACAACCGATCTTTCTCTGGAACGTCTTTCCGTTTCATCCGCATGGCCCCAATGAGCCGATGACAAATCGGTGTCATACCCGTAGCGAGCGACTGGCGTGCAAGCCCATTTTGGAAGCGCTGATCGACACCTTACGGCCGAAACATCTTGTTGCCATTGGACGCGATGCCCAAGCAGCTTTGGCGGACCTCGGCCTTGAGGCAACTGCGGTTCGTCACCCTAGCTATGGGGGGCAGAGTGAGTTTATAGGCCGCCTTGAGGAATTCTACTGCGTCCGCTCTAAGCCCGCTCGGGAAGCCCAGTTACATCTGCTCTAACCGTTTGGTTCTCTCTACAGGGTGGGGCGCTTGCTTGTCTTCGGCATGGCTCTGCGATGCACCGGCATCTTCCTGAGCCGCATGCCGGCTGAGGAGCCTGCGTCTTCAACCGTCGACCGTGAACAATCCGGCCCCTAAGCGGCGAGCGGCTTGGGCCGGAGTTGAAGCCGAGCGATCAAGAGGGACAAAAAAACCTTCAGCCACCTGAGCAGGAGGGAGAAGTTGTAGCCGGCGGCGGCCAGGATGGCGTTGACGGCGTCGCCGTGCTGGCCGGCGAGGTAGTTGCAGCCCATGCGGTGCTCGGCCTTGATGTGGCCGATCACCGGCTCGACCGCCGACCGCCGCCGCATCTGGCGTTTGATGGCCGGAGTGACGCGGCGTTTCTGGCCGCTGGTGAAGACCCTGAACCTGTGGCTCTGGGGTGCGTTGTGGCCGCGATAGCCGGCGTCGGCGAGGATGCGGCCGATCTGGTTGCCGATGGTCTCTTCCATGTCGGGGATGACGCTTGCCAGCGTGTGGCCGTCATAGGGATTGCCGGGCAGTGCTTTTGCATGCAGAGCGAACTGACCACCCTTGGAGCGCTTCAGCGTGGTGGCCACCGACACCTTCACTCCGAACTCGTAGGGCATGTGCGCCTTGCCCTTGCCGATGCATTCCACCTCGTGCGCGTGCAGGCTGTAGATCTTGCGGCCGCGCTGACGCTGACGCTGCTCGAGAACGGTGGCGGCCTGGTAGAGCGGCCATTTGAAGAGCGCGTCCAGCCCCGCATCGCCGGCAATCTGGCGACCGATGTCGCGAATGGTCCGGCCGAGATAGGTCTTGAGCCTGCGCAGTGCCCTGTTGGCCCGCTTGAACTGCTTGGCGTGGGCATAGCGCTGGTGCTTGATCAGCGCCAGCTTGCCGACCCGCACATAGGTCTGGCGCAAATTGAGCCCGTCCTCTTGGCCAGCCGCACCAGCCGCTCGCGCGCCCGGTGGATGAGCTTGGCGTCGGT
This sequence comes from Mesorhizobium sp. M0938, assembly GCF_040319125.1. NCBI lineage: Bacteria > Pseudomonadati > Pseudomonadota > Alphaproteobacteria > Hyphomicrobiales > Phyllobacteriaceae > Mesorhizobium > Mesorhizobium sp. M0938. The sequence goes on along the minus strand of NZ_JAMYNS010000016.1, from coordinate 122,781 downwards.
CGGGAACATCGCGTTCTTCGGCTGCACGGTTGTGTCGACGATCACCTGGCGCGTGTCGTTCGGCTTCATCGCCCCGGTCTTGACCGCGAGGCTGAGGCTTTCCTGCAAGAGCGCCGCGATCCGCTCCTCGCCCATGCGGCTGCGCCAGCGCGTCATCGACGAGCGATCGAACGGCAGCGCGTGGCAGAAGAATTCCTCGCCGCAAAGATACTGGAAGTAGGGGGTTCTCCACCCAGCGCTCGCACAGCACCTCATCCGACAGGTTGAAAGTGTGCTTGAGGATGGCCAGCCCTGCCATCAGCCGGGTCGGCAGCGGCGGCATGCCGGGGCCGTCCGAATAGACGGCGCCGAAACGCTCCTCCAGCACCGGCCAGTCGATCGCCTGCGCCAGCCGCACCAGCTCGTGCTTCATATTGATGATCTGGTCGAGCCTGGAGCGGAACAGATCCTGCTTTCCCGTCTCGCGCTTCTCGCGTGGTCTGGACATTCGCCGTCCCCTCGATTCGCCGCCGCCGAACCAAGTGAATCACGCTCCGCAGCACAAGGGAATCGCAAAACGAATTGCAGGAAAACAGCCCCCATAAACCGCTAATCCTGCAATCCAAAAGCCGCTATCCGCCTCAATCAACATGCCAGATCAACGGCTTGCGGATAGTTCACGGCCGACTCAACCGCCTTACTGTACGATAGATCCGAGCGTCTCCGTGCTGGGGCCGAAACAAAGTGCGGCGTCGTCACGTGGGTGTAGAACGCGCTTGGCGCAGGGCTCGCTGGTGCCTCTTTTGCCGTCCGCTTGTAAGACCTGGAAATAGCCTGCCAGGCGTCCAGTATAGGGCGCATAGCTGCCAATGCAACACGTAGAGTTAAACGCCTTCGTGCTGACGTGAACGACCTGCGAGGTCGCGAGCGTTAGAAATTCGAAGCCTCGAATCTATCCTAATTCCGAATCCAGTAACCTAATTTGTCCAACAAGCACACGCTATTCGGGTTGAGGCGGGATCCAGAAAATTCGTAAAGCTTCCAGGAACCCCAGCGCGCGCCCTGCCGGAACCTGGCCGAGAATTATGGCGGAGCCGGCAGCAACGAAATTGATGGCGACGCCGGAGACAATCTGGCCGCCCCAATGGGTGATCGAGGCGAAACTGTGCACCAGCGCGAGCAATGACGGCGGTGAACCGCGGCCGCCCAGGCGCCGCAACCGCCAGGCAGGCGAGCAGCAACGACCCGGAGAACACCAGTTGCTCGGCGGCGATGGTGCGGGTCGCATCCTGCACCGCCATCATGACGGCGCCCTCCGAAGCGAGCATGGCGAGTAATCGGACAGCAGGCACAGCATTCAATCCCCGAAGGCGTCAGTCGACATTCGACAAGAGACATATGGCGCGGCGCGAGCGCGGCGGCTGTAACGAAAGTGGCTCTCAATCCGAGGCGATGCCGTCCTTGATCCGTATGAGGCGGCTTTCGCCTTCCTCCGGGCCGAAGCAGCTTTCGACATCATTGCATTCCAGGCAATTGGGGGCGCTGCACAGCGAAAAACCTTCGGCCTCGCAGAGCTTTCGGTAAAAGTATTTTTTCCATTTCATGTTTTGGGTGTTGCCGGCCGCCAGCGTCGGAAAATGCGAGGCGAGCAGGCGGCCGAGGTCGGTTCGATCAAAAAGGCCAAGGTCCTGCCAGAGGTGGTCATTGTGCATGGCACGCCGGGCGATGATCCTGGCGAAGCGGGCGCTCGTCGGGTCGCCAGGTCGGGCATGCGCCAGCAGCAGTCCATGCAGAAGTTCTTCCTCCGGATCCGGCTCGGGCTCGCTCACCTCTTTCAAGGCAAACGCGTTGATAGGAAAAGCAGGGAAACAGCGGACCAGGACATCGCGCAACTCGGCGCGCGAAAGTCCGGTTGCCTCCGTCGCCGTCGCCTCGCCGGCCTGGATCTCCTGGAGCGCACGTGAAAGCACACAGGCAAGCACATGCTGGTCGAACCTCCTCTCCAGCTCAATGTGCGGCCATTGGCCGGTGCTGAGCCGGGCATAATGTTGGGCAAATATGGTGCGTTCTCCTGCTTTCGTCCTATCAAATCATGCAGAGACCCGCCCTGCCGCAACATGGGTCGGGCAGTTCTTCGGTATGGCACTCCGGGTCGCCTCGCGTCGAGTAGTTCGGCAATTCTCGTCTGGTCCATCGGCTCTGACGCAAATTCTGTGATTGGAAGAGGTGTTCGCGAACCCCTGCCCTGCCCATTTGCGCCTCACGGGGAACACTGGCGCCGGAAATGCCCCGCAGAGTTGGACGTGGGACCGTGCAGGCCAAACGCCGCGTGCTGAGTGCGGCCACATGGTCGGCCCCATTCAAGCCCGCCAGACTCACGGTTGAATGACATCAGATTCAGAGCGTCAGAGAGTGAGTTCCAGCGCACGTTCAGGACAGGATCGCACGCCTCGTGATGCAGGCAGTTCCTCCCCTTCCGCAACTTCAATGTCACCACGCAGGATGTAACCGTCATCATCGAGTTTGAAGATGTCAGGCGCTTGCGCCGCGCATCGCGCGTGGCCCTGGCATTTGGCCTTTTGGACGATGATGCGCATGGCACTGCCTCCATTGTTTGTGCCCGGCTCGGGGCGGGCCTAAGACCAGTCCAGGATCAAATTTTCGATCCCGAACACATGGCCGCCAGATGTTATCGGTGCCGTACCCTGCTTGATCCTGAAAGTTGGGATGCGCGCCAGCCACTCCTCCAGGCCAATGACAATCTCCCGCCGGGCAAGGTGTGAGCCAAGGCAACGGTGGGGACCATAGCCAAACGCTGCGTGGCGGTTAGCCTCCCGCTCCAAATCGATCGTGTTGGGGCATTCGAATTCCGCCGGGTCACGATTGGCAATCATCGTGGCGCAGGAAACATAGTCCCCCTTCCGGATCGGCGCGCCTTCGAAGTCGATATCTTTCGTAGCCACGCGGATCAACTGAATGGGCGGATAGGCCCGCAGCAATTCTTCGGTTGCGAGCGGGATTCGGTCCGGTTCGCTCCGCAGCAATTGCTGATCTTTGAGGTTGCGCGCGAGGTACGCCAAGTCAAAGCCTATAGCTGCTGCGACCGTGTCGAGCCCAGCGACGAAGACAAGCACGCCGATGCCGCGGACTTGGGTGTCCGTCAGCCGGCGGCCCTCGACCTGTGCCTGCACGATAAAGGTCATGAAATCGTCAACCCCCTCATCGCGCCGCATGGCTGCAAGTTCGTCGATGAATGCCACGATCGTCCGGGCAGCCACAGGTCGTTCCTTATCGTCGCCGTGGAGCAGATCTTTCCCCCAGCCGACGAATGTATCGAGTCGGTCATCAGGCAACCCCAGAAAGCGAAGAAAGGTGCTCACCGCGAAAGGAAAGGCAAAATCCTTCATCACGTCGCAGCTTGTGCCCGACGCGGCGATCCTTTCGATCAGCTCGACCGCCCGTTCGCGGACAGCCGGTTCCAAAGCCAACACCCGCTTTGGCGAAAGTAGCGGATTGAGCAGTGAGCGAAAGACGCCATGGGCCGGTGGATCAAGCTCAAGCGGGATCGTCGGCCAGTTTTCACCCAGTATGGAGGAGAAGATGCTGCGATGGCTGGAAAAAGTCTCTGCGTCCTGCAGCACCCTCCGCTGGTCCGCGGCACGGGTGATGACCCAGGTACCCCGGCCATCTTGAGTGTTGTAGCGGGAGTAAAAGATCGGAGGCCCGTCATGTACGCAAGCGACAGCTGCGTGTGGATCCCCGTTGGGTGTTGGTGGCATCCCTGGCGATGTAAACAGGCTGAAGTCCCTCACCATTTCGGGCGGGACATGATCTGGAACGGGGTTGGTCGCCATTTTGTTTTCTCTACATTGGCGTTCATGGCTCGATTGAGATTGCACCGCTGTTGATAAAGTCGGTTTCCAGCATGAGCACGTCTCTTGTCGGGCGCGTTCGAGATCTGTCGCCCGATCAGCCCACTGCCAGCGCGATGAGATCGGTTGCGAAGTCAATCCGAAGGGCATCTCCGCCGCGCTGCCGTCAGAAGCAAAGCCGCCGCTTATCCCGTTAGGGTTGAGAGGCGATCAATCACCTCTGAGATCGTGACGCACTGCTGACACCCCGCTGGCCAAATTGTCAAAGCAAGTCGCGTGCCGGATAGGCGTGCCCCTGGCCTGTACCAAGCGACGCCAGCCTGAACTGGGCCGCCGCCGCTAAGTTGATGATCACCTGTCCATCATTCTTAGGGCAACGTCCGACAACCGACAGCCGTGGTCGGATTTGTCGAGTCCGCGACATCGGGCTGTTCGGCTTGGCTGTTGCTGCACAGCATTCCGGTCGACGAGTGAGGAGATCGCCTCGCACGGCCCGGATTGAGCAACGATGCGATCCAGCGCAAGGATCGGGTGCGATCCGACAAGACCCGACGGCGTTTGATCGGAAATATCAACAAGGTCGAGCCGCGCTTCGGTTCGGCGCTGATGGCGTATGCGTTTTATCGCTCGCAGGCGCTGCAAGGATTTTCGGTCAGACGGCGATGCACTCGTGCGCAGCAGTCCGGCCGCGACGAGCTTGACTATCGATGCGGTCTGTTCCGGCGTGCACACCCAACCGTCCGTATGCGCTTATGGAGGCAAGCCTTTCCGCACATGGAGCTAAATTCCTCGCGAGCCGCTGTCGGAACGTGCTGCCGAGTCCTATGGCGGCCGGTTCAATCCGAGGGCGTGTCGGCACTCTCCACATCCGGACCGGGAACACATGGCAGACTCTCGGCCAGAAACCGCCAGTCGCTGCCCTCGCGTTCGCCTTCCTTGCGCCTGCCGAAGAACTGGATGATCATCTTGCCGTCCGCGCCATAGGCTTCAATGGACGTGACGTGACCGTCCCTCGTCGGCTTGCGCACGGCCCAGACCTCGCGGATGCGATGGGTCCTAAGATGCAGATGGAAGGTCTCGTCGAGCACATTGATCCGCGGCCCGATCTGCTTGACCGACTTGATCGGGCCGGAATGGATCTGGATGCAACCACGATTGCCGACAAAGCACATGATCGGCATCTCGTCTTCGGCCGCCTGTTGGAACAGGGCGCCAACGGCATCATTGTCGAGCAGCCAGGCGTTATCCTCGTCGGCCGTACGCATAGCCTGGCAGCGGCTGAGCTTCAGTGTCTTCAACATATGGTAGAACTGATGCACGTCGCTTAGCCGGCCCCAGTGCTCGCGTAGGTCGTCGACCGTGGCGGCGTGGTCTGGACTCACCGTGTTATCGCGCGCCCCGCTCGCCTCGAGCAATATGATCGGCTCCTGATCGGAGGATACAAGCTCTGCCGTCAGATCCTGATAGGCCTGCAGGTTCGAGGCGGGCCTGAGATGAGCTTTGTGCATCGCCTCGCCGGTGGCATCAAAGAATTGCAGGCTGCGGCGGATCTCGGCTCCCTCGCGCTTCTCGACGGCGAAGCCATACGCCCACGCTTTCGGGAAGATGCGCAGGTCGATCCCGTCGCCGAGCAATATGGCATGCTGGTTGCCGGTGACCACTTTGCCGTACACGCCGATCTTTTGGTGCACGGCACTATCGTTGCTGGTGACTGCCATCACCTCGCCGACCGCTTCGAGGCCGGTCAGCAGATCATCAACGCGCGGCTCGATGCGCACCGCGCCATGACCACAATGCGCCGCGACCAACTCGACTTCCGAAATGCCCAATCGAGCGGCGAGATCATGCTCCCGGATCTTCGGATTGTCTTTGCACGCCCGCCGGATTTCGTCCGGCGACGGTTTCTCGCGTTGGTCCATGCTTACCCCTGTTTCTACCGACGTGTGAGGATCATCTGCCCTGCCCGGGAATCTTCAGCCGATAAGGCGCGCCGAAATGCTCGATCCTGATCTGCTGCTGGCCCATGAACAAGATGTCTGGACAGCGTGCGCACGGCGTCGCACCCGTGCGAAAACCGGCGAGCAGGCACATGCCGATGGCATCCCGTTGAGCCGGTCGGCGGCTACGGGGCGGTGGTGAGCGAGTGTGGGTGTTGTCGCAATCGGCCAAGCGGGCATTCGGATGCCACGGGCGGCGCTGCTTTGCCAAGCGAGGCGTATCTGACCCGGTCCTGACATGTTGCTCCCTTGCTTCGCCCCATCCATCGCGAGGGCACCCACGGCATGATTGTGGATCGGCATGCTCTTGCCGCCTCGCCAAACGGAGCCTCAAAAACCGTGCCAAGTACGCCGAAGCAAGCTCAGAAGAAGTTCTGTATTTGGTGATGTGAGTTCAACCAAGAACTCAGGCCCAACATCCCTCGTGGCAGACCCGACAAACCCAACAGTACGTGTCGGTTGGCCGACAGCTTCGCAGCAATGCACTCACAAGAAGCACGGCAGTGTCAGAGATGCCGCGCTGTGTTGAAACGTTTTTTTCGCTTTGGCACGGTGCATGCGACGTGATGCGCAAGCAGGTCCCGGACTGAGGAGAATGGAGCCATGATTACGCTCACCGACAACGCTGTTGCTGCCTTCAAGACTGCTCTTTCCCGCGCCAGCGAGCCGGCGGAAGGTTTTCGCATCATGGTCGAGGCCGGCGGCTGCGCCGGCTTCAAATACTTAATGGGCCTGGAGAGCGTGTCGCGCGAGGGCGACGCGATCACTGGCACAAATGGGATCAAGCTGTTCGTGGACGCGGGTTCCCAACCACATGTCGCCGGCATGACCGTTGACTTCCTCACCGGGCTCGAATCTTCCGGCTTTGTCTTCGATAACCCCAATGCGCGCGAGAAGTGCGGCTGCGGCAAGTCCTTCAGTTAAACGCCCGAAGCGCCTATGCGGCCGTCGGACTCATTTTGCGGCAGAGGAGACTTATATGGCCGGCACGACAGATGTCCCCGTCCTAAAGACCAAGGAAAACGGATCTCGGGACCGCCATTCGCTTCCGGTAGGGTGCAAAGAACGCCGCCTCCCGAAACAGCTCGGGTCCTGGTGTCACCCGAGCTGCTTGCGGACAGATCGCGCTGCTGTGCCAAATTCGGCTCATCGATAACGTTATCGCGTTCGGGCGTCCTTACGGCTGACGGCGGCCACTGCGAACATGTCCATCTCGACGGAGATCGGGTCTGCGTCAAACACTCCGGGCGTCTGCGCGGGCTGCCAGTTCAGGCCCATTATCATCAACGGCATGCGCCAGAGGCTCAACGAGTCGGTCCGCGCCGCGTCATTCTGGTCAACTGAGGATCGCACCTATGAAGCCTGTCTACCTCGACAACAACGCAACCACACGGGTCGATCCTGCGGTCCTGCAAGCGATGTTGCCGCTCTTTAGGGATCAATTCGCCAACCCTTCGTCGGCGCACGCTCTTGGCGCCTCAGTCAGTGCGGCGGTGAGAAAGGCGCGGAGGCAGTTGCAAGCGCTGATCGGCGCGGAGTTCGACGATGAGATCACCTTCACCTCGGGTGGGACAGAAAGCGACAATGCAGCGCTTCTTTCAGCGCTCGAGGCGGCGCCCAACCGAACCGAGATCGTTACGTCCGCGGTCGAGCATCCCGCCGTGCTGACGCTTTGCGCGCATCTTGAGAAGACCCGCCGCGTCAAGGTGCACAGGATCCCGGTGGATTGCCGTGGCCGGCTCGACCTCGACGCCTATATGGCCGCCCTAACCCCACAGGTGGCAATCGTTTCCATAATGTGGGCGAACAACGAGACTGGTGTGATCTTCCCCGTGGCCAGGCTTGCCGAGTTGGCCAAGGAAGTGGGCGCCCTATTCCATACCGATGCTGTACAGGCGGTCGGCAAGCTTCCGATGGACCTGAGGTCGACCTCAATCGACATGCTGTCGCTCTCCGGCCACAAGCTGCACGGGCCGAAAGGGATCGGTGCGCTTTTCGTAAAACGTGGCGTCAACTTCCATTCGCTGATCAAGGGGGGTCACCAAGAACACAACCGGCGTGCTGGCACCGAGAATACGCCCGGCATAGCCGGGCTCGGCACGGCGGCCGAACTCGCCTTGAAATTCATGGACGACGAGACCACACGGGTAAAGTCGCTCCGCGATCGTCTGGAGGGCGGGATCCTCCAGCGCATCCCAGGCACCTGTGTCACTGGTGATCCCCTGCAACGGTTGCCCAACACCGCAAACATCTCCTTCGAACATGTCGACAGTGATGGAATTCCACTTCTCCTCAGCCGCATTGGCATCGCGTGTTCCTCTGGCTCGGCCTGCACCTCCGGCTCTCAGGAACCAAGCCATGTCCTAAGCGCGATGAAAGCGCCGCACGCGGCAGTCCGCTTCTCCTTGGCGCGGGACAACAGCGAAGAGGATATCGACCGGGTGCTCGAGGTCATGCCGGCAATCGTGGGGAAGCTGCGCAGCTTTTTCGGTTCTGGGCCGGGTAATCCGGTCTATGCGTGAGCGGCAGAAGAACAGGCTACCGGTCATGGCCCGTCATGTCTCCCTCAACGATACGACCTTGCGCGATGGCGAGCAGGCGCCGGGCGTCGCCTTTACCACGGCGGAAAAGCTGGAGATCGCTGAGTCTCTTGCGGCGGCCGGCGTGACAGAGATCGAGATCGGCACGCCGGTCATGGGGGTCGACGAGATCGAAACAATTCGCGCCGTGGTCGCGCGGCGTCTTCCGGTTCGGCTCATGGCCTGGTGCCGGATGACGTCGTTGGATCTCGATGCAGCGATCGAGAGCGGGGTCCAAGCGGTCAATTTGTCGCTGCCTGCGTCGGACATCCAACTTGCCGCCAAGCTCGGCCTCGACAAGGCGGGAGCGCTCCAGGTCATCGATGATATGGTCAGGCGCGCCGCCGCCGCCGGCTTCTTCGTCGCGGTGGGGTGCGAGGATGCCTCGCGGGCCAATCGGGATCATCTCGCCCGCGTCATCGAGACGGCCGCACGCGCCGGCGCAAGCCGCGTGAGGCTGGCCGACACAGTCGGTGTTCTCGACCCGTTTTCAACCTTCGAACTTGTCGCCCAGCTCGTGGCGCAGTCTCCAATCGACCTTGAAGTTCATGCGCACAACGATCTCGGACTTGCTGGCGCCAACACGCTAGCCGCGATCCGCGCAGGCGCGCGCCATGCCTCCGTCACCGTCCTGGGGCTCGGCGAGCGTGCGGGCAATGCCGCGCTGGAAGAGGTGGCCGCCGCGATGGCGGTCTTCGGCGGCGCAGATACCGGCATCGAGCTGACCGCATTGCCCAGCCTCGCCGCCCAGGTGGCTTGGGCCGCCCGCCGGCAGACCGCGGCCACTAAGCCGGTCGTCGGCGCCGATGTTTTCACCCACGAATCCGGCATTCACGTCGCAGGGCTGCTGAAGGACTCGCGTACTTATCAGGGGCTTGATCCGGCTCTCGTGGGCCGCTGCCGGCGGATCGTCATCGGCAAGCATTCCGGCGCCACTGCGATTGCCCATGTGCTGAGCGAAAGCGGTCGCGATCTCGACCCGGATCTGGCAGCCGCGATGGTGGCCCGCGTCCGGCGCGAGGCGGCCGAGACCAAATCGACGCTCACTGCAACTCAACTGGTCGAGCTCTACGATAAAATGTGCAGCGAGGCGTCCATCTTCGAGCTGTGCGGGTCCAGGTCAGCCGTGCGCGCGCGCGCAAAGGCCACAGTTTTGCGACCAGGGAGAATGCAATGAATTGTTCCGCTGACAGCCGCCCCATCGATGTCACAGACATCCTCGCACGACTGAAGCGCCTGTCGGCCGCGGAGGAGTTCTTCTCAGTCCTTGGCGTCTCCTATGACCCCAAGGTGCTGAATGTCTCGCGGCTCCATATAATGAAGCGCGTGGGCCAATACCTTGCCGAAGAAGATTTCTCCGGTCTGCCCGACCAGGTGATTGCCGCGAGGGTGCGCGCGACGCTCGAACGCGCTTACGAGGACTTTGCGATTTCCTCGCCGCTCACGCATCGGCTCTTCAAGGTGCTCAAAGACCACGATCCGAACAAACCTGCCGCGCCGGGTCACACCTTTGTCCCGTTCGACTCGGTACTGAAGCGGTTCGGACGGGAATGAGCGGCGACAAGGGTTGCGACGCGACAATGTCGAGCAGCCGACAAATCCGGTCAGCACCTCAGCGCCGTCAGAAGCAACCAGCCGAAGTTGTAGGAAGGGGGCAGCGCAAGAGACTTGGCACGAATTATGCGGATCAAGGAGATAACCGCAATGCCCGCACCCGGACAGGAGCCTAGAGAAACCGCCAATGCACATCGTAATCTGCATCAAGCAGGTGCCGGACTCGGCACAGATAAGGGTCCATCCGGTGACGAACACAATCATGCGCCAGGGTGTTCCGACCATCATCAACCCTTACGACCTGTTCGCCCTCGAAGAAGCGCTCAGACTGCGCGATGCCTATGGCGGCGAAGTCACTGTGCTCACCATGGGTCCGCCCATGGCAGAGGACGCGCTGCGCAAGGCGCTCGGCTACGGCGCCGACCGAGCGGTGCTCTTGACCGACCGCTATTTTGCCGGCTCCGACACGCTGGCGACCTCGTTCGCCCTTTCCCAGGCAATCGCGAAGGTCGGCGAGACGTTCGGCACGCCAGACCTCGTCTTCACCGGCAAGCAGACGATCGATGGCGACACCGCCCAGGTCGGGCCCGGCATCGCCAAGCGCCTCGGACTCCTGCAACTGACCTATGTCGCGAAGATCCCCTCTATTGACCTTGCTGCAGGCGAGATCAAGGTCGAGCGCCGCTCCGAAGGCGGCACACAGATGCTGAAGAGCAGGCTGCCTTGTCTCATCACCATGCTAGAAGGCACAAACGAGATCCGCCGGGGCTCGATCCACGACGCCTTGTGCGCCGCGCGCAGCCAGGTCTTGAAATGGAGCGCGGCCGACGCCGGCATTGAGGATCTCACCAAATGCGGCCTGCGCGGCTCACCGACGGTCGTCAAGCGTGTTTTCGCCCCTCCTGCTCGAGCTGACAAGGCGGCACTAATCGACACCGCCGAGAAGGCCTTGCGCGATGTCGCTGACGAACTCATCACCGCAATCTTCACCCGCCAGCCGGCGCTGGAACATGAGCTCGCCTTCAACGGCGGCGCGTGACGGCAAGGAGCAAAACGATGTCGACCGCGAACCGAGAAACCCCTCGCCCTGCCGCCGGCCGCGCCGGCATAAAGAAGGAGCTGCCCGCCCATTTCAAGGACTACCGGCACGTCTGGGTCTTCATCGAGCTCGAACGCGGCCAGGTCCATCCCGTATCATTCGAACTGCTCGGCGAAGGCCGCAAATTAGCAGACAAGCTTGAGGTCCAGCTTGCAGGCGTCGTGCTCGGACCGCCGGGAGAGGCCGTCGGGAACGCCGTTGCCGAAGCATTCGCTTATGGTGCTGACCTTGTCTACATCGCCGAGGCGCCCCTGCTCGCCGACTATCGGAACGAGCCTTTCACCAGGGCGATGACGGATCTGGTCGATACCCACAAACCCGAAATCCTTCTTCTCGGTGCCACCACACTCGGCAGGGATCTTGCCGGCTCCGTGGCGACGACCTTGCAGACGGGGCTCACGGCCGACTGCACCGAACTCGATGTGGATACCGACAGTTCGCTCGCCGCCACGCGCCCGACTTTCGGCGGTTCCTTGTTGTGCACGATCTATACGCTCAATTTCCGCCCGCAGATGGCGACAGTGCGACCGAGGGTCATGCCCATGCCGCAGCGGACGGATAAACCGGTCGGGCGTGTCATCCGGCACAAGCTCTCGCTTGCCGAGGACGAGATCGCTACCAAAGTCCTCGGCTTCCTGCCGGACAATCAGTCGGCGAAGGCAAACCTTGCCTATGCCGACGTCGTGGTTGCGGGAGGCCTTGGTCTTGGCGCGGCGGAGAACCTGCAGCTTGTGAAGAACCTCGCGCGAGCAATCGGCGCCGAGCACGGCTGTTCGCGCCCGTTGGTCCAGAAGAGCTGGATGCCAGCTGATCGGCAGATCGGCCAGACTGGCAAGACCATCCGGCCGAAGCTTTACATAGCGGCCGGGATTTCCGGCGCCGTCCAGCATCGGGTTGGCGTCGAGGGGGCGGATCTCATCGTGGCCATCAACACCGACCCGAACGCGCCGATTTTCGATTTCGCTCACCTCGGAATCGTCACCGACGCGATCCGCTTCCTGCCCGCACTGACGGAAGCCTTTACCCGGCGGCTGTCGCCCCACAGTCGCGATAAGCTTGCGAGCTAAGGGATGGACATGATCGAGGAAAACTTCGACGCCATTGTTGTTGGGGCAGGCATGTCCGGAAACGCAGCTGCTTACACCATGGCCAGCCATGGCCTGAAGGTGCTGCAGTTGGAGCGGGGTGAATATCCGGGCTCCAAGAATGTCCAGGGTGCCATCATGTACGCGGACATGCTGGAGAAGATCATCCCGGATTTCCGGGATGATGCGCCTCTCGAGCGGCATTTGGTTGAACAGCGGCTTTGGGTGATGGACGACACATCCCATACCGGGATTCACTATCGGTCGGACGACTTCAATGAGGCCAAGCCCAACCGATACACGATCATCCGTGCCCAGTTCGATAAATGGTTTTCGCGTAAGGTGCGCGAGGCCGGCGCGACGCTTCTGTGCGAGACGACCGTGACGGAGCTCATCCGTGATGCCAAGGACAGGGTGATCGGCGTGCGCACAGACCGGGCGGGCGGAGCCATCTACGCGGACGTGGTCGTTCTCGCAGAAGGTGTCTGCGGACTGCTAGGCACTCGAGCCGGCCTGCGCGAGATGCCGAAGCCGCAAACCGTGGCGCTCGCCGTTAAGGAAATGCATTTCTTGCCCGAAGAGGTCATTGAGCAGCGGTTCGGCGTCAAGGGCGATGAAGGCTGCGTGATCGAGGCGGTGGGCACGACCTCCCGCAGCATGGCCGGGCTCGGCTTCCTCTACACCAACAAGGAGTCGATCTCACTGGGCATTGGCTGCCTCGTCTCCGATTTTGCCGCGATGGTCGAGAGCCCCTACGTTCTCCTTGATGCCTTAAAGAGCCATCCTTCGATCCGGCCGCTGATCGCCGGCTCGGAAGTGAAAGAATATTCCGCACACCTCATTCCCGAAGGTGGCTACAAGGCTATTCCGCAGCTCTTTGGCGATGGTTGGGTCGTGGTCGGCGATGCCGCGCAACTGAACAACGCCATTCACCGCGAAGGTTCGAACCTCGCCATGACCTCCGGCCGCATTGCGGCTGAGGCAATTGTCGAGGTCAAGAGCCGCAACGGTCCGATGAACAAACGGAATCTCGCCCTTTACAAAGCCATGCTGGACAAGTCCTTCGTGGTCAAGGACCTGAGGAAATACAAAGATATGCCGGCCTTGCTCCACACCAATTCGTGCAATTACTTCACAACTTATCCGCGGTTGATGTCGCAAGCCGCGCAGAACTTCATGCGTGTCGACGGCACGCCGAAGATCGAGAAGGAAAAGGCGACCACGGCGGCCTTCATCAAGGCGCGCTCGCGTTGGGGGCTGGTCAGCGACGCGGTCCGCCTTGCATTGGCGTGGCGCTGAAGGGAGACGAAATGACGATCGCAGTGACAAAGTCACGTGTCGAGGACAAGCTTTACCAGAACCGCTACTTGGTGGATTCCGGCCGCCCGCATATCAAAGTGCGACCGCACGAGAGGCCAAGCGCGAACTTGCTCGCGCTTACCCACGTCTGCCCGGCGAAATGTTATGAGTTGAACGACAAAGGTCAAGTGGAGATCACTGCTGACGGCTGCATGGAGTGCGGCACCTGCCGGATTTTGTGTGAGACCAGTGGCGAGATCGAGTGGAACTATCCACGCGGCGGTTTCGGAGTCCTCTTCAAATTCGGATGACCGACGCACGCACGTATTAAGAGGGTTGATTTTGATACAGTTTAGGTCTCGCCCAACGCCAAGTCTATTTTCTTTGCTTCGATCGTCGCTTTCACGAAGAGAAGCTCGTGAATACTGTGCTTTCAGAATTCAGATAAAAAAGGAGGAGCACTCTGGACGACAACCCCTGAGGTGTTTCCATGACCCACGGACCGCAAGATCGGGTCGACGAGGTTGGACCTCGGGAGACCCGCCCTGAACCGCCCATCAAAAGCATGCCCCAATCAGATATCGCGCTCAGAGGACTCTACGAGATATCGAAGGTGCTGACCGCCCCCAGCGAGCTGGAGATTACGCTCGCCAATGTCGTGAACGTCCTGCCTTCATTTCTGCAGATGCGTCACGGAGCAATCGTCGTCCTGGACGCTGAAGGAGAGCTGGAGATTGCCGCGACTGCCGGCAATACCCACGTACGTCAATCAGGCACTCGCCGCGTCATACCACAGGCCGTAACAGATCAAATCGTCGCTACGGGGACGCCGCTCTTCATACCGGACGTGCGCAAGTCCCAACTATTTCGGGCTGACCTTCAAACGTCTTCGAGCATCGGAACCATCCCAATTGCCTTTATCGGTATCCCGCTAAAGGCTCATCATGATATCGTTGGGACATTGTCGATCGACCGCGCCGGAGACGGCGCCACCGACTTTCGCGACGACGAGGACATTTATTTCCTGACGATGGTCGCCAACCTTGTCGGCCGGACCATCCGCCTCCATCGCGCCCTGAGTACAGATCGTCAGCGGTGTGGCCATGAGCAATCGGGACCGGAGAAATCGCCCAACGAGGGGAGGACCTACGACCCTGCCCGGCATGCGGATGCCAAAATCGACGGGATCATCGGGGAAAGCCCCGCACTCAAGCAGGTGCTCGAAACCGTCTCGGTCGTAGCAGGGACCAATTCCACCGTGCTTCTGCGGGGTGAAAGCGGCACCGGCAAGGAATTCTTTGCGCAGGCCATCCATAAGCTCTCACGTCGGAGGAAGAAGTCTTTCGTCAAATTGAACTGCGCCGCACTGTCTGAAAGCGTTCTGGAGTCAGAACTGTTTGGGCATGAAAAGGGCGCTTTCACGGGTGCTATCTCCCAGCGCGCCGGTCGTTTTGAATTGGCAAATGAGGGAACGCTGCTACTTGATGAAATCGGCGAGATTTCGCCGGCCTTTCAAGCCAAGCTGTTGCGTGTCTTGCAGGAAGGCGAGTTGGAGCGAGTCGGCGGCACCAAAACGCTACAGGTCGACGTGCGCCTCATATGCGCCACCAACAAGGACCTCGAGACGGCCGTCATAAAAGGGGAGTTCAGGGCCGACCTTTATTACCGCATCAATGTCGTGCCAATTATCCTGCCTCCGCTCAGAGAGCGAACCGGCGATATTCCACGCCTTGCGAACGCCTTCCTCAACCGGTTCAACAAGGAGAACGATCGCGCACTAGCCTTCGCGGCGCCGGCGCTTGACCTGATCTCGCAATGTTACTTCCCTGGTAACGTCCGCGAGCTGGAGAACTGCGTCCAAAGGACGGCCACACTTGCGCGCTCAAGGACGATCACTCCATCCGATTTCGCCTGTAAGAAGGGCCAGTGCCTTTCCTGGCTCCTCTGGAAGCGAGCCGACCGATCGAATGGCGGCAATGCCATCGACGATCTCGCACGGGCCAACGCAGTGCCGGTCGGATTGCGGCTGCCGGCCAGTTGCATCGGTGCCTCCGCAGCCGAGATATCTCCCTTTACGGCCGGCGATCCGAACGATCCCACTTGTCCCCCGCGTCTGGCGGAACGCGACCGGGTGATCGACGCGATGGACAAGGCCGGTTGGGTTCAGGCCAGGGCGGCTCGTATCCTCGGCCTCACGCCGCGGCAAGTCGGCTACGCCCTGCGCCGGCATGGTATCGTGGTGAAGAAATTCTAGACGTCGTGACGACGTCAAACCTAAGCCCGGAGTAGTCTCTTTCACACTTTGCGCGCCCAAGGCTGGTAGCCTCGCGACCCTATTTGCGTGTCCACTGTCGTAAGCCCGACAAAGGTGTGTCGGAGCAATCCGAAGAAATCTGACACGACAAGCCTATTCGTGAACCGAAACAGCTCTTTGAGCTGGCATAGCTCTTGCGCTTTGAACTGCGACATCACGCAGCAACGGAGCCGTTCATGTCTGCACCGGCAATTTCGCTTGAGAGCCTCAGCACGACATTCGGTGACCAGTTGCGTGGCACCATGAAACCCGGTGGCTGCGCGTCTTCGTCCTGCGGCTCGTCGACAAAGCCGGACGACATGGATCCGGCTGTCTGGGAGAAGACCAAGGATCACCCCTGCTTTTCAGAAGAGGCGCATCACTATTTCGCGCGCATGCACGTCGCGGTCGCGCCGGGCTGCAATATCCAGTGCAACTACTGCAATCGCAAATATGATTGCGCCAACGAAAGCCGGCCTGGGGTGGCCTCGGAAAAGCTGACGCCCGACCAGGCGCTACGCAAGGTGATCGCGGTCGCCAACGAGGTGCCGCAGCTTTCCGTGCTCGGCATCGCCGGACCGGGCGATGCCTGTTACGACTGGAAGAAGACGAAGGCAACCTTCGCGCGGGTCGCCAGGGAAATCCCAGACATCAAGTTTTGCATCTCCACGAATGGGCTCGCGCTGCCGGACCGTGTCGATGAGCTTGCCGACATGAATGTCGATCACGTGACGATCACCATCAACATGGTCGACCCTGAGGTCGGTGCAAAGATCTATCCTTGGATCTTTCACGACCATCGCCGCTACGTCGGCATCGAAGCCGCCCGGATCCTGCACGAGCGGCAGATGTTGGGCCTGGAGATGCTGACCGCGCGCGGCATCCTCACCAAAATCAATTCGGTGATGATTCCTGGCGTGAACGATGAGCATCTGATCGAGGTGAATAGATGGGTCAAGGAGCGAGGCGCGTTCCTGCACAACCTCATGCCGCTGATTTCGGACCCGGCGCACGGCACGCACTACGGACTGAGTGGGCAGCGCGGCCCAAACGCAATGGAGCTGAAGGCTCTTCAGGATCGTCTCGAAGGCGGCGCCCAGTTGATGCGCCACTGCCGGCAGTGCCGGGCAGATGCCGTCGGCATGCTTGGCGAGGATCGTGGCCAGGAATTCACGGCCGACCGGATTCCCGGCGAGGTCACCTACGATGCCAGCAAGCGTAACGCCTATCGGGAGCTGGTCGCGCAGGAGCGCCGTGATCACGTGGCGGCCAGAAGTGAAGCGATCGGATTGGTCAAGGCAGCGAAGCCCGGCAAATCCGTCCTCTTCGCGGTGGCGACCAAGGGCGGCGGCCGCGTCAACGAACATTTCGGCCATGCGAAGGAATTCCAGGTTTACGAAGCCTCGCCGAGAGGGATCAGCTTTGTCGGGCATCGCAAGGTGGAGAAGTATTGCCTCGGCGGCTTGGGCAAGGAAGCCGCCCTCGATGGCATCATCGCAGCCCTTCAAGGCATAGATATCGTGCTGTGCGCCAGGATTGGAACTTGCCCGCAGGATCAGCTCGCGGAGGCTGGAATCCAAGCGACCGATGCTTTTGCCCATGACTATATCGAGACGGCAATCAGCGCGATTTACACCGCCACGTCAGGGGCCCCCGCACTCGCGGCGACGGCCTGAGCTGTCTCATTCATTCGGACCAGGAGTTAAAATGGCTTTCAAGATCATCGCATCCCAATGCACCCAATGCGGCGCCTGCGAATTCGAATGTCCTTCCGGCGCGATCAAGTTCAAAGGCGAGAGCTACGTGATCGAGTCACAGAAGTGCACCGAATGCGAGGGGGTCTTCGATGCGCAGCAATGTGCCTCGGTATGCCCGGTGCCGAAGACCTGCGTTCCTGCGTGACCACATGGGCTGCCGACATGGTTGGGGCTGCCTATGCAGGACGCCTGGAACGCCTTGTTCACAATCTGCAGCCGCAAGAGAAATCAGGGAACGGACATGTCGCTCGGACGCGAAGAGGAGATCGAAATCCGCAGGCCTCCACGATTCATGCCGGGAGAGCGGGTACGTGCCACTCGCCACATAAAGAATGACGGCACCTATCCCGGCAGGGAAATCGGGGAAAATCTCGTGCGGAAGGGCGACGAGGGATATGTGCGCGACATCGGCACCTTTCTCCAGCAGTTCTTCATCTATGCGGTCGAGTGGATCGACCGTGGCACCGTCGTCGGCATGCGAGCGCGTGAACTGATGAGCCTCGACAAAGCCGAGGCGTCCTGCAGTGCTGAAAGCAATTCCAATGAAGGGACGGCCAGATGAAAATCATGATCCGCAGGACCGATGCTGGCTTGTCGGCGTATGTCCCCAAAAAGGACCTCGAAGAGCCGATCATCAAGCTCGAGAAGGAAGAGTTGTGGGGCGGAACGGTCACGCTCAGGAACGGGTGGCGGCTCCTCTTACCCGATCTTCCACGGGATACGCGTCTGCCGATCACTGTCGAGGCAAGGAAGGTTTCCGAAGAGGACTGATGCTGCCGCTAAGTGCGTCGCGAGGAAACGAGCATGAATACGATCCTGACATCGGGCCACCTTGTCATAGTGCGGGACAGTTTTGCCGATAAGCTGCTTGACCTGGCGAAGGCAGCGCTCGCCGCCGATGAGGTGATCCCCTATCTCGGTCCGGGTCTTCTTGGGTTCAACTGTGCGGAACCGCCTGTGCCGCATACTCCGGAGGTCGTTGCCGCGGCACTCAATGCACGGGCGCCCGCCCCTTCCAGGATCCGCACCAATATGTGGTCGGTTGCGCAGTTCATCGAACAGCGCCGGCATCGCCGGACGCTTCAAGCTTGGATGACCGAGATATTCGCAGCGCCGGTGAGGCCAACCCTCCTCCACGCCTGGCTCGCAAGGCTGCCGCTCTCCCTCATCATCGACAGCTGGTATGACAGCGCGATGCGCACGGCTCTCGTGGAGACCGGCCGAACGGACGTCGTTGAGATACAAGGCGTCACGCGGGCGAACGAGATCGGCAACATTTGGACGAAAACCTACGATTTGTCCGGGAGGGAGCTCGACGCCCGATCGGGGGCAAAGACGGTCCTCTATGCACCTCACGGGAGTAGTAGGCCCTCGCAAAACTTTCTCGTCGCAGATTCCGACTATGTCGAAGTCCTGACCGAAATTGATATCCAGACACCTATCCCAGACGTGGTGAAGGAACGGCGCATCACCCGTGGATTTTTCTTCGTTGGCTGCCGCTTCAACGATCAGATGCTGCGCACCTACGCCAGACAGATCATGAAACGCTCCCGCGGTCCCTATTGCACCGTAATGGACGCGGAAACCCTGACCAGAAACGAAGCGCGTTTCCTTGCGGCAAGCGGAATCACGGTGATCGACATGCCACTTAGTCAAGCGGCGGCTCGGCTTCTGGGAACGGGCAAGGCTGCAGGTTGTGGACAGGATTAAAATGGCGGTCGCCTTTGATGATGCGTCCTTCGGCTTTCCTCGAAGGCGCAAAATGCAGTCGGGAATACACCCGTGAACAGTGATGCTGTCGGCAGCGCAACGAACGCTCTGAATTCGTTGACCCATGTTGAAGCGGCGCGCTGGGGCCGGGATTTGAGTACGCTGTTGCGCATAACGCGTATGAATTTTCGGCATCCCTGGCAGGTCGCCTTCGCTATGGGCTCGACGATCATGGCGGCAATCCTCCAGTTGCTCATTCCCCAGCTTCTCGGCCGGGCTGTCGACCAGGCCCAGACAGCCATCGGGGGCGGTGTCGCCGGGAGCGCGGCAGGACAAGCGCTCTGGACCCCGGCTCTCCTGCTGCTCGCCGTCAGCGCGCTACGCGGCCTTTTCACGATGGCGCAGAACTATTTTGCCGAAGCCGTCGGGCATCATGTCGCGTACGAACTGCGGCTCGCCTACTACGACAAGATCCAGCGTCTCAGCTTTTCCTTTCACGATCGGGTCCATTCAGGCGATCTGATCACCATCGGAATGCTCGATCTCCAAGGCGTGCGGATGTATTTTTCCACCGCGCTCGTTCGCGTGGTCCTGCTCACCATGCTGATCGGGATCGGCGCCTACATGATGATCTCGATCGATCTCATGCTCGGCCTGGTCGCGCTGAGCTTCGTGCCTTTTGTCGCCTGGCGCTCATCGACCACACAGCTTAGGCTGCGCGCCACCTGGCTCGACCTCTATGAGCGCCTTTCGGTACTAAGCCGCGTGATGAAGGAAAATCTCGCAGGCATCCGCGTGGTCCGCGCTTTTGCGGCTCAATCCTATGAGATGCTGAAGTTCGACCGCGCTTCCAAGACCGCGCTCGCCCTCGCCAACGATCTCGTTGACATCTACGTACCCAGCACGTCGGCGATGACCTTGTCCTTCTTTTTCGCAATGGGATTGGTGCTTTGGATCGGTGGCAACAAGCTCATCGCTGGC
The DNA here is from genome assembly GCF_040319125.1 of Mesorhizobium sp. M0938. Taxonomy (NCBI): domain Bacteria; kingdom Pseudomonadati; phylum Pseudomonadota; class Alphaproteobacteria; order Hyphomicrobiales; family Phyllobacteriaceae; genus Mesorhizobium; species Mesorhizobium sp. M0938. Next base: position 102,576 of record NZ_JAMYNS010000016.1, on the reverse strand, counting down.
GAGATCAGCGTCGGAACGATGGCGACCTTCCTGACCTTCATGACCATCCTGCAAATGCCAGTCCGCCAGATCGGCCTCATGGTCAATGCCTTTGCCCGCGCTTCCAGCTGCGGTTCGCGGCTTTTCGGTCTCCTCGATCAGGAGATCACGATCAGGGATGCTCTCGAGGCCAGACCGCTTGAGATAAGCGACGGCACTCTGCGCTTCCACAATGTCTCATTTGCGTACCCCAATGTCGAAAACCGCGCCATTCTGAAGAACCTCAGCTTTGAGGCCCGGAGAGGCGAGACGATCGCGATCGTCGGTCCGCAGGGTTCCGGCAAATCGACGATGGCTCATCTGATCCCCCGCTTTTACGACGTGACCGGTGGCGCCATCACGTTGGACGGCCAGGACATACGCAATGTCACCCCCGGGAGCCTTCGCAAGGCGGTTGCCGTTGTACAGCAGGATGCGTTCCTGTTCACCACCACGATTGAGAACAACATCGCTTATGGCGACCCCTGGGCGAAGAGACAGCGAATTGAACGCGCTGGCGAATTCGCCCAGCTCCACGACTACATCCTCGGGCTCCCAGCAGGGTATGAGACGGTCGTCGGCGAACGCGGCGTCTCTCTCTCTGGCGGCCAGCGCCAGCGTCTCACGATTGCTCGCACCATGATGCTGCGCCCCTCTGTCGTCGTTTTCGACGACTCGATGGCCGCGATCGATGCCGGCACCGAGCAGCGCATTCGCGCGGCGACGCGGCGCTTCACCAAGGATCGGGTGACGATCATCATCGCGCACCGGCTGAGTGCGCTTATGCATGCCGATCAGATCCTTTTTGTCGATAACGGCGAAATCGTAGAACGCGGCACGCATGAAGAGCTTCTGGCGAAGCGGGGACGCTACAGGGCCCTTTACGATCTCCAGACGCGCCCAGGTGATAGCATATGACCCAGTATGGGGGCGCCCGCTGATGGACCAGGGCCCCGGCGAACTCGAAGCCGAACGTGACGACGGCAGACGCCCTCCGCGCGCGGTCGTCGGCTCGCACCGGATCGAGGAGGAGATGTTCGGCCGGGCTTTCGACAAGAGCATCCTCCGCCGGATCTGGGGCTTCGTCCATCCCTATCGGGCAAAGGTAGTTGTCACGATTGTCGCGATGTTGATCTTCACCGGGACGCAGCTTCTCATCCCCTTGATCATCCGCTACGCGATCGACCAGGGCATGAACCCGGCAGCGAGCGATCGCTCAGCCCAGCTTGCGGCCGTCGGCGCGTTCCTTTCGGCGATTTTGGTCAATTTCGCCGCCGGTTACATGCAGGAAACCTTGGATGGGAAAATTGCCGAAACTGTCCTGTTCGACATCCGCCGCGCCATGTTTGGCCATCTGCAAAAGGTTTCGCTCTCGTTCATGGACAAGACTGAGGTCGGACGTCTGATGTCGCGCCTGCAAAGCGACGTTAACTCCATACAGGAGTTCCTGGAAACCTCGGTATATTCCCTAGGTGATGTTGCGCTTCTCTTCGGCATCGTTTTCGTAATGCTGTGGCTCGACTTTCGCCTCGGCCTCCTGACGCTGTCGGTTCTGCCGATCCTGGTGATCGTCCGCATTGTCTGGCTGCCGCGTGCCCGCGACGCCTTCATGGCTGCACACGAAACCAATTCCGTCGTCAATGGCGCGCTGGCCGAAGCCATTCACGGCGTGCGGACCATACAGTCGATGGATCGCCAGCAGGTGAATTTCATTCTTTTCGACGACCGGGCCCATGCCAACCTCAGGACCCAACTGATCGCTGCCAGATATGCACTGGTCATGGTGCCTATCGTCGATGGCCTCACCGGCCTCGCCTTGGCCGCCGTTATTGTGGTCGGCGGCTCGATGGTCGTGAATAGCCGTATAGATGTGGGCGTGTTGGTAGCCTACCTGTTTTACATCCAGCGCTTCTTTGACCCGATCCGCTCACTCACCCTGCAATATTCGATCATGCAGCGCGCCATGGCCTCAGGCAAGCGCCTGACCGATGTGCTCGATGTCAAGATCGATGTTCAGGACAAACCCAATGCGGAGGTACTTTCGCCCGAAATGGACGGCTCGGTTGAGTTTAGGGACGTCACATTCGGCTACGATCCGAACCGTTCGGTTCTGAAAAATGTCTCCTTCAGGGTCAACCCCGGCGAGACGGTCGCACTGGTCGGACCGAGCGGTTCTGGCAAATCGAGTGCGATGGCCCTGGTCCACCGCTTCTATGATGTTCAGCAGGGTCAGGTGCTGGTCGGCGGGCATGATGTGCGCGACCTCACCCAAGAATCGCTCGGCCGCCAGGTCGCCATGGTGCTGCAGGAGCCATTCCTGTTCACCGGGACGGTCTTCGAGAACATTCGATACCAGAAGACGGAAGCCACGCGCGACAAGGTGATCGAGGCGGCGAAGGCGGTCGGCGCGCATGACTTCGTCATGAGCCTCGCCGACGGGTATGAGACCCAACTTGGCGAACGCGGCGACAACTTATCTCTCGGCCAGCGCCAGCTTATCAGTTTCGCCCGCGCCCTCGTCGCTGACGCCAAGATCCTCGTGCTCGACGAAGCTACCGCCAACATCGACAGCTACACGGAATTGCAGATTCAGAAGGCTCTGATCAAGCTGCTTGAAGGGCGGACTGGCCTCGTCATCGCCCACCGTCTCGCCACGATCCGGGGGGCCGACCGCATCATCGTGCTTCAGAATGGCCAAGTTGTTGCGACTGGCAACCACGATGAGCTAATAGCCATGGGCGGCCTGTATTCCAAACTCTACTATCTCAACTACGCCTCCTTCGACGACATCCCCGAACACGAGACCACCGTGCAAGCTGGCTCCCAGACCTGACTTTTTGGCGGCCTTGTGGTAGTGGCGTTGACTTTCGGGCGTGTCGGCGGACCACTCAGGCAACGCAGACGGCCAGCAGGCAGCATTCAAGGACAAGCACTCCTCGCAGTTCGTGAAGACCGGCTGCGAACGATTTCCTCCAGCATCGTATCCCGACCGCGCTGCACCCCCATCATCGGGCGAGCTCGCTCCCGGTGGTGTCTGGGCGTAGCAAAGCCGCTCGCGAGCGCGCCCTCAACAGCGCCGTAGCGAGTGGCGGCTTTGCTACCGCCGGGCCGCTGATGAAGCTGGAGGCGCCGCACCGACGCCGCCCCGGGCGAGAAGAACCTCTGCGGCGGGCTATGGGCAAGGGGAGCGCGAGCGCGACGAGCAGACGCGTGCCTGCATCGTGACGCGCTCGGCCATCATCTCCTTAGGATCATGCAGGTTCACAAGATGGCCCAGACGCCAGCCAACGCACAAACCTGGTATTCTGTGCCGCCGGCTCGTCGTCAGTTTGGCCTCCCTCCCGATTGCCCGTCCCCACCACGTGCACGCTCGAGCACGTGGATGTGAGGGAGCGCTGTACAACGATTCAACCTCAGACTGCGAATTTCATGGTCAGCCAAATCGAGCCATGATTTCGGATTGAATGGTCGTCGCAGTGTACAGGGAAGCATCTAGCGGCAGATTTCCAAATGCCAGTTGACAAAGCAGGTAGTTGGCACCTGCCTCTTCCAACTGACCTAACAGAGCTTTTCGCACAGATTCTGCTGATCCTACCACGCACAATTCACTCTCGACTGCCGCATCGAAGGTCAGCGGCAGGTTTGGTGGAGTGGGGATAGCGTTAAGCTCGTAAAGGAATTGGAAGCTCTTGAGCCAGCGTTCGTAAGCAGGTGCCGCGAGCGAATAGGCATGTGTGTCACAACGCCCAACCACGACCATGCGGAGCAATCCGATAAATTGCGCCTGATCCCCCGCGCCAGCGTTGTCCTCTCGATAGGCGCGGAACGCATCAGTAGTTTTGCGAACAGAAGAGGAAGGTCCTACACACGCGATATTTGTTCCATTCGCAGCCGCCCAAGCTGCGGACTCGGGTCGATTGGCAGCGACCCATGTCGGCGGATGTGGACGCTGATGAGGTCTTAGCGTCAAAGGAACGTCATTGAGATCAAAATGGCGGCCTTGATAGCACAGCGTGCCGACCTTCATCGGATTAACAAGTATTTCCATGAGGATTTCGCTGGCTTCGGCATAACGGCCCGGCACCGCGTCCGCACCAATCCCGAAGTAGCCCAATTCGATCGGGAGAGCACCGCGCCCTATGCCCAGTTCGAGCCTGCCACCGCTCAACTGGTCCAGCATACAGATCTCTTCGAACGCACGCAGCGGATGATAAAGCGCAAGCAGCATCACCAAGGGTCCGAGACGCAAGCGCCGGGTGCGCTGGGCGACGCTCGATAAGAACAGATTCGGCGATGGACCTCTCCCATGGGGAGTACAGTGGTGTTCTGCGAGATGATAGGCATAGAACCCTAGCTGATCGCACGCCTCTGCTAATATCAGGCGATCTTCGTATTGCTGACCGATGTCGCGGCCATCCTCGTCCAGATGATCGAAGATGCCGAACGCTAGGTTTGAAGGAAAGACGTTTGTCACTCGATAAGTCCCCGATTTTAAAAGCAGGCTGTTCTCTTGCTGGGATGACCAAGCAAGTCGGAAGAGATGTGTGTGATCGCCGATTAGCGTCAGCGTAACGAAGAAGCAGAGCCTGACGCTTCCCTGCCCTTGGAGCTTGGCACCGTTAAGCTTCCAGCAATGTCGCCAGCGGCAGCAAGAAATGCATCCATCTGCTCTTTTGTGCCGATGCTGACGCGGATGCAGTGTTCCAAGCCTTTGTCCGGAAAAAACGCGACAAGTATCTTTTGCCTTTCCAATGCTGCTTGCCACCATGAGCCGTCCTGTCCCGCGGGCACACGGGCCAGCAAGAAATTTGCGCGGGAGGGCGTTACGGAAAATCCGAGTTGCGACAGCGCGACTGTCACTCGCTCTCGTTCATCCTTGATGTGCTTGTGGTTCTCTGCGTAGGCGCCGCGATGCGCAAGCACGCTGACACCGACGGCATGCCCGATGACGTTCATGTTGAAGACGTTCTGGATGTTTCGCAGCCTGCCAATAATTTCAGGGTGACCGAAACCGAAACCGACGCGAATGCCGGCGGCGGCATAGCTTTTCGAGAATGACCTCAAGATCAGAACGTTCGGATACCGGTTGATGAGGCGCAGGCCATGATCGGGTGCAAAGTCGACGTAGGCTTCATCAAGGACAACCAAGCGGTCCGATTGTGCTACGAGGCGTTCGATATCGCTTATCGGGAGGAATGTTCCGGTCGGATTGTTTGGATTGGCCAACATAATGAACTTGGCGTCTTTTGCCGGACCGGAAAGCAATTGGTCCATTGGCAGGGAATGAGCTTGACATCCGATTTCGAGAAACTCGGCGCCCTGAATCAGGGCAAGTTTGCGGTTGAACGAAAACCCTGGCGACATCATCGCAACCTTGTCGCCAGGCGCGAGGAAAGCTCTGTAGATGAGTCCGAGCAGTTCAGACGACCCGTTGCCTGCGATGACCTGATCCCTGGAAACGCCATAGGTGCTGGACGCCGCTTCCCTCAAGCTGATGTTATCGTCATCCGGATATAGATACTGGCACTTGAGGGCCGCCACTGCACTTTGCATTATGATTGGCGGCAACGGAAACGGGTTCTCATTCGTATTCAGCTTGACAAAATTTCCGTCCGGCGCTGGTCCGTTGGACGGCAGAGGATCTAACTGTCGCGTCACTGGCCGAAGAGCCGAAAGCACAGTTTGCAGTTTTGCATCGGACATATTTTAACTCCGGTTCAGTCAACAGGGGGCATCCGTATGAGCTCGCAACGAGAGCAACATGGCGGACAGGATTGACGATGGAAGCGTTGCCTCTCACACGATGGTCGCAACGCAGACACGGGAATTCGGCCAGGCTGTCCTCGGTGAATCGAGTGGACGCGGACGCGGATCTGCATCGCTGCCGCAAGGCGCTAAGCAGCTCAGCTCATCTCCTCGGTTTCAGATACGCTTGATCTCGACGCCGTATTTCCTCAGCACGTAGCCAATCTGGCGCGGGGTCAGTCCAAGGAGGCGCGCTGCCTTTGCCTGCACCCAGCCACATCTTTCCATGGCAGCAATGACGCGCTCTATGTCGGGGGTCCTCGCGCCAATTGGGTGTGTTGCGCCGGCACGCGGGACTGTAGTCGCGGCCGAACAGGCTGCCGCATCCGGCGGCGTGGCCGGATTCGCTGACTCCGGCAGGATCGGCGCTGGTTGCAGCGCGGCCTTGCCCGATCTGCACTTCCACAGCGCCTCGGCAAAGCATTGGCCTTGGGAGCAGGCAAAGTCGTTTCTCCCGATTGATAGTCCCTCGGCCAGGATCGCTGTCCGGTGCACGCAATTTTCAAGCTCGCGAATGTTGCCGGGAAACTCACATTTCATCAGCACTTCAATCGCACACGGATCGAAGGTAAGCGTACAGCCGTTCTCGTCGTTGAACTTCTTGAGAAACTCAGCTGCGAGCAGCGGAATATCGCTGCGCCTCTGGCGCAATGCTGGTACCAGCAAGGGAACCACGTTGATGCGGTAGTATAGGTCGGCGCGGAACTCATTCCTTGCAACCGCCTCTTCCAGGTTCCTGTTCGTGGCGGCAATCACGCGAACATCGACCTTAATGGTCTGATTGCTGCCGACGCGCTCAAACTCCTGCTCCTGCAGCACGCGCAGTAGCTTTGCCTGGAACGAGGCCGAGATCTCGCCAATCTCATCCAGAAACAACGTCCCCTTGTCAGCGAGCTCAAAGCGCCCCTTGCGGGAATTGAATGCGCTTGTGAAGGCACCCTTCTCATGACCGAACAATTCGGATTCCAGGACTGTCTCTGGGAGCGCTGCACAATTGAGTTTAACGAAGGGCCGCTTGGCGCGCGGCGACAACTCGTGAATTGCCTTGGCAGCCAGCTCCTTCCCGGTACCGGACTCGCCTCGCAACAGAACCGTGGTTTTTGCCTTTGCTACGACCGCGATCTTCTCCAGCAGCGCGCTTATCGCCGGACTGTCACCAATCATCCCCTCGACATGGACTTTTTTGCGCCGGGGTGCAGGGTGCTTAACATCTGAAAATTTCGTTTGCAGCCGATCTTCCAACTCCGGCGGTCGCTCGCGGTCCCCCGCGGAGAAGCGGTGCAACTTGACTGTCTGTCCCACCATGTTGGCAATCATGGTGAGCAGTCGGACATCGTAATCGAGCCGATAGCTTGACCTGCTTTCCAAAGCCCTATCCATGGTCAGCGCGCCTACGGCGTTCCCATCAACACGAATGGGAACGCCGATGAAGGACACGGTGTCGGAGGCTCCAAGCATCTCGATGTCAGTGGCAGTGAAGGCCGGATGCATCGCTATGTCCTCGGCGATGAGCGACGTGTCCGTCGTCACAATCTGATCGATGGCGTTGCGCGGCACGCGCGACCGGGAGGGCTCATTGCTGTTCGTGTCGCAGTCGCTGGCCACGGTGATGTCCAGTCCGGCCTCGGCATCGCAGAGAGTGATGATGCCGTGCCGCATCTGCACTAACGAGTGAAGGAGATCAACGACCTTGGCCAACGTGAGTTCGAGCCGGGCGGGACCGGTGAGTATTTTCGATATTTCGAAGATTCCGGTGAGGGCGCGCTCGTGCAATACCCCATTCGCAGGATTCGTCTCGGACGTTGGACAACCTCTTATCGCATCCGGCAGCGATATACCGCACTCGCTGGCATTTTGTTCTGATTTGCGAATGTTGTGGTGCATGTGATCCTCGATCTCGCGCCATCAAACGTAGGCCGGCGGCATGTGCGCCCGCGACGTCGCGAGCAAGCCCGAAAATACTCCGACGTGAACTCGTGCCGCCGCCGTTTGGTCGAGCGCAAAGCGGATCGAACCCTGATGCATCGCTTGGCTCTCCCCTCCGCGAAGCTTGGCCATGGTCTCGGCTTGCACCAAGGCAACCACACGTTGTTTTCAACAGACTGGAGCGAGGCGGGATAGTCAATCGAGCTTTCTTTCATTCGTGAAAGGAAACCTCGCGGCATATGATAGAATACCTCAATTCTGTTTTTGCCGTTGAACGACGGAAATACTTGCGCCGGCGATGCGGTGCCCGAGCGGCTGACCGCGCCGAGTGTAAATGCCGGGCCGTGCCATTCACCAGCGCCCGCGAAGGAGGGGCTGGAGCGACAATAACCGCCAACGGCACTGGTCGTTTGCGGCAACCGCAATTTTGCTCGAGTTGATGATGCGGCGGCGGTGTCGCGTGTGAAGGCGCGAAGCTGGCGTCGAGTACGGCTTGGTAGGCGGTGCTCGCAATTTCCAGATCGCATCGTCGTGGTCAGCGCCAACGGCGTCAATCTCTACGTCTCGACGTGGCTTTCATGCAGCGGGATCGCTGCAAAGAGCACAGCCATTCTCGGCTCTGATGCCACCGATGAACCGCGAGCCAGAGAGATCGACCGGCAGCACTCTGTCAGTGAACATCAACGGGTCGTGCTGGACCCTCGTCGTTCCCGCCTTGTGCCAGCGCATTCATTCCATCATGGGTGCCACGGCTAGTCAGGGAAAGCGAAGCTCTCGGCCTCCTCTAGACCAACGGATTTGGTCATGTGGCGCAGGCGTTCCGGCGAGAGGAACTCGCCTCTCACAGCGCTTCCGAACAGGGGTAAGTTAGCCTGTCATCTGGACGGGCTTATGAACAGGGGACCTATTTGGTACGCGCTGGCGCCAAAGATGCGGCCCGGTCCAAAGGGCGGCTAAAAGGAGGAACCCACCACGCTCTGTGCAGCAAAACCGCTAGCCAGAGGGATCGACCGGCAGCACTCCGCCAGAGACATCAAGGGCGTGCCGGACCGCGGCCTATCCCGCTGGTCTGACACCGCATTCCTCCATCATTGGCGAGCCCACGTCAGTTCAGGTCATGCGGATTCATCTGGCATGGGTATTGCGGCGGCGTTGGTGCAGCGTTCGACCGGAGCGCCGCGATAGGGAGAAGTCACGCCACCTCGATCCGGTCAGGGAGAGAGAACCAGTGTCAGCTGCACAAGTCCGCGGCGCGAGTCCCGCGCCCCGCAAACCCTTCTACACCAAGCTCTACGCCCAGGTGCTTGCCGCCATCGCCCTCGGCGTCGCAATTGGCTATTTTTATCCGGAGACCGGCGAGAGCCTGAAGCCGCTGGGTGATGCCTTCATCAAGCTGGTCAAGATGATCATCGCGCCTGTCATCTTCCTGACAATTGCGACCGGCATTGCCGGCATGAACGATCTTCATAAGGTCGGCCGGGTCGCCGGTAAAGCAATGGTCTATTTCCTCACCTTCTCGACGCTCGCGCTGATCGTCGGCCTCATCGTCGCCAATGTCGTCCAGCCTGGCGCCGGCCTCAACATTGATCCGGCCTCGCTCGATGTCCAGGCCGTGAATACCTATGCCGCAAAAGCCAGCGAGCAGTCGGTCACCGGCTTTCTGATGAACATCATCCCGCCAACGATCGTCGGTGCCTTCGCGGAAGGCGACATCCTGCAGGTGCTGTTCTTCTCGGTTCTGTTCGGCATGGCGCTTGCGATGGCCGGAGAGCCGGGCAAGCCTGTCGTTTCCTTCCTTCAGGCGCTCATCGCGCCTGTCTTCAAGCTCGTTGGAATTCTGATGAAGGCCGCGCCGATCGGCGCTTTTGGCGCAATGGCCTTCACCATCGGCAGATATGGCATCGGTTCGGTGGTCAACCTCGCGATGCTGGTCGCGACGTTCTATTTCACCGCCTTCCTCTTCGTGTTCGGGGTTCTCGGCGCAGTCTGCCGCTACAACGGCTTTTCGATTTGTTCTCTCATTCGTTACATCAAGGAAGAGCTGCTGCTTGTCCTCGCAACGTCCTCCTCGGAGGCGGCGCTCCCCTCGCTGATGCAGAAAATGGAGAAGGCGGGCGCCAGGCGTTCGGTTGTGGGTCTTGTCATCCCGGCCGGATATTCGTTCAATCTGGACGGCACGAATATCTACATGACGCTGGCGGCCCTCTTCATCGCGCAGGCGACGAACACGGATCTGTCCATCGGCGATCAGGTGCTGCTGCTGCTCGTAGCAATGCTTTCCTCCAAGGGCGCTGCAGGTGTGACAGGTGCGGGCTTCATCACCCTGGCGGCTACGCTCGCCGTGGTTCCGAGTGTTCCCGTTGCTGGGATGGCACTGATACTCGGCATCGACCGATTTATGTCCGAATGCAGGGCGCTGACGAATTGCGTCGGCAACGCAGTGGCATCCCTAGTCGTCGCACGCTGGGAAGGAGAGTTGGACCGGGCACAGATGAAAGCCGCCTTCTGCGGTCATCAGCTTGCCGAGGCATCTAACCGGCTACCCTCCTCCAAGTAAGGTGGGCGACCCACGACCTGTTACCTCGCCTAGCTGATCATGAACTGAACGACCGACTCGCAGCCTCTAAACGGCTCCTCACGGACCATGTGTCAGAAGCGCTAAATGTGTGAGTGCAAATCGTCACCGCCCTTTAAGCGAATGAGCCTTTCAGTATACCCGGCCGGTTTACGTCTGGAATGATGTTCGTCCAACACGCTGTTGCCCATTCGTATGGGGACGTCTTCACTTTGCCACCCGAAACCGAAACGCGTTAGGCGACAGAGAGCCGGCCCGCGTCAAAAACCAATCAGAATAGGGACCTATGACCAAGCGCCCCACAATTGTCGATCTCGCCCGCGAAGCCCGAGTCAGCGTAGCAACGATCGATCGGGTTCTGAACGCCCGCCATCCGGTGCGCGAGGAGACCGCGCGGCGGGTCCACGACGCCGCCCACGCGATCGGCTATCATGCTGCCGGGCTAATCAAGCAGCGCTTGCGGCGAGACCTACCGCACTACCGTCTGGGCTTCATCTTGAGAAAACCGGCCCAGCATTTCTACCAAGATTTTGCGCGCGAGGTCGAAGCATCGGTTAATTTGGCCCAGTCCTTCCACGGAATTCCGCTCGTCGAATTCGCCCGGTCACATATGCCGAGCGACCTGATCGCGCCGCTCAAGGATTTGGGCGCACGCTGCCATGCGATCGCGATGGTGGCACCGGACCACCCGAAAATTACAGCAGCGGTTGAGGACCTCAAGGCCAAAGGCATTCCGGTTTTCTCGCTGCTTTCCGACTTCGCCGCCGGCGTGCGACAGGGGTATATCGGCCTTAACAACCGCAAGGTGGGGCGCACGGCCGCTTGGATGGTGTCGAAGGTCGCAAAACGGCCCGGCAAAGTGGCGGTTTTTGTCGGCAGCCATCGTTTCCAGGGGCACGAGCTCCGTGACGTCGGCTTTCGCTCCTATTGCCGTGAGAACGCGCCCACGTTCGAGGTGCTGGATCCTGTCATGAACCTCGAGAAACGGCAGATCACCTACGAGGCAACGCTTGATCTCATGCAGCGAGAGCCCGAGCTCGTCGGCTTCTATGTCGCCGGCGGCGGCATGGAGGGCGCCATCTCCGCGCTCCGAGAAGAGGGCAAATGTCGCGATCTCGTCGCGATCGTGAATGAAATCACGCCGGAGTCTCGGGCGGCGCTCGCAGATAATATTGTCACGATGGCGGTCGCCACGCCAATGCGCCGACTTTGCCAGGAGCTGATAACGCTGATGACGCGGGCTATCGAGACCGGCACCGCTGAAACACCCGGACAGACATTTCTCCCGTTCGACATCCATCTGCCGGAAAATATATGAAACTCATGGACTCTATCGTGAGCGGGGAGTTTCCTTTCATAAACGAGAGAAAGTTGAATGATGATCCCATCCCGCGGGGTGGCCGCACCCACGGAGCTCAGCCGGGCAGAATGTAGCGCCGATTAGATGAACGGATCGGCCACGCGTTCAGGCGGAAGCGCGGGGTCAATTACCTGGGTCCGCAGCGTCAAGCTCGACCGGCTTCATTGCCAAGTGCCCGACTTTCTCGGTGCAGGGGACTGTCGTCGACGCCAGTAGCCGAGCGAGGCTGGCACAGATTGGATCGACCACGTCGACCGCCATCTCCTCGCCTGGCCGCGCGTGAAAAGCCGCGGCAAGGCCCGCGACGTTGGCATTTAAGTGGGCTGAGCATCTTCTGGGGCTCCGCAAGCAAAATCGGAGACGGCAGTCAATTCAGTAGCAACCCCGGGCGTGTGTTCTGCTCGTTCCTGGCCCTCGTACTTGACAACTGCGCCGCTCTGCTGGGCAAAGGCCCGGTGTTTAAGTGGGGCTTAACATCTTCCGGGACTTCGCACGCGAAATCGAGGTGGCAGTCGGTACCAACAACCGCAAGGTCGGATCGGCGTGCCCGAGACGCTCATTGATTTCAGGCAAAGGCGCCAGGCTAGATGCCTCCTGCAACATCATTTCCCGCATCCACATGCTTGCCGGATCGGTATTGTGAAGCTCAGGCCATTGGACGGCCTCCGTGAATGCGGGAGGAGGAAGTGGCGGCGGAAGTTGGACAATCCGCAGGGGTGTTGTTTTTGCGAAATGCTGCGCCAGCCGTAAAGGCATGGTCCCGATGCGGTTGCTGCCTGACAGGACGGGCGCGATCAGGCTAAAGCCCTGTACGACGACCTCGACACGTCTCTCGAAACCGTGCTCGAGCAAATACCATTCCTCCATGGTGGGCTGCCGGGTGTGCCTGAATTTGAGCACGACATGCCCCATGGACAAGTATCGCTCGAATGTAAGTGGCTCTGACAGCTGCTTGTTCGTGCCGCAGCCTACGCATACGAGCATATCTTCGAACAGGGCTGCGCGAGGATGTTTCGACATGAACACTTCCGGCATAATCAGAAAATCAAGGTCGCCGCGCCGGAGAAGCTCCTCGGGGTCGTCGCAAATAGGCAGACATTCAAAGCGAACGGCGGGAGCTTCCCGCGCAGCACGCTCTACGATCTTCTTAAAAAATACGAGCGTGATGTAATCGGAAAGCATCATTCGGAAGAGACGATCCGATTGGGCCGGGTTGAAAGCGTCGGAGGAAATAATCGATAGCTGGATGTGCAGCAATGCCTCCCGGACTGCTGTGGCGAGCCCGTCGGCGCGCGGTGTCAAAATGAGCTCGCGGCCGTTCATCGTAAATAGCTCATCGTTGAAGTAGGCGCGTAACCGAGCAACGGCGGCGCTCATGGCCGGCTGGCTCAGGTTGATACTGCGAGCCGCGGCAGTGACTTTACGCTCCCTCATCAGAGCGTCCAGCACAACGAGGAGATTTAGATCGAGTCCCTTGAAACGCATGTCATGTTCTATCCAACGCGTGGATGCGTATCATTCAAACAATCAATTTTACGAATTTACGAGCCATGCATTAGAGGAACGTTAATGAGCGACGTCAAGCTCAAATCGACGACACGGGCCGGAACTTCGAGAGAGCGTCTGGCTCACCTTCGCCAACGACAACGGCTGAATGCAGCCAACAGCGCCGCTTTAATCGGGTAATGCGGCCGCAAAAAACTAATATGAAGAGAGGTCCTGAATGCGCCATCAGGTGCAGTGGAAGTTGTGCTGGGAAAACGAATTGCAGCTCTCCGATCACGTTGAGCTCGCCGAGTTCTTTCGTGATACGTACGGGCCGACTGGGGCGTCCAACGCAGAACCGTTCGAAGGTAGTCGAAGCTGGGCCGGAGCCAGGCCTGAACTCCGCGTGATCGCCTATGATTCAAGTGGTGTAGCGGCTCACATGGGCATACTGCGCCGTTTCATCAAGGTTGACGCGGTCGACCTGTTGGTGGCTGAGCTGGGCCTGTACGGGGTACGCCCGGACCTTGAGGGTCTCGGAATCGCCCATTCAATCCATGTCATGCTTCCAATACTGCAGGAGCTTGGCGTTCCATTCGCTTTCGGAACGGTCCGGGACGCGCTGCGGAATCATGTTGAGAGGTTCGGGCGGCGATACAGGCCTTTGGCCGTTTTGTCGGGAATTCGCGTGCGCTCCACCCGACCAGAGGCCCGCCTCGACCTGCCGCCCACACGCATCGATGACGCACTCACCATTGTTCTGCCGGTTGGACGGCCGATCAGCGAATGGCCCACGGGCACGATGATAGATCGGAACGGACCAGAGCTATGAGCCGTCCCGATTGCTTGTACGAAGTGCGCCGTGAGTGCTCTGACGGCACCGGCCGTCGCAGCGTTTATCTGACGTTTGACGACGGTCCCAATCGACTTTTCACACCGGAGATTCTCGATGTGCTGGCAGAGCAGCGGGTGCCGGCGACTTTCTTCGTCATCGGCGCCTACGCCTTAGAGCACCCAGATCTAATCCAACGGATGATCGCAGAAGGGCACGAGGTAGGCAACCACACGATGTCTCATCCGGATCTGTACCAATGCGGTTTCGGCGAAGTGCAACGTGAGGTCTTTGAAGCGAACGACGCCATCATGAGAGCGTGCCCGCAGGCCTCGGTGCGCTATGTTCGCGCGCCCTACGGCGCCTGGAGTGAAGAAGTCTTCACAGCGTCACAGATCGCCGGGCTGGCGGCCCTCCATTGGTCCGTCGACCCTCGAGATTGGTCTCGCCCTGGGGTCGACGCGATTATCGATAAAGTGCTCGCCTCTGTCCGGCCGGGCGCAATCGTACTCTTGCACGACGGATGCCCTCCCGGCGAGTTGGGCCGGGGCGCTCACGCCGGTCTGCGCGACCAGACGGTCACGGCGCTGTCCCGGCTGATTCCAGCATTGCGTGAGCGCGGATTTGTAATCCGCTCACTTCCTCAACATCACTGAACAAACGAGATCCCATGACTCTTCTTGGTACAACCAGCACTGTGGCCATATCGCTTTATGCGCTGCTCTCGACTGCTTATAAGAGCATGCAGGGGCTTTATGCTCTGCCGACAAACGACCCATCGGCGTTGGAGGTTCTCGTCGGCTCCGATCAACTGCCCAGCGTGGATGTCATCGTCCCCTGCTTCAACGAGGATCCGCGCACGCTTTCAGAGTGCCTGGCTTCCATTGCCGACCAAGAATACGCCGGAAGACTTCGGGTCTATGTGGTTGATGACGGTTCTGGAAATCGCGAAGCCTTAGGAACTGTCCACGAAACCTACGCGCGCGACCCTAGGTTCGACATCATTTTGCTTCCCGAGAATGTTGGAAAGCGCAAGGCGCAGATCGCCGCGATACGCCGCTCATCAGGGGATCTGGTGCTTAACGTTGATTCAGACACGTTACTCGCGTCCGACGTCATTGCCAAGCTTGTACCGAAGATGCGAGATTCAGCGGTCGGCGCAGTCATGGGTCAGTTGACGGCCAGTAACCGGACCGAGAGCTGGCTGACCAGGCTGATAGACATGGAGTACTGGCTGGCTTGCAACGAGGAGCGCGCGGCGCAGGCTCGCTTCGGTGCCGTTATGTGCTGTTGCGGCCCATGTGCCATGTACCGCCGGTCTGCGCTCCTTTTGTTACTGAACCAGTACGAGTCGCAGTTTTTTCGGGGCAAGCCAAGCGACTTCGGTGAGGATCGCCATCTTACTATCCTGATGCTGAAAGCAGGCTTTCGAACCGAGTACGTTCCGAGCGCCATCGCGGCCACAGTCGTCCCGAACAGACTAGGACCGTATCTGCGCCAACAACTCCGTTGGGCACGAAGCACATTCCGGGACACGCTGCTTGGGCTGCGCTTGCTGCCCAGCCTGAATAGCTATCTCACGTTGGACGTGGTCGGACAGAATCTCGGCGCGCTACTCCTCGCCATATCGGTATTAACGGGCCTCGCACATTTCGCACTGACAGGCTCTGTGCCTTGGTGGACAGGACTGATGATTGTGTCCATGACCCTGCTCCGATGCAGCGTGGTAGCATTTCGTGCCCGACAGTTTCGATTTCTGGGCTTTTCGCTGCACACGTTCATCAACATCTTTCTCTTGCTTCCGTTGAAAGCCTACGCGCTGTGTACATTGAGCAATAGCGATTGGCTGTCGCGAGGCTCTGCTGTCGCTACATCGAACACTGGGGGAAAACAGGCCCCCACCCAAACTCCGATCACTGGTTCCAGCAGGGCAGAATTCTCGCCGCATGCGGCTCCGCTTCGCAGGCTCAATCTTGCGCGGGATTCTTCGGAATTAGTGCTGTCGGGCAACATTTGCGGCGACGAGTGATCGCTAATTACCTAGTGGACAGAGGTGCACGAGTTTGACCCAGAACGTGAATCATCAGTTGCTTGATCGGGAATTGGCCGCAGACGATCCGTGGCTTCTCGACGGCAATCCGTTCGAGCGGAAGCGCCACACGCAAATGCTCCAGCTGGCGCTTGCCCAAGGCTCCATTTCAAATGCCCTCGAAGTCGGGTGCGCTGCCGGCGCATTCACGGAAAAACTAGCCCCCTACTGCCAAGGGCTCACCGTCATCGATGTCGTGGCGCAAGCGATTGCTCGAGCACGTCAACGGATAAACGAGCCGTCGCGCATCAACTGGATAGTCTCCGATGTTCAACAGTTTTCGACCGACGAGTTGTTTGACCTGATCGTTGTGGCGGAGGTCCTCTACTATCTCGAAGACATAGCCGAGATGCGCGAGGCCGTCAAAAACCTGGTGCGGGTGCTTGCGCCTGGCGGGCATCTGATCTTCGGATCGGCAAGGGATGCTAATTGCCGTCGCTGGGGTCACGCCGCTGGTGCTGAGCCGGTCATCGCCATGCTGAACGAAACGTTGATCGAGGTAGAGCGTCTTGAGTGTCGGGGCGAGTCGGTCAACGAAGACTGCTTGCTCGTCCGTTTCCGAAACCCGCTTTCCGCTTCCTGATGAATCGAATCTATCGCCGTTAACCTGGAGACACTATGCGCATCTTTGGTATCAAGCTGACCCATGATGGGGCGATCGCCCTGGTCGAGGATGGACGGCTCGTCTTCTGCGTTGACCAGGAAAAGCGGCACAACGATCCGCGTTACCAAGCCATCGATAATTTATACGCAATTGTCGCCGCTTTACCGGAACAGGGGCTAAATCCTTGTGATGTCGATCAGTTCGTTATCGACGGCTGGGATGGCGAAGACGAGTCACAGTTTCAGGTCCGGCAGGCAACCAAGCAACCGCCAGTCTTGGCGTCCCTCTCGGTAAAATGAACCCATGTCCATGGTAGCGATCGATCTTACTGACGTAAGCAAAACTTATGACAAGCTCGTTGTCGACAGACTGTCGTTCCGCGTTGCGGCGGGGGAATGCTTCGGGCTCTTGGGACCGAACGGCGCGGGCAAAAGCACGATTGCGCGTATGGTCCTCGGCATGACATCGCCCGATGCGGGGAAGATTACTGTGCTCGGCGTTCCAGTGCCGGCGCGCGCGCGTTTGGCACGTATGCGCATCGGCGTGGTCCCGCAGTTCGACAATCTTGATACCACGTTCACTGTACGCGAGAACCTGTTGGTGTTCGGGCGCTACTTCCGGATGAGCAGACGCCAGATCGATGCGGTCATACCATCGCTGCTTGAGTTCGCCCGCCTCGAGAACAAAGCGGATGCGCGCGTCGCCGAACTGTCCGGCGGCATGAAGCGGCGCCTGACGCTCGCGCGTGCGCTGATCAATGACCCGCACTTGCTGGTGATGGACGAGCCGACCACCGGCCTCGATCCGCAGGCCCGCCACCTGATCTGGGAACGGCTGCGATCGCTGCTGGCGCGGGGCAAGACTATTCTTTTGACTACCCATTTCATGGAAGAGGCCGAGCGGCTGTGCGATCGGCTGTGCGTTATGGAGGAGGGGCGCAAGATCGCCGAAGGCCGCCCGTCCGCACTCATTGACGAGCAGATCGGCTGTGACGTGGTCGAGGTCTACGGCGGCAATCCGCATGAACTGGGTGCGCTGATCCGGCCGTACGCACAGCGCATTGAGGTGAGCGGTGAGACGCTTTTTTGCTATGCACCCGATCCGGAGCAGGTGCTGGCGCAGCTACGCGGGCGCGCGGGTCTACGCCTTCTGCAGCGTCCTCCCAATCTCGAGGATGTGTTTTTGCGGCTAACCGGGCGCGAGATGGAGGACTGAACAATGGGCGAACGTTATGCGGCGGGCATGCCCGCCAATGCGTGGAATTGGGTCGCGGTTTGGCGCCGCAACTATCTTGGATGGAAGAAAATCGGGCTTGCATCGGTGCTCGGCAACCTCGCCGATCCGATGATCTATCTGTTCGGTCTCGGCTTTGGAATCGGAACAATGATAGGTCCTGTTGAGGGCACTTCGTACATTGCGTTTCTCGCGGCTGGCATGGTTGCCACAAGCGCGATGGCATCGGCGACTGCTGAAACGGTTTACGGGAGTTTCGGCCGCATGGGCGACCAGCGCACCTGGGAAGGAATGCTATGCACTCAGCTGACGCTCGGCGATATCTTACTCGGCGAATTGGCGTGGGCAGCCACCAAGGCCCTGATGGCGGGCACAGCAATCACTATTGTTGCGACCACGCTAGGCTACGCATCGTGGCCATCCATCCTCTGCTTGCTGCCAGTCATCGCTCTCAGTGGCCTCGCCTTCGCGAGTCTAGCGATGGTCGTCACGGCGCTTGCGCCCAGTTATGAATATTTCATATTTTATAATACGCTTGTTATAACGCCCATGCTGTTCCTTTGCGGCGCGATGTTTCCGGTCAACCAATTGCCCGGCGCTTTTCAGGACGTCGCCTCCTTGTTGCCGCTCGCACATGCAATTGACCTCATTCGTCCGGCGATGCTTGGCCGTCCCGCCGGCAGCATGGGCCTGCATATCGGCGCGCTTTGCATATACACGGTTTTGCCGTTCTTCCTATCGGTTGCTCTGTTTCGTCGTCGGCTGATGCGTTGACGCTCTCACCATTCGTGAAATTGATTGTTTTGGCGATACCCATCCACGTGTCGGATAGGTCAATGCATGCGTTTTAAGGGCCTCGATCTAAATCTCCTCGTTGTGCTGGACGCTTTGATCAGGGAGCGTAAAGTCACCGCCGCAGCCCGCAGTATTAACCTGAGTCAGCCGGCCATGAGCGCCGCCGTCGGTCGGTTACGCGCCTATTTCAGCGATGAGCTATTTACGATGAACGGCCGCGAACTCATTTTGACACCGCGCGCGGAGGGGCTTGCCACAGCAGTCCGGGAGGCATTGCTGCACATCCAGCTGTCGATTATTTCCTGGGACCCCTTTAACCCGGTCGGATCGGATCGTCGCTTCCGCATCATCCTTTCCGATTACCTCACACTCGTATTTTTTAAGAAGATCGTAAAGCGTGCTGCGCGGGAAGCTCCCGCCGTCCGCTTCGAATGTCTGCCTATTTCCGACGACCCCGAGGAGCTTCTCCGGCGCGGCGACGTTGATTTTCTGATTATGCCGGAAGTGTTCATGTCGAAACATCCTCGCGCAGCCCTGTTCGAAGATATGCTCGTATGCGTAGGCTGCGGCACGAACAAGCAGCTGTCAGAGCCACTTACATTCGAGCGATACTTGTCGATGGGGCAGGTTGTGCTTAAATTCGGGGACACCCGGCAGCCCTCCATCGAGGAATGGTATTTGCTCGAGAACGGTTTCGAGAGACGTATCGAGGTCGTCGTACACGGCTTTAGCATGATCCCGCCCCTTCTATCAGGCACCAGCCGCATCGGGACCATGCCGTTGCGGCTGGCGCAGCATTTCGCGAAATTAACACCCTTGCGGATTGTCGAACTTCCGCCGCCACTTCCTGCCGCATTCACGGAGGCCGTCCAATGGCCTGCGCTTCACAATAATGATCCGGCAAGCCTATGGATGCGGGAAATGATGTTGCAGGAGGCATCTCGTATGATTGCCCTGCCTAATAGCACCGGACGTTTCAGTTGTCGGCCGAATTGAGAAACTGACCCCTCGGTTATGAGAGGAGGCATGGATGGCGATTGGGATTGGGCGATTCCTGCATTGTCGAGAACGATGCAGGGAGAGCAGATCCTTCAGCCTGAAGAGGTGGCAGCGATGCTGCGGCGGCATGAGGTTGGCGGGGAACCGACGGGCGAAGGAATTCGGGTGCGCGCGCAACACCGTGCATCGGCATCTAAGCGAGGGCGGGACTGTTCCGTTTCGCAAGCCCCTGCGGCCGACGGCGTTTGACGGACTGGACGATTGGCTGCGGGAGCGCTTCTTCCCCCATGGGTCGAGCCGGATGACGATCTCGACCCGCTCCAGATGCACCGGGAACGCCTTGCGCGGTCGCGCAGCACGTCGCGGCTCGCCTGTCGGTCTTGCGGCCTTGCGGCCTCGAGTTCGGACTCAATCGCGCCGAGCCCGGTCTGGATTCGAAGGCGAAGGCCTGCTGGGCACGTTCGAGCTTCTCGGAGCTGCGACCGAAGCGCCGCGCTCCAGCTGCTTGACGATCCCTGAAGGTCGGCGAGCCTCTCCTGGGCACGCTCGTTGAGTGTCGCCATCCGGACGATCTCGGCCTTGAGTGTTCGCTCCGGAGTTGTTGCAGTTCGGCCTTCTCCGCCGCCATGGGGACGAATATCGCCTTGAGCGGAACGATTTCGTGGAGACGGGCCAAAGCGCTTCTCTACATGACGCCGACAAAAGCTTATTTTGCACGGCCAGAGGCCCGCCTTTTGCGCCTGAGTCACTTCGCCACGGCCTATCCGGCCGACGTCGGACGCCGTCTCCGTTCGGCTTAAGCGCGCCAGTCCATGCCTTCGACGAGCGCCATCAGTTGGGCGCGGCAAGCCGGATCACGCCGTTCTCCACCCGCGGCCAGCGGAACTTGTCCTCGTCCAGCGAGGCGCAGGTCGGGGAGTATGGTGAGCGCAAGGTGGCGCTGAACAGGAACTGCGACGGATCGATATCGTCGCGCCGCAGTCAGGCACCATTCAACAACTCGCAGTTCATACGCTCGGCGGAGTGATTACGCCCGCCGATCCGATCATGATAATCGTGCCGGAAGGCGACGATCTTGCGCTGGAAGTACGGATCACCCCGAAGGACATCGACCAAATCCAGCTTGGTCACAAGGCCGTGCTGCGGATGTCAGCCTTCAATCTGAGAACCACGCCGGAATTGAACGGATATGTCAGCCGGATCGCAGCCGATCTGGCGACGGACGAAAAAAACGGCATTTCGTATTACCTGGTGCGTCTATCGGTTCCGCATGCGGAACTGACGAAGCTCAAGGACCTGACGCTCGTGCCCGGCATGCCGGCCGAAGCGATGGTCCAGACGGGCGAGCCTAGGGCGCTTTCCTATTTTGTGAAGCCGCTGTCGGACCAAATCAGTCGGGCATTCCACGAGTAATGAAAGTAATTCTGTTAGCTTGGCGTAGGCCGCGTCGCGTAGAGCCCGTGCGGCCGACGTGCGGAAGCTGTCGTTCCGAGATCCTTGAACTCTCGGCTCGCGCGAACGCGCTCCCTAATGTTCCATTGCTCGCAATGGGCAGTGCTGGCGAGATACTCGGCAACACAGCCCTATGCCTGTTCTTCCGAGGCCGGCTTGACGGTGAGCGAATGCGTAACGCAGCTGTGAGGACCCGTCAGTTGTCGTTTCAGCTCGGCTTCGGTCAACTTCGACAGCCTGTCGGCGAAAGGCGCTATCACGAGTCCATTGGCGGCAAATTGCCCTCCCCTTGTTGCGCGGTAGCAGCATGCGTGTCGGGGAAGGAACCGTCTCCGGCCCCCATTCATCGCTGAGCCGCGCCGTACCCGCCGCCACCGGAACTTGTCCACGTCCAGCGCTTACGGTGCGGGTATGCCGGCGTCGAGCAAACAGAGAGAGGTTTGGGCCCAACCAGGGCGGCCGGTTACCAAGTTTTCCTCGTCCGCTTGGGTGTGAATGTTCGGGTCGATCGTCTGGGCGCGTCCCCGCCGCCTGCGAGCCCGCTACTGCTCAGCGGAAGGGCGAAGTGAACGTGAATGCATCCATTTCGTAAATGTGTGTCTATCCAAGCAATCGATTTCTCTAATTACCCGATGAGCAATATGAACGCGTCAGGCAGGGTGCATCATTAGGAGTATTTTTCGATGGCAAACATTATCGAGGGTAGCCCGGATGCCGAAACACTCCTCGGCACCAAGGGTGAAGATTGGATGGAGGGTTTCCAGGGCGGTGACTGGATTGACGGTCGTGGCGGCAACGACGAGATCTCGGCTGGCCCGGGCAGTGACCGAGCCCTTGGCGGCGAGGGTAACGACCGCATCTTCGGCGGAGATGGCTGGGACGATCTCTCCGGCGACAACGGCCGCTTCAACGCGCGCGTCTCCGGTGAGGACAATGACAGGCTCAGCGGCGGTCCCGGCCAGGATGTCCTCTACGTGGGTGACGGCCAGGATACGTTGACCGGGGGCACCGACAATGACACGTTCGTGTTCCAGTTCCACAATCCGGTGCCTGGGGTCGATCCGAGTGTCGGGTCGAAGCCGGACATTACCACTATCACCGATTTCAACCCGGCGGAGGACAAGTTCGCCTTCGATGCGGTGGGCCTCTACAACGACGGTTTTGGCGCGAACTTCGTCAACAACGCCAGCATACAGTCCGGCTACCCGGTGAGCAGCTTCTACAGTGGCGCGGCCTCGGGTGCGAACGGCGAACATGTCGTGGTAATCACTGGCGAATCTTTCAACTCTGCTAATGAGGCAGCGAGTGCGATCTCCGGCGAGCACGCCGGCGACATCATTGTCTACCAAAGCAGCTACACCGACAGAGTCGCAACTCTGGCCTATGTCACCGCCGACGGCAGCGCGCACGAGTTCGCCCACCTGGGCGGTGTGGTCACCGTGGCCGACCTAGGCCTGACCGCGTCGGACTTCACCTTCGTTTGATCCAGAAAAACGATACGGAACAGCGCCCCGCCCCCTGGGCGGGCGCTTTCCGTCTCCGCTACTTGCGATGGGCCGGGGCGCCGGGAGCAGTCGCAGCGTGTACAGCTTGACGAAGCCCTGCACGTCGCGCTGGTCGTACACCGAAATCTCCCTGAAGGCGTCTGTTCGGGCCCTTGCGGCCGGCCACGATGAATCCCTTCCAAACCTTCAGCCGGACGGTGTTGTTGTTGACCCGCTCCATTAGATGCCAAACCAAACATATTCGGCGGGAGCACTGATCCTGAATCAGCGAGTCGGTTGCCGCTCGGGGAGCAATATAGGGAGCTGGGTCGCCAGATCCTCACGGATACCTACGTGAGTAACCATTCCTTGAAGGATTCAGCTTTGAGACCTTTCCCTCTGACTTCCGCTATTTGGGGAATTCTGTTGATCAGCGGCGTGGTCAACGTGCTTGCGCTGATCTCGCCGCTGTTCATGCTTCAAGTCTATGACCGCGTTCTGGCAAGTGGCAGCGTATCGACGCTGGTGGGGCTCGTCGTGCTTGCTGCGGGGCTTTATGCGTTCCAATGCCTGCTCGACATTTTGCGCGCCCGCGTGCTGCTGCGGATTGGCGAGCGTTTCGATGGAGAGTTTTCCGGACGCGTTCACAATGCGATCGTTCGCCTTCCGCTTTCAACGCGCATGCCGGGCGACGGCTTACAGCCGCTTCGCGATCTCGACAATGTTCGCGGCTTCTTAGGTGGAAACGGTCCGACAGCGTTCTTCGATCTGCCATGGATGCTGCTTTATCTTGGCATTTGCTTCCTCCTTCATTTCTGGATCGGCATGACGGCACTTATCGGGGCGGTCGGCCTCACATCTCTGACACTCCTTGCCAACACTCTCTCGCAACGGCCGATAAGCGATACCGTTTCCCACAACATGGCACGCAATGGTCTGCTGCAAGCAGCGCGTTGCAATGCCGAGGTCGTGCAAGCTCTCGGTCTTGGAAAGCGGATCGCTGCCCGATGGCAAAAGGCCAATGCCAAGTTTCTGGCCGCCAACCGGAAAGCTGGGGACGTGGCAGGTGGGCTGGGTGCCATTTCAAAATCGCTGCGCGTGCTGCTGCAATCGGCCATTCTTGCCGTCGGCGCGTACCTTGTCATCAGACAGGAGGCTACGGCCGGGGTTATGATTGCCAGTTCGATCATGATGGGGCGCGCGCTGGCTCCGGTCGATCTGGCCATTTCAAGCTGGAAACCTTTCCTCATGGCGCGCCAGGGTTGGGCGCGGCTGGAGGAACTCCTGGAAAAGGTTCCTGAATCCGCTGCCGTTATGCCAATGCCTGCACCTGAACGCGAACTGCGCCTCGAAGGCGTGACAATCGTTCCGCCCGGCGCAAGGAAGCCGACCGTGACCGGCCTTGCGTTTGCCATTCAGGCGGGAAGCGCACTCGGGATCATCGGTGCATCGGGCTCGGGCAAGTCGACACTCTCGCGCGCCATCGTCGGCGCATGGGCGCCGGTCGCCGGAAAAGTTCGCATCGACAGCGCAAGCCTCGATCAATGGGACCGGGAAGCACTAGGCCGTCATATCGGCTATCTGCCGCAAGGTGTTGAACTGTTCGACGGCACCATTGCCGAAAACATCGCTCGTTTTGAAGATAATCCTGACCCTGAGGCTATTGTCGCCGCGGCGAAAGCAGCGGGCACGCACGAACTGATCCTCCGATTTGAGCACGGCTACGAAACTCGGATCGGTGACGCCGGATCGGCACTTTCCGCCGGGCAGCGCCAGCGTATCGGTCTTGCCCGTGCTCTTTATCGAGACCCTTTCCTTGTTGTGCTGGATGAACCCAATGCCAATCTCGATTCGGAAGGCGAGGCTGCGGTCATTAAGGCGATCGCCTCCGTGCGCGAGCGCAAGGGCATTGCGGTTGTCGTCGCCCATCGGCCCAGCGCCATCCGCGCCGTGGATTTGGTGTTGGTGATGGAAGGTGGACGGCAGCGAGCATTCGGTGCGCGTGATGAAGCGCTTTCCAAAGTCCTGAAGGGGACAGCGATGGCACGAGGCGCTGGCGTCAAGGCCATCGAATCTACACAGGATCACGTGGGAGAGCGCGCTGACATGGAGGATCCCGGTGTCCGGCATTCATCAGAACAATGACGTTTCCAGCTCCATTCGCCGCCACCTGGTGGCGGGCCTTCTGGCGAGCGTAATCTTTGTGGGAGGAGCCGGAGCCTGGGCGGCCTTCACGAATCTCTCCGGTGCGGTTGTCGCGTCCGGACACTTTGTCGTCGATTCCTATGTCAAGAAGGTGCAGCACCCGACCGGCGGGGTGGTGGGAGAAATCCTGGTGCGCGAAGGCGATAAAGTGAAAGCCGGCGACATCCTCATGCGGCTCGATGCCACCCAGACGCGCGCCAATCTCGCCATAGTCACCAAGCGGCTCGATGAGCTCGCCGCCTACCAGGCAAGACTCGATGCTGAACGTGACGATCTCGCGGAGATCGCCTTCCCGGACTGGCTGCTCGCCCGAAGAGATGTTCCGGACGTAGCTTCGGCAATACATAGCGAGACGCTGCTGTTCGAATTCCGCAGACAATCCCGCGACGGAAAGCAGGCGCAACTGGCGGAACACATTACTCAATATCACCACGAGATCGAAGGATTCGAGGCGCAGGAAATTGCCTGTGAAAAAAGGATCGAGGTTCTCCTAAAGGAAATTGCTGTTCTGAGTGGGCTGCGCGACCAAGGCATTGTCTCGGACCAACGGTTGAACAGCCTGAAGATCCAGGTTGCCACTTTCGGTGGTGAACGCGGTGAGAAGATCGCACATCAGGCACAGACAGCAGCCCGCATAGCCGAAACGCGCCTGCAGATCCCGCAGATCGATCAGGATTTCAAGACCGAAGTCGGCCAGGAGCTCAGAGAGGTTCAGGCGCAGATCGGGGAGTATGGTGAGCGCAAGGTGGCGGCTGAACAGGAACTGCGACGGATCGATATCGTCGCGCCGCAGTCAGGCACCATTCAACAACTCGCAGTTCATACGGTCGGCGGAGTGATTACGCCCGCCGATCCGATCATGCTAATCGTGCCGAAAGGCGACGATCTTGCGCTGGAAGTACGGATCACCCCGAAGGACATCGACCAAATCCAGCTTGGTCACAAGGCCGTGCTGCGGATGTCAGCCTTCAATCTGAGAACCACGCCGGAATTGAACGGATATGTCAGCCGGATCGCAGCCGATCTGGCGACGGACGAAAAAAACGGCATTTCGTATTACCTGGTGCGTCTATCGGTTCCGCATGCGGAACTGACGAAGCTCAAGGACCTGACGCTCGTGCCCGGCATGCCGGCCGAAGCGATGGTCCAGACGGGCGAGCGTACGGCGCTTTCCTATTTTGTGAAGCCGCTGTCGGACCAAATCAGTCGGACATTCCGGGAGGAATGAAATAAGCCACAGAAATATATTGTTGTATTTCTTGGTTTCTTTGAGAGTGGTAACACCTGAAGGCACAGACATATTTCCTCATTTGCCTCTGGTCACAACTTCTTTCTGTAGTGAATTTAGCATCTTAACGTATCCTCAAATGCAGAAATGTCCGCGTTTCATGTTGCAACTGAGTATCCTTGGTTTTCAACGGTTTTTAATGGTGCGCGACATGAAAGGCGACATGAAACACCGCCACCAGCGGCAGCGGGCTGTTCGTTTCTCTTCTGCGGAATGAAAGTCAGTCAGTGCCGCGTGGCTGACATCGCCTCGAACATATCCCAAGCCTCATCTCGGTTTCGGTGCTTGCCGGGAATGCGGACCCAGCACTGCTTCGCAAAGATCCGAGCTTCTAGATCGTCATCAGGATGCGTATCGGTCATAAGCGCCGTCCAGTCCCACTTCCGGGCTTCGCGGCGCATCACGTCGACCACAAACCAGCCGGAAGGCGGTCGATCACGTTCGGTGGTTCGCATGGCAGTTTTCTTCTGAACGAAAGATCCATCTCGACGGTCTCTTCACCTGTGGGTGCAATGCATAGGAAGGTCAGAATCTCGCGGGAGGCGTCGGCTATGGCGCTTCAACTTGCCGTTCTTTGAAAGATCGCATCACAAAATGGTGTGGCGGTCTGAGCAACTGCCTCCCCGTTCGAACATCGCGATGATGATCATGCGTCCGCCGCAGCACGGGCACGGAAGCGCAAGCCGTCCGGTTCGGCTGATGGGTCGTTAGTGGCGGGAGGCACGGCCGCGAGCACGGGATCTGCGGTATTGTCGCATTAGATTACCTGGCTCGCGATCGAGACGGTCTCTTCGTCTTGCGTTGCCGTCGGCTCGATCTGCGCCGCCTGCTTGAACGCGTCCAAGATGCTAACAATCGAGAGACTTTCCAATGGCAGATTCGGCGTGCGGACCTGCAGCAACAAACGGAAGAGCTGGATCTTGAAGAGCAGGTTGCGGATAGCACGTGGTGACGGGCGCCTGTTGATCGCTCGGAAGTAGCCTGGCACAAGTTGCCCCAGCTCGCCGACCTCATCCTTTGTGAAGCGGACATCGCCCTCGTTGAAGGGAAACGTCGGCGCGTCTGCCTGAATGGTTTCGGCCTGAGCCGATCGTTTCCGAACCCGTTCCAGGTCCGCTCGGGCCTGCTCCTCCATCGCGACGGTCTGATCGTAGCGCTTGATCACGTCTGGGTTCTGGGCAAGTCGCTCTTCAGCCGACAGGGCTTCGAGCTTGCGGTTAAACTCCTCGGCCGCTGCGTTCTGTCGCATCCTGACGGTCTTTTCTTGCTCCGATGGGGGAAAGAAGGCATCCGCCAATCCCATATCCCGCAAGTGCTTTGGCACCGGCTTTGAGGATGGTGCATCGATATCGACAAATGGTCGTTTCTGCCCTTCACGCACAAGTTCGATGGTCGACTTCGCACTGGCTTTGGCGGCTACCGCATTTTGCAGAACCCTTTCCGCCCTTTGCAGCTCGTCAATTCGCCGCCCTTCCGCGTCCTGCTTTTCCTGCTCTTCGCTTTCCTCAAGCTCGCGCGAGGAAAGCTTCACGGCTAAGGCCGCTACGTCGCGATCACTCAGCGCCGGGAAGCGGACGTGGCAGGCAAACAGCTTTTCGTTCTGCTCGGCAACGATCTCTTGCTTCGCAATCAGCCTGGCGTTAGCGGCACTAGCTCCGACAATGTCGGCGGCGCGTTCGTCGATCATGTCCGTGTAGTGCTTGGCAATAGCAAACGCCAGAACCCGTTCGTCGACCAGCATCAGCACTTGCAATCTGTTCCTGAGAACCGGGTCGTCGACCAACAATTTCATGTTCTCAATTACAGTCAGCATGTCGTCTGGGCTGCATCGGTCTAGGTCGTCGACGATCAACAGCACACGGTCTGGTCCGGGCGCGGAAATCCACCAGGGGCCCAGGATGGTGACCAAGACAAGTCCAATCCAGGCCAAGAGTATCCAGTTTTCCGGATTGGTTGCCGCACGCTCTTCGGATTTCTGGTTGTGCGCGCTTTTGGGCCCCACGGTTTCATTATGCAATCCTTCGCCAACGCCGCCGTCGAGGATTTGGGCGATCGCCTCAAGGCTCCGGATGAGAAAGCCACCCTCTCGGGGCTGGGGCGATGTGCACAGACCGTAGGCCCAGCCAATTGCCACGGCTGCCAATATCAGTAGGGGGAACACCAGCGTGGTCCGCACGGACCGCCTCTGCCCGTTGGTCGATGGAAACTCGCTCCTTCCGTCACCCTCCGACGGAACGTCGGGCGGTTTCTTCGTCCAAGCCGACAGCAACGCTTTCACGTCCTCCCCGACCAGTGCCAGCATACCGAGCCGCTCCGGCCCAGTGCTCAGCCTGGCGTTCTTCGCGAAAATGGCTCTGACCTTGGTTTGCACCTTGGGAGCGATTACGGCCATGTGAGCGAGCGCGCCTGTCCCGATCAGGGCTCCCAGTACAGCTGCGAGTTGCAAAGTTGCGCTGAGAGGGATCGCCAATAGGGCGAGCGACATCAGCGCGCCGACGAGCGGCCATGGCCCATAGCGAAAATGGGACGCTCTGGCCGCCAGAGCCATCCTATCGAAACTGCGCAGGCTGGCCCCCGCACGCTCGACGAGGCTCTTGTAGAGGTACACCCATGCTTCAGGCGCCTGACGGTACTTCCAGGCATTGTGGCCTACGACCTCGTAGCGCAGCTTAGCAAACGGTTGTTGGGGTGCTCCAGTCTGTGTGACGAAGTCTTCCGGGGATTCTAGCAAAGGCTTCAGCAGCCGCGTGAGCGTGGTCTTTCCGCTGCCCCATGGCCCAAAGAGGGCAAAAGTGAATTCGTCCTCAGCGCTGCGCAGGATTGTTGCCAGAGCTTCTGCGTAATCTTGAACGAAAAGCGACAACTCTTTGTCATCTGCCTCCCTGACCATCCTTGGGATGCGCCCCGCCTTAGTCTTCGCGACTCCCTTCATCCCCCTCACCAGGGCACCCAACTGCCATTCTTCGATACGCGTCGGCAGGCGAGCTTCCGGGTCATCGAGACTTCGCAGGACGATATCCGTTAGCCTTACTTCTCGCTTGCTGCCGCAGGCCTGGAAGACATGTGTCAACCCGGGACCAAGGCGGACGCCCACGAGGCTAGTTGCCGGCGCGATCCCCCTGAACAACTCAATGTCCGGTACAGGGATTTTTTGAAAGAAACTCTCGGCCGCGGCGTCGAGGCGACTGGAGAAGCCCCCCCGAACGAGCTCGCCCCAAC
Source organism: Mesorhizobium sp. M0938 (assembly GCF_040319125.1). Taxonomy (NCBI): domain Bacteria; kingdom Pseudomonadati; phylum Pseudomonadota; class Alphaproteobacteria; order Hyphomicrobiales; family Phyllobacteriaceae; genus Mesorhizobium; species Mesorhizobium sp. M0938. The sequence goes on along the minus strand of NZ_JAMYNS010000016.1, from coordinate 73,207 downwards.
GGCGTAATTGATCGAACTCGTCGCTCAACCGTTCGGCATCGTCAGAAACAGTAGTGGCAAGCCTGCGGGCCATAAGGAGGGTTGTCAAAAATACAGTCGACGTGGAAAGTATTTCGCGTTCTCTGACCTTCTCCGGCAAATACCTCGCGCATTCGAGCAGGACGTGGGCGCATATCGGGCTGAGGATTAGACTCTCAATTCCTAATGCCTGCTCAAAGAGGGAGGCCAAGAGGGACTCTACCCGAGTTCGAACCTCAGTGCTGGCGCCGGGTACAATTACAGTTGGCATCGCCTCCCCCGATCGCGATCTTCCTAGCCTACACTCTGATAACAGCAATTGCTCGATTTGACAGCGACGGGTCATGCACAAGTCAAATTTTCTTAAAGCATGGTATCCGCGTTCGCTTAGGCTTTTTCGGGTAATATTCGGCTTGCTACTTCGATCGGGTGCCGCATCTGCGTTTCTGATGATCCTCGGTACCATAGAGGTCCCATCGGGGCGAAATTCTGAAAGATGGCTAGACCGATACCTGCTCGTCAGGCGTTGTCCTGAAACAGGTCGGCCGCGCGGCCCAATGTCAGCGCAACATGCAAGGTGATTGATGAGCACCACGGGAGTGGTTTCCATCGATGCAAATCTGGCCGGTCGTCATCCTTGCTTCTTCTTCCATCTCGTCAGTCCGGCTCTACAACACGCATACGCCGGTAATCCCACCCGCCAATTTCAATCAGCCCCTATGCAAATAGGACAACAGGCCCAATACACTGTCTCGCGAAGCTGATGTCGGTGTGGATAAGCGGCGCGAAGCAGCTAGCCAGTCTAGTTTGTCCCCTTCAAGTTAATCGCTCTGCGATCCTGGAGACGGCGCAGCAAGGCAACGGCTCCCGGTCTTGCCCATTTCACATCTGACGCAAAGACGCCGTCTGCCACGTACGATCCACCAGCGTAGCCACTCGTGAAAGCCCAAAGGAACGGCGACGACACCTGATGGCGACGGTAGCCATAGCCATTGTATCCCTCGAGCCGATCTAGCATGTCGCCTAGGTCGAGCGTGTCAGCGTTGTCCAATTTGTAAAGCTTGATCGCGTCGATCGCGCTTGCCTCCCACGTAAACGGAGGCTGCCCCTGGAGCGGTCGTCCGGCGGGGACATGAACTGTTTGGGCCGTGAGCGGATCGCCGTTGTGAAGGTGAGTGCTGAAATCGCCTCCGGTCTCCAACATCCATACAACGCCCACGACGTACCAAGGGGCATGGGTTGCTTTGGCTACGGTTTCGAATGCTGGCGCCCGGCCGTGATCTTGTTGGCTTCGTTGTCGATCATGGACATCTGGCTGGCGTCTAGGGAAACCTGCCAGAAGGCTTGCGCGTAGTCAGAAGGGTCGAGGAAGGATGGCACAGCACCGCTGGGGGCAGGCAAAACCGGAAAGTACTTCGTGACTGCTTTTTTCAATTTGTCGCCCGGGTCTGCAATAAGTCCAGAATCAATAAAAAACAGGTTGTTCTGTTGCGCCGCCTTCGAATCGTTGGTCCGCATGGCACTTAACAGCAGGTCTGACTTTGCCGTTTCACGCTGCAAGTCGAGATCGTTAACGGCCTTCAATCTATCTTCAGAGCGCGTTTCATAACCGTTGTAGGCGGCAACCCCGAGATTGCCCATGATCGTCACGATACCACCAATGATTAACAGGTTGAGTTGCCCATCCTTCCACCATGTCTTTTTGTTGCCATCCTGCGTTACATGTTCCGCCGTGAGCAACTTGGCTCTAGCTTCGGCCAAACGGGCCTCGCCTTCGAGCCTATCGAGGTCTGCATTGTCAGTCGATCGAGAGGACACCGTATTGCTCACCACACGCCCCTTCATCCGTTTGCAGATGCGCCAGAGGCGGCAACCACGGTAAGCCATCACTGGATAAAGGCGGCGCCGCCTTTGCTCCGATCGATACAGTTTGTGCTGGATGCGCTGGGGTTTGAAATCACGTCGAGAAGATTAAGCCAGTTCTTCTTAGGGCGCTGTGTTCGGCTTGCACGTCGCGGCCGGCCGGGTGCGAGGCGGCCAAAAGGATCGGGATGCGGTAGCGCTCCGTCGCCGCGTGGAGGCGGTCGAAGCGAATTCCAACGTCCACGGCAATTTGCACGCCGCCAACAGGGCGCGGTGGAACGCGTAATGCCTCGCCTCGAGAGTCCAGATGTCAGCCTCAGGTCCGGTGCGTCCAGCCTGGACGTTGAGGGCGTAGAGCGACGAGACGATCCCCGTCGCCCAGGCATCGTCGTCATTGCGGATCGCAGCGCGCAGCGCCTGCGTCTCGACCATCATGCGCACCGACATAGCATCGCGCAACTCGTCGAGAGAGAGTGGCACCACGCGAAAACCGCGCAGCGATTCCGCCGTCACCAGCCGCTCGGCCTGCAGGCGATTTAGCGCCTCGCGCAGCGGCGAGAAGCCCCTAATCCTTGAAACTCTCAGGTCCGACTAAGCGGTGCCGGAAGTGATTGCGGATGTGCTCGTTGAAATAACGGCCTTTGGCGAAGGCAGATTTGAACGCGGTAAAGATCTCAGGCGGTACGTCCGAGAACTCGTAGTGCTTCCCGCTGGCGACAAACCAAACCGAGAGTACCCTGTTGTTACGGTCATAGTCGAACTTGCGTATCGAGGTCGACGGCATTGAACGGCCAAGGGGAGATTCTCGCAAAGCAACGAACCAACGAGCGGCGGAGGGGTTGGTTGCGCACGAGAACTGACCAATCAGTCGTGGTGGTCGACGACGTCCGTCAGGAAACAGAGCGAAAATAGCCGCTGCAAATTTGCACGAGCACCGAACCGAGAGCCAAACAGTGGCAACATCGCAATCGGCTGGAGGCAAACGAGAGTGACTTTCCGTCCAGCATGCCATGCCCTGGCCGTGGGGGCGGTATGATTGGGGCCGCAAGTGGACTGTCCGGTTATAGGACGTGCCCAGCCGATAGATGCCCGTCGGCAGGCGACCCCATCGATCTATCGACGACAGCCTTTGGGGAAAATCAGCCGTTCGGGCAGGCCCGTTAATGCTCAACGCCGCTGTTTCTCTACGGGTGGCCGGTTGGAATTCAAAGCTGAAGCCTTTCATCACGCGCCGCGCTTCCTGTCCGCTTGTGAAACATGCGCATCCTTTGTAGATCGAGAGCAGAGCGTAATGATCTGCTGACTCCAACTGCTGTTAATTAACAATACCGCCTCGCAATTTCCTCCTGAGGTGGGGAGCGGCCTGCTGCTGGACCACGCGGAGCCTTCGAGACGCCGATCAAGCGATGCGCAGACATTGCCAGGAGGAGAACCGTGCTGAGAAGCGATGATGGGGGAAAGGGTGTCGACCTATTTTACCGATCGGGAATACGGAGCACGTCCCGCAACCATTTACGTTATTGATGCGCGTCTGTGGGCTGGCCTTTACAGCTTGATCCAGACGAGGATCGGCGACGGCTCGTTTGGCCTGCGCTTTCCGGAACAGTGTCCCGACGGCAACGGTCCGTACGGATGTGATGCTCAGGCCTTCAGCCGGGTGCTGGGCGCCGAGGTGCCGTGGATTCTGTGGCCGCTCTCCGCAAACGAAGTGCCCGATACGCCGGTGATCCTCGATCTGCTCGAGTTTTGCGCCAGCGCCGTGGGCGAACCGATCAAGGGCAGTTATCACTCCTACTTCGGCCACCATTACTTGAGCTGGAACCGCGATGCTGGCCTCACGCGATTTGTGGCGGACGTGAATCTCCTGTTTCGTCGCAACGCGGTCGCTTATGAGCTAACACCGATCGGGCAGGCTCGCCGCCTCCTCCCCCAGCCGATCGCCAATGCGCTCGGTTGGGCGATGTTTCAGACGGGCGATGCGGAAACCGACCGGCTGCTCGAAGCCGCTCGGCAACGGTTTCTCTCGCCAAAGCCCGAGGACCGGCAGGACGCGCTGGAGAAGCTGTGGGATGCTTTTGAACGGCTGAAGACGCTGGAACCCGGCGCCAATAAGCGCGCCCAGGCCGATGCGCTGCTGGACCGCGTCGCCACTCAGGACTCTGGGTTCCGGAACGCTCTTGGCCGGGAGGCTGCCGAGCTGACGACGATCGGGAACAGCTTCCGCATTCGTCATTCCGAGACGACGCAGGAGGTGCTGATCTCTCCGGATCATGTCGATTACCTGTTTACGCGGATGTTTGCATTCGTGCGCGTTATCCTGAAGGGGACGGGGCGTGGCGGATGACCTCTACGGGCTTGTCTTCGGGCTTCTGCACGGGATGGGCCACACGCAATTGAGCGAAGAGCCGGAACGGATCGCCGGGCTGGTCGTGCCAGCTCCGGAGGGCTACTCGAAGCGGCAGCGTGTCGAAGCTGCGCTCGAGAAGCTCACGCAGGAAGAGTTGGCTCAGCTGGCGCTCAAATTCGCTGCGGCCCGCGATGACATCCCGCTCGATGAAGCGGGCCGCAAGGTGCTCGAGGCGGCCGAGCCGCCGTTGACGCAGATCACACGGCGAGACGTTGCGCGGATCCTCGGCGACGATCTCGCTGGCGAGCGCAGCACCGTTGAAGTGATCGAGGTCTACTTCCCGCTTTCCTCTCCATTTGAAGCCTTCTTCGGAAGCAAGGGCCCGAGCTTGCGCGACCAGATCATCCGGCACATGGATCAACATCCCGGCGACTGGTCGGTGGAAGACCTTTTTGGAAAGATCGGGGCCTTCGATTGTTCAAGGGCCAGGTTCGGCGCTTTGCTCGAACAGGCTGTTCACCCCCTTTCCCGATCTGGCGATGAGCAGGCGAAGACGGTCGCTGCCCTGAACAAGGTCCTTTCGCGGGATGGATATGAGCTGGCCCAGGATGGCGAAATCTCCGGTCATCCGCTCTTCAGTTTTCGCTCTGTTGTGCGCGGGGTCGGTGGCAGGCCGAAGAACCTGATCTTTGCCTCGCGGGGACCAAAGCCGGAGATCGGCTTCGCGGATGCGATCAACAACGACATCGTCATACTGTCCGGCGAAGAGAGCTGCCTTGTTTACGACCGGCCGATCGGCGCGAGCGGACTTCTGTGGTCGGAGCTCGTCGCCTGGTGGGGCGAGGTTGCGCCGGGAGCAGATGCCGCAAAACTCGGGGCGCGCCTTCAGGAATCGCTGGCCTCGGACGCGGAACGCAAGCTTTTCGCGACCTACTTCAAGTCCTATCGCTCCGCCCTCGGCGAGGAGTTGCCCGCACTCCTGCCGCAAGTCTATCTTCACTATGACCCTGCAGTGGTGAAGACCCTGCGTCATCGACTGCCTCTGCCGCGTCAGCGCATGGACTTCCTTATGTTACTTCGCAACCGTCAACGCATCGTGATCGAGGTCGATGGCAAGCACCATTTCTCGGAAAACGACCTCCCATCATTGAATGTCTATGCCGACATGGTGTCGGCTGACCGTGAACTGCGCCTTGCAGGATATGAGGTCTACCGGTTCGGCGCGAATGAACTGGTCGGTAGCGGTGCCGAGGCGAGGATCACGGATTTCTTCGAGAAGCTTTTTCGGCTGCACCGCATTCGGCAATGAGGGTGTCGGGTCTCGGGCAAAAGGATGACTTCGCGCGGTTTCACATGGTCCGCGAGCGCGTCAGCGGCAGCGATGCCGCAGCTTGGATCGGCCCTCACGCGGCCATAGGTCGGCGCGACCTCCTCGCGAGGCCAGCGCTCGACGACCGCATCGCGTTCCTGCAAGGCGCAAGGCCAGCCAGCGCGACCTCGCTTGCGGCACAACGAACGCGTACTATAACGGCCGCTCGGGGAAAGATGACATGGACCTTTTGTTAGACGACGCGCAGCTGAAGCGGGTGTGGAATCAAGAAGCCATCCCGGTCATCTTGCGACGCATCGGTAAGGGCGAGAAATTACGGGTGCGGTTGCCCTACGGAGAAGGCAATCGCAAGTGGCTGCGCAATGAACGCCGGCATCGCCCGGAATGGATCGAGGAGCTGCGTTGCTGGGACTTGCCGAAAGCCTGGCTAAATGATTTCGTCGATCGCGCGCTTGTACGCTACCGCAGCGTTTACATTATTCAGCCGTACCGCGAGCAGGAGAAATGTTCCCCTGCTTGCCTCAACGCAACTGGGCACGATTGCGAATGTTCCTGCATGGGCGAGAACCATGGTGCAGGCAATGACGGCAGCTGGTTTGAAGTATCCGAGACATTCGCAACGCGATGGGGTGGGCCTGAGCTGGCGTGTCGGCTTCTAACAGCCAAAAGTTGCGCGTCAGCAGGCGACCACGGGTAGGTCGGATTATGGGTAGTCAAGCGCGGTGAGCGGAGGCCTGCACTACACGCAGCATCCCTGTTGACAATCAACCTTGATCCATCTGCTCTGGACCATGTTCCACGATGAACCTCGCGCGCTCCAACAACTCATCGAACGTGACAATTTCTGGGCGATTGGTGTGGCGCCGGTGAAGCTCGAATGAGCGAAACTTCGGGAGATTCGTCCCACGATCAAATTGAATTCGGCCAGCGAACCGATGACGAGACAGGATCGCGGCTCGATGTTGATAGCGCTTCACCGGTCGGGTCGCCGTCCGCGGAGCTGGGCGTCAAAAGGACGAAGGCTGCCAAGTATCCGGGCGATAGCGCGAAGAAGCCAGAAGCGGCGTGTCGTGCCGCTTGATCTCCACAAAACACAGTGAACCGATAATGCGCGCGTCTTCATTAATCCATCGACGCGTTTTCCAGCGCCATCAAGCGTGTTACCGCGCACAATCTGTTCCAGTTTCCTCTCGTTAAGCTAAGAAAGAAGCTGGTACGACAGGCCGTACCGAAATATCCATGTGTTGGCCTCGAAGAAGCGTTGCCACACGTCTTCCGGTCGGCACCCGAGCCGTTGCCGTTCTGCGGAGAAGAATGCGTTGTCGTTAAGCAGTCGATCGAAGTGAGCGAGCTGCTTTCGGCGATATCCGAGTGCAACCAAATCTCTTGCCACTTCCACGTTCTGGGCCAGTTCGAGGAAAACGTCGGAATTCTTCTCGAAGATGCGACGTGCTTGCGCCTGGTTAAGCACCAGGTCGCGCACCACATCACCCGATACGTGAACCTTTGACGCGTCGTCGAGCGGTATGGTCACAAGGCCTGCGAGGAACCCGATCAGCGTGTTGATCTCCGGCCCGACCAGCGTGAAATGCTGCTTATCGTGCGGTCCTGTCCGACTAAGATGTTTCTGAATAGTCAGCGATGAGATCGATCGATCGTCCTCAAGGAACGTGGCCTTTAGCTCGTATCTTCCGGCCGGCGTTCGGCGGAGGACGACTTCGTCCTTTATCGTTCCAAATACGAGGCCGGCCTCTCCTTCTACCATGTGTGTAGCGATACGCAGATGCTGGCCGGGAGCCATTCCAGGAATACGTTTACTAATTATCGTCTTGTCAGTACGGCGTTCAAAAAACCACTTACGCTCATCGTAGTCATAACTCATTCCCCGGCCCGCCAGCGACGTTTCGGGAATACTATCATAAATCGTTGGATCTCGCAGTCAGGATGCAATATCTGCGCACACCCTACACGCTGACCCCTGCAGTCCGGCCTATTGAATGGTGAAGCGCGGCGGCCGGATAGAGGATGGGCATACCCCGCCGATTTTCGGGGCGCACGAAAATTCTACCTTAACGTCTGACATGTGAGTGCGTAAGAGCCGCGTAGCTTGTTTGACATGGGAGGCGATTAGCGATGCCCATTTATTTCATCCTCGAGGAGAATAACGGCGGATGAAGATCGGTCGCGCGACGAACCTTAGAGGTCGTCGAGGTGCCTTACAGACCGGCAACTCGCGCCCGCTAAAGGTAGTGGGGTGGATCGAAGCGGAGAATGAGGCCGAAACGGAAAGGCGGCTCCACGAGAAATATGCAGCGCATAACATTGGCCGGCATGGAGGGAGTAGCGCCAGAGAGTGGTTCTACCTTCAACCCGCCGACATTCTCGAGGATCTGAAACGCGCGGGCATCAAGGGTTTCGTCGAAAAGAATGCAGATGCCTTTGAAGTCGTCGGTCACGATCGTGACGGCGTACCTGAATATCTCGGCGTCTGGGACTGGAGCAACCTCGAGCTTGAAGAGTGCTGCCCGTTTTGTGGCTGCTTGTGCGGCATGCACTTTCAGGACGCATCGCAGATGTTTCACTGTTTAAGCTGCGATGAACTCACCGATTTCTCACAGCCCGATTTTGACAACGAGGAAGACTATATGGCTTGGAAGGAGTACGAAGAGCGCTTGAAAGTAGGGCGTGCAAGTAAGGCGCGACGTAGCGGGTTAGCTTAACCGACGGCGGCTTTTGGGACCATTTGCACAGCGAATGAACGACCGACATCAGGCGCATTTGGGCCGCAAGCGGGCATCCGTTCTCATTGAGTGGTCTTGGGCAGCCGTGGTCTTCACTCGACCCCCTGCATGATGATAAATAACCCAAGAAGGATCTAGACCGAACCGGAAGAGACAAGGTGCAGGTGCGAGCCATTGAGAGAAATAGCAGGAACCGAACCAATCCACAGAAATATTTTGTTGGTATTTCTGTTGGTAGCAGATGCGACTAGCCTTCGTATAAGTCTCTGAAAGGAAAACGGGATTTTTTTCACTTGGATTCCGCCTCTGGGCACCATTCCTTTCCGGTCCATTCTGGACACATAGGTTACGGTTTATACCGGAGACATAGGTAACACTTTTGGCCCGAAGGGGTTTTTTGCGGGATACTTGGTTGCAGCAACGGCCGGTGTTCATGTCGCGCCATGTTGCAAACGGGTACCGTAGATTTCCATGGGTTCCTGTCGCCGGCTGCTTCGAATGCGCCGGAGCAGACTAAACCGAGCTCCACTGGAACGCTCCGAAGATGAGCGCAGCAGCAGAACCATGGGCCATCGCGCGCAGAGGAAACGCTTGAACATAGCAGGGGCTTCGCCCCCACTGATAGAGGAACTGCGACACCCGTTCCGCACGACATCAGGGAACCATGTCGGCGCCAATGTGTTAGAAAACCCATGGACACTATGGAACCCCGGGGCCACGGGATAGCGGCCGATATTTTGACATCCGAAGTTGCCAATGCCAGGCAGCGCATCCACCGGACCGAGCTCGCGCTTCAACGCACTGAAGAAATGCTGGCCGAGAATCTCGCGCTGCGCAGCAGGATGCGAATTGCGGTCGAGGCCGCAGACCGCTTGGTAAAAATCGATTCCCCCAGCTTTGAAGGACGTAGCGCGGGTTGAATTGCGCCGGCGTTTCATTCGTCGCGACCTTGGGTCCAGTGGCGCGACCACTCGCTCCAGAACTGTTCCAGCCACATCGACCGTCTGGGCTCCATGCTCGCGACAGGCGGAACCAACGGCGACCACAAGCGGTTTACCAACCGAAGGGACCGCAATGGATTCGGAATCATGGAACTGTTGGATATGGAACTGGCGAAAGCCCGACAGCGGCTTAACCGGGCGGAGCGCTCCCTCGAGCGTGCGAACGAGATGCTGGATGAAGACTGCGGTGTCGGTATCAATATCGCGCTGTGCAGCAGAATACGGGCTGCGCAACGGCGCGTCATCGAGGCGAGATCGCGGCTGACGAAGATCGATCCCGGCAGCACGGACACAGTTCGCACGGGTCACGCAGCGGTCCCGCCAGGCTGACTGCCACGATAGGACTGCCTGATCATCTCGACTTGGACGGCCGACCAGAACGCGCCGAGCTGCCTGCTCGTATTCAGAGACCCCAAGACGGGTCAGAGGATTGAGCAGCGCCAACGTGACCTGGTCGCGATAGCTTTCAGCATGTCGATCAGTTGTCTTCGCCAGCATCTTGCCGGCCACATCGCGGACTTTGCCAACCCGGTTCACAACGCAACCCGCTATGACAAGCTCGCGAGTCAACTTCCTCGCTATGGTCCAACTCGCCTCAATCCGACTGTGGCTGCGCGCCTATGAGTCACGACCTAATATCGGACCATTCCTGCATCAACGTTGATCGTCTGGCCCGTCATCCAGCGCGCATCGTCCGAGGCAAGAAATGACACAACGTCCGCAATATGCTCGGGCTGTCCCCTGCCCTTTACGGCCTGCAGCATCTCGACGAAACCGAACGCCTCGTTGTGCGGGCTTACCTTGACGCCGTCGCTCTCGATCAGACCAGGCGTCACCGCATTGGCGGTGATGCCATATTTGCCAAGTTCGGTGGCGAGCGCCCTGGTGAAGCCGATGACGCCGCCCTTGGCCGCGACATAGGCCGCCATGTTCGGCGTGCCGGCAAAGAAGGTGTTCGATGCGATGTTGATCACCCGTCCGGCCTTGCCCGCCGCACGCATCTGGTCGGTGCCGGCGCGGCTGACGATGAAGGTGCCGGTCAGATTGACGTCGATAATTTTGCGCCAATGGTCGAGATCGACATCGTCCCAGGCGATGAAGGGCACAATGCTTGCGTTGTTGACCAGAATATCGATGCCTCCGGTCAGGGCCTGGATTTCGGCGAACAGTGCCTTCACCGATGACGGGTCGGAAATGTCGGCGGTGATCGCCCTCGCCTTTCCGCCTATGGTCGCGGCCGCGCCCTTGGCGCCTTCGGCATTGATGTCGCTGAGGATGACGATTGCCCCGTCGGCGGCAAGCCGCACTGCGATCGCCTTGCCGATACCCTGCGCGGCGCCCGTAACCAGCGCCGTCTTTCCTGCGAGCCGCTCAGTCATGAAAATGCTCCCTCGTTCCGTGATCTGGTGGTGTCTATTCAGGCGTCGGCATCGATCACGGCCACCGCCGCATCGATGCCTTCGCCGATCGCTAGTTTTTGGCCGGCCGCGTTCATGGCACCGCCAAGTGCCGTAAGCGCCGCGATTGCATAGATCGGCTGGGCGGTCGGGCCCATGTGGCCGATGCGTGTCAGCTTTCCCAAAGTTTCGCCGCGCCCAGACGAAAAAACCACGCCATAGCGGGCACGCGCGGCTTGGCGAAGTGCCTTTTCGTCGACGCCTTCGGGCGTGCGCACGGCGGTCGTGGTCGGTGACGCGATGCTGTCGCTGGCGGGCCAAATCGACAGGCCCATCGCGGCGACTCCCGCGCGCATGGCCTTGGCAGTGAGCGCGTGGCGCGCCCACACCGCCTCCGGTCCCTCGTTGAGGTAGAGGTCGAGCGCGACATCGAGCCCGTTGATCTCCGATACCGACGGCGTGAATGGAAACGGCGCGTCCCTCGACCATGCCTTTTCCCAGTCGACGATGCTCAGCATCGATGCGCGCGGCGCCAGGGGATTCGCCTTCATCTTGGCCCAGCCTCGCTCGCTGATACCCATCATCGTGAGACCGGGCGGCGCGCCCAGGCATTTGTTCGGGCCGGTGACGTAGATGTCGGCACTGCAATCCTGCGGATGCGTCTTCATGCCGCCAAAGGACGAGACGGCATCGACGATGAGATAGCCGCCATGCGCAGACACCAGCGCACCAATCTCGTCGATCGGATTGATGGTGCCGGACGGCGTGTCGTGGTGACAGACGGAAACGACGGTGATTTCGGGATGCGCTTCCAGCATTGCCTTAACCGCCTGCGGATCGATCGCCTCATTGTAGGGCACCTCGATCTCGATGAGATGTGGCGAATAGCGCTTTGCCCAATAGCCAAACCCCTTGCCGTAGACTCCGGACGCCAGGTTGAGCACAACATCGTCGGGAGCGATAAGCGAGGCTGCGGCGGCTTCGAGGCCCAGCACCGGCTCGCCATGCAGGATGACCGGTTTGTTCGACAGGCGCATCGCCTTCTGCGCCTTGTCGACCACGTTCTCGTAGAAAAGCTGGAACGCGGGGTCGTAATCGTAGAGCACCGTGCGACCGAGGCCGCGCAGCACTTCGGCATAGGCGTTCACCGGCCCCGCTGTCAAAGTGATGACCGGATCGGCGTGTTCGAGATAGCGCATCATCTTGTCTCCCGATTGACGGCGATCAGCCGTAGAATTGCGTGCCTATCCTGTAGGTTTTGAAATTCTCCATGTCGTGCGAGTACATCAGCTCGGCGCCATGGTCCTCGGCCAACTTCTTCACCTTGCGCATCGAATTGACGCCTGCCACGGGGTCGATGTGAAAGGCCGCCTGGCACAGGGTCTCGAGGCTTTTCTGCGTATAGGCTGCATCGATCGTGAACATTATCGGCTTGCGCTTGGGAAACTCGACCAGCAGGCTGTAGTGGCCGATCGAATGACCCGGCGTCGAGATCAGCCGGACGCCCTTGGCAAGGTCGACGTCGCCATCGACGCCTTCGAAGGTCGAATTCGCCCGCGTCGTTCCCGCAAGCAATTGTGCTGTCGCGCCACGGGCTTCGGCGGCCTCCGCCGAAAAGCTCAGATCGGAGTAGCCGAGATGCTCGAAAGGTTCGGGATTGCAGGCTTGCGGTACCTCGGTCCGGTGGCAGATCTTCTTGGCATGCGGAAAATACTTGTTGCCGCCGCAATGGTCGAAGTGGAAATGCGAGTTGACGACGACGTCGATGTCCTTCGGCTCAAGCCCAAGCAGCGCCAGCGCGCCGGGAACGGTCTGGTGCTTTTCCTGGATAGGCTTTTCGAACGGCAACACTTTCATCACGTGGTCGTAGTCGTAGCCGGTGTCGATCAGAAACCGACCCTCGGCATGTTCGATCAGGATCGAGTAGACGGGGAAGCGCACTTCGCCGCCAGGACCCCGGTTCCAGAACACATGATATCCATCGAGGACGAGCGAGCCGCCGTCGAGCAGGTAGACCTTGGTATCCGACATTCTTTCCTCCTATTTGGCGCGGGTCCCGTCCGCGCATGAAATCGTGGTCAGCGCGCACCGCGCTCGTATGGAATGCCAAGCGCCGCCGGCAGGCTGGCGCGCCGGCCAAACAGCACCAGCATGATCATCACGGCCAGGAACGGCAGCATCTGGATGATGTCGGTCGGTATGTTGATTCCGGCGACCTGCATGGCCGTCGTCAGCGACAGGCACACGCCGAACAGCAACGCGCCGAACAGCACCCAGATCGGGCGACCGCGCGCCAGCATGGCGAGCACAATGCCGAGAAAGCCCGCGCCATTGGTGATGAAAGGAATGAACAGCCCGGCCCCGACATCAGCGAGATAGGCGCCGCCGAGCCCGGCCAGCGCTCCGGTGGTCAACACGGCGACAGTACGGGTTCGCACGACGTCGATGCCGGCGACATCGAGCGCGGCCGGCTTGTCGCCCGCCGCCTGCAGGTTGAGCCCCAACTGCGTGCGTCGGTAGACATAAGCCATGCCAAAAACCAGCGCGACCGCGAGATACACGATCAGATGATGTTGGAAGAATGCTGGCCCGATCACCGGGATCTTCGAAAGCAGTGGAATGACGGTTGCATCCGCCGCCGGCAGGCGCGGATAGCTGCGTGAAAACTGGAAGTGGTGGAGCAGTGCCGTCAGACCTTCCAGCCCCAGGGTCAACGCGATGCCGATGACGATCTGGTTCAGCCCGATGCGCACGCAAAGCAGTGCCATGACAAGCGCTACCGCGCCGCCGCCGGCGGCACCGGTGAGAAAGCCCAGCCACAGCGAGCCCGAATAGAAGGCGCCGACGAAGCCGAGATAGGCGCCGGCCAGCATCATCCCTTCTATGCCGATATTGAGCACACCCGCCTTCTCGGAGATCTGCTCGCCAAGCCCGGCAAGCAGCAGCGGGATCGCCGCGGTGACGGCGCCGAACAGCAGCGCGCTGAGGAAGACTTCGCTGAAGAGTCCGGTCATGCCTAGGCCCTCCGCGACTGGCTATATCGATGATCGAAATATTCGGCGAGCGCGAGCACGATCAGCACGATGGAAACCAGCACCAGCGTGAAATGATTGGGCACGCCAAGCCTGCGCGCCGCGCTCTCGCCGCCTATCGACAGCACCGAAAGCAGGAACACGAAGCCGATCGCGGCAAAGCCGTTCATGCGGGCGAGAAACACGGCAGGAATGACGGCGAGCCCGTAGGCGGGATTCCAGTCGGCCCGGACATTGCCCTGGACCCCGATGATATCGACAGCGCCGGCAAGCCCGGCCAGCCCAGCCGAAATGGCGAAGACAGCAACCGTCAGGCCGGGGACGTTGAGCCCCGAATGGACCGCGGCGCGCGGATTGGCGCCGACGATCCTCAGCTTCAGCCCGAACGCCGTACGGGTCATCACCAGATGTACGATGATGATCGCCGCCAGCCCAAGCAGCAGGCCACTGGTGATGGTCGTCTCGAACAGGCGCGGCAGCCGGTCCTCCACGGGCAGCGTACGGGTCTGCGGCACGGTCGTGTTCGAATCGCGAAACACCAGCTTGACCAGAACATTGGCAAGCGAGGTGCCAAGGAACGTCATCATCAGAGTAGTGATGATCTCGTTGACGCCCTGGTAGGCGCGCAGCAGAGCCGGCACCAGCGACCAGATCATAGCCACCGCCATGGCTATGAGGAAAGAGCAGGTCAGCGCCAGCCAGCCCGGCATGATCTGAACGAACACGGGAGCGCAGGCGGCCGCCGTCACCGCGCCGAGCAGGAATTGGCCGTCGCCGCCCAGGTTCCACATGCCGGCGCGAAAGGCCACGATCAGGCCGGCGGCAAGGAACAGGAGCGGCGCCATGCGCGTCAGCGTCTGCTGGATGCCGAGCGGTGAGAACAATCCTTTCTCCAGCACAAAGCCATAATAGGCGAGCGGGTTGACGCCGACTGCAAGCAGGATACAGCCAGCTATCACCAGAGCGATAAGGATCGGACCGAGCGTCATCAGCAGCCGGTGCAGGATGTCGCGACGCGTGGCCGCCCCGCTGGTCGCTTCGAGCGCGGTAGCATTGACCGGGGGTGCGGTATCGATGCTCATGCGGCAAGTCCGATCATCAGGCGACCAACCTTGGTGCGCGTATCGTCGGCATTCTCGACGATGCCTATCAACGCCCCATTGGCAATGACGCCGATGCGGTCGCACATGCCAAGCAGTTCCTCGAGGTCGATGGAGATCAGCAGCACGGCAAGGCCGCGTGCCGCCGTGTCGCGGATGCGCTGGCGTGAGGCCAGCGTGTTGGCGAGGTCGAGCCCATGGGTCGGCTTGTTGAAGATCACCACCTTTGCGCCTTCAGCGAGTTCTCGTGCCAGAAGCACCTTCTGGATGTTGCCCCCGGACAGCCGCGCCACGGGCGTTTTGAGGCTCGGCGTGCGCACATCATAGTCGCGCACGAGCTGGCCGGCGCGCTTGTCGATCTCAGCGCGCTGCTCGACGCCCTTGCGCCAGAACGGGGCCTCGCCGACCTGCTTGAGAAAGAAGTTGATCGAGACAGGGAAGGTGCCGACAGTGCCCTCGCCCAGCCGGTCGTCGGTCAAGTAGCGAAGGCCGCGCCGGCGGCGTTCGCCAACGCTCAAGGTTTCGATGGCAGCGCCCTCCAGCCGCACGTAGCCGCCGGTCACCGCGCGCTGGCCGGCTATTGCTTCCGCCAGCTGCTTCTGGCCGTTGCCGTCGATGCCGGCTATGCCTAGGATCTCGCCCGGGCGAATGTCGAACGAGATCGACGACAGGCCAGGTGCGTTGTCCGTCGGCGCGACCGCCAAATCGGTAACCTGAAGCAGCGCAGGCGCTTCGGCTCGGACCGTTCGGATCGGACGCTCGACGGCTTCCGGATCATTCTTCTGCTTGCCGAACATCAATTCCACGATCTCCGAGATGATCTCCTGTTCGCCCAGCGCGCGAAACCGCTCTGGCGGGATCTCCCCGACCTTGCGACCGAGCTTGAGCACCGAGATGCGGTCGCCGAAAGCCGCCGCCTCCTTGAGCTTGTGGGTGATGAAGACGATCGCCAGCCCTTGTTCGACAAGTCGGCGCATCAGCGCGCCCAGCTCGTCGATGCCTTTTGGCGTCAGCATCGAGGTGGATTCGTCAAGGATCAGCAAGCGGCTATTGCGCACCACGGCGCGCAGGATTTCGACCTGCTGCTGCTCGCCCAGCGAAAGCTCCGACACCTTGGCATGCAGTTTGACCGTGATGCCCAGACTGCGGGTGATCTCGGCCACGCGCGCCTCAAGCTCCTCGGTCCTGGGGCGCTGCCACCACGGTCCGCCAAGCAGAAGGTTTTCCGCCACCGTCAGCGTCGGTACCAGCATCATGTGCTGGAACACCGTGCCGATGCCCAGCGCCAGCGCATGACGCGGCGAGGTGATCGGCGTCGGCTGGCCGTCGACCAGTATGCGTCCTTCGTCCGGCTGCTGCAGTCCAGACAGCATGCCTATCAAGGTGGATTTCCCCGCGCCGTTCTCGCCGAGAAGTACATGCACCTCCCCGGGACGGATCGACAGGTCGATGCTTTCATTGGCGACAATGCCGGGAAAGCGTTTGGTCACGCCTTCGAGCGCGACGATGTCGCGATTGTCGAGGGACGATGAGGAAACACTGCTCATGAAGGCCCAGTCCTGAGAAACGGGAAACTTCCGGAGGGGCGATCGCTCGCCCCTCCGGCAGATGACCTGTGCTCGCCTTACTGGGCGACGCTTGTCATCAGCGCCCTGACGGCGGTCGCGTCATAGATCGGGTCGACCTTGATCTTGCCGGAAATGACGTCTTCGCGCAGGGCCTGGATATCCTTCCAGACATCATCCGGGATCGCAGCGGTCTTCAGCAGCTTGACCGAGTCGTCCTTGAGGCCGATCGTGTAGTTCTTGGTTCCGAACGTGTCGGCCTTGAGATCGGCGATCATCGCCGCGTAGACCGGCTCGATGTTCCATACCACCGACGACAGCAGGAAGCCCTTGTCGATCGGCGACTTGTCGCCGATGACGTCGATGAAATAGACCTTGCCGCCGTCAGCCGCCTTGGTTGTCTCAACCGCCTGCAGCATGCCGAAGCTCGAACCGTTGCCTTGGCCGAAGATGATGTCGGCGCCGGAGGCGATCACGCTTTCGGTAACGCGCTTGCCCCCGGCCGCATCGCTGTAGGCGGCCGGACCGATCACCGCATAAGTGATCTTGACGTCGGGGTTCTCCGCCTTCACGCCTTGCGCGAACGCCGCCGACTGCGAATTCCACGAAGGCGGTTCGCCCGAAACGACGATGCCGACCGACTTGGAGCGCGACGTCTTGGCGGCGAGACAGCCGGCGAGATATGCGCCCTCGTGACCACTCAGCGTGTAGTCGGCGACGAGACCCTTCTCCAGGCCGGTCGGTGTATCGACGATCGCCACCGGAACCTTCAACTCCTTGGCGATCTCAGGCGCCGAGGTGTTGTAACCGCTGGCGTGGGCGATCAGCAGGCTGGCGCCGTCGGACGCCAGTTCCCGCAACGTGGGACGAACATCGCCATAGCCGAGGCCCTGGGCCACGACCACTTCGACGCCGGCGGCCTTGCCGGCCGCGTTGGCGGCATCGATGCCCTGCTGGTTCCAACCGTAGTCGGTGCCTTCTTCAGGCGTCAGGATAGCGATCGATTTGACTTCGCCAGCAAGCGCGCTGCCCATCAAGGCGCCACTCAATATAACTGCACCTACACTGCTTTTCAGAAGCTTAAACATGTTACCCTCTCTGTTTGATTGACGAACCAATATTCTTATTGTTATTGCGCATAAGCGAGATAGACTGCCTGATAAATTCACCCTATGGAGCTCAGGCAAAGTGAAGATCCGTTATCTCCTTCCGGCGGCGCTGGCGTTCACGTCCTTCGCCAACGCCGTCGAGTTGCACGATGTCATCGTCCGCACCGGCACCGAAGGGCTCGACATGGTGCCGTTAAGTATTTCGAATGCGGGCAATGATGGGTTGTCTTGCAATGCCGACTTGGCCCACTGGTATTCGGCCGGGATCGCGACGGTCGAGCCGGGCACCAGCGCTCGCATCGAACTCTGGTTCGACGCCAAGACCGGCACCTTCACCATTCTCAACGACAAACGCGAGAACCTGCCGGTCGAGCGGCTATGGTGCGGTCTCTCAGGCCGGGCGTACGCGACCCGCGTGCAGATCACGCTCGACCGCACCGACGCGACCAAGGGCATGCGCAACGTGTCCTGCAGCATGGCCGAGGACAGGCTGGTGTGCAGGTAGCCAGGCATTGATCCGTCCGACCGGGGCACCGCGCCTATTCCTTCGCCAGGAATTTATCGGTGAAGACGTCGTCCGCGGACAGAGGCGACTTGAGCACGCCCTGGACGGTAAGGGTCTTCAGCGTTTCCTCCCACTGCGTCTTCGTCATCCAGCCAAGGCCGTGTTCCTTGGTGTCCGGACTGGTGAAGGTCGACGCGATATCGGCGTTGATCTGCGCCAACAGCACGTCCTTCTTGTCCGCGTAACCGGGTACAGCCTTGGCAGTGATCTCGGCTGCCTCTTCGGGGTGCGCAACGACATAGTCGAACGCCTCCCTGTACGCCTTGACGAAGCGGGCCACGATTTCGGGCTTGTCTTCGATCATCTTCTGCGAGGTGAACAGCCCGGAACCGTAGGCCTTCCAGCCGAAATCGGCGCCCATCATGATGCTGAGCGAGCCTGGACCGCCGGCCTTGGCCTCCAGCTCGGGAACCTCGGCGTCGACATAGCCGACGACGGTCTGGACCCGGCCCAGAAGCAGGTAGCTTTCGTAGGGTGGTGATACGCTGTTCAGCGTCATGTCCTTCTCGGTCAGACCGTTGGCCGCCAGGAAGCCCCTGAAGAAGATGTAGGTTGAGCCGGCCGGATGAATGCCGATTGTAAGACCTTTGAGATCGGCCGGCTTGGTGAGCTTCACCGTCTTGGCGAGCGAGATGATCGCCAGCGGCGAATGCTGGTTGACGGCCGTCAACGCCACCACCGGGACATTCTGCGACCGCGCGACGGCGAGGGTTGGAAGATCGCCGAAACCGAAATCCGCGTTCTCGTTGCCCACCAACCGCATGGCGTCCGGCGAGCCGGAGCCCTTCCGGATCTCGGCCACCTCGATGTCGTTCTTGGCGAAGAAGCCCTTTTCCTTGCCGACGAAGAACATGGCGTGATTGCCGCGCACCACCCAGTCGAGCTGGACGTTGACGGTGTCTTTCGCCAGCGCCACGCCGGAGAAGCCGACCGCGCCGGCAAAGGCTACAAACGTGGCTGCCTTGATCAGTGAGCGTCTCAGCATTCGATCGATCCTTCCTGACTTTGACTGTCCCAGAAAACTAGGACTGGCTGAATTTCGGTGCCCACGGCACCACGATGCGTTCGAGAATTTCGGCTGCGTAGTAGAAGGCGATGCCCAGCACCGAAACGAGGAACAGGGCCGCAAAGACCAGCGCGGTGTCGAGTTGGGTCGAGGCGAACTGGATGACGTAGCCGAGCCCATCCGAGGCGCCGGCGAATTCGCCAACGATGGCGCCGATGACGCTGAGCGTCGCAGCGATCTTGGTTCCGGCCATCAGGTTCGGCAGCGAATGCGGTACACGGATCCTGAACAGGATCTGCGTCTGGCTGGCGCCGACCGAATTCATGAGCGACAGCAGCGAGCGATCGACCGACTGCATGCCCGCCAGCATCGACAGCGTCACCGGAAAGAAGGCGATGACGAGGATCAGCCCGATCTTGGGCGCGAGCCCGTAGCCGAACCAAAGGATGAAGATCGGCGCCAGTGCCACCTTCGGCACATTCTGGAACAGCACCACCAGCGGATAAAGCGCTCGCCCCAGCCAGTCGAAGCGCACGATGATCAGTGCGATGGCGATGCCGACCACGACGGAGACAAGGAAACCGAACAGGATCTCGCCCGCCGTCACCAATGTCGCTTGCATCAGCGTTCCCCATTGCGCGACCAGTGATCGCGCGATCTCGGACGGGGCGGGAATGATGAAGGCGGATATGGCGAAGATCCGCACCGCAGCTTCCCACACCATGATCGTCGCCAGCAGAAGGATGACCGCCGGAAGCCAGCTGGCTGTCGCCGCACTCCAGCCTGAGGCCAGCCGCGACTGCGCGAAATTGGTGATGGGTTGATCGCTCACGACACGCCTCCCGGTTGATGGCTGGCGCGCAACATCGTCCGCAGCTGAACCGCCAGCCTGACGAACTCTGGATCCTCCGTCACCGACAGATCGCGCGGATAGGGCAGCTCAATGTCGAGGCTCTCGGTGATCCGCCCCGGCTTGATCCCCATAACATGGACATGGAGGGACAAATGAATGGCCTCGTCGATTGAGTGGGTGACGAGCACGATGGTCTTGCCGGTGCGCTGCCAGATCTCCAGCAGCGATTGGCCCATCGAATCCCTGGTAATGGCGTCGAGCGCGCCGAATGGCTCGTCCATCAGCAGCACAGCCGGATCGAGCGCCAATGCGCGTGCAATGGCGACGCGCTGGCGCATGCCGCCGGACAATTCATGCGGGCGCTTGTGAGCGCTGTCGGCCAAGCCCACCAGTTCCAGCATCTCCTGGCCGCGCGCCCGCAACTCGGCGCGTGAGAGCGACTTGTCAGCAATGCTGAGCAGCATCGATGCGTTGTCGACGGCATTCTTCCAGGGAAGCAGGTTGGCGTCCTGGAAGACGAGGCCGATCATGCGCTTGCGCGCCGCCTCCACCGGCGAAAGCCCGGCGATCGAAACGCTGCCGCTTGTCGGATTTGCAAGCCCGGCCAGAACCTTGAGCAACGTGCTCTTGCCGCACCCGGAAGGACCGATAAGCGAGACAAACGACCCTTCCGGTACTGAAAGATCGATATTCTGCAGAACCTGCTGCCTGGCCAAGACCACCGAAACGCCCTTGGCCGAAATCAGGTCGTCATGGCGGATACGGGACGGCAGGCCGTCGGCTGCTCGAATGGTTTCAATGCGCATGGCTTGCCGCTCCATTCGCTGCCGTCAGCCGTGGCCGGACCGTTCGATCCGGAAAGGCACTCATGGCGCGGATGGCCGCCGTGGCTACCTCCCCAGCCCTGCTGACCCTGTGAGAACGATGTATCACCGCCTACTCCCGGCCTTCCAGGATGCGCCGCACCGCAACGAGTTTGCGCGCCCGTTCGCTCTGCAGCGCCTTGGTCTGCTCGGGCGTATAGGAGAACATGCCCTCGCCCGACTTGATGCCGAACTTCGACGCTTCCGTTTTTTCCAACACCATCGGCGCGACATCGTCGCGATTGGAAAGATCGGCGTTGAGGAAGGACGAGACGGATTTGTAAATATCCAGGCCCGCCATATCGAGCAGCGCCATAGGCCCGATAACGGCGATTTTGTAGCCAATGCCCCACGAGACGCAGGTGTCGAGATCTTCCGGATCGATGACGCCGCGCTCGACCAGGTCGACCGCCTCACGCAGCAGTGCATAGAGGACTCGGTTTTCGACGAAGCCCGGTACGTCCTTCTTCACCACCACCGGCAGCAAGCCGATGGAGCGGATCAGGTCGCGGATCGTCGCCACGGTTTGCGGCGCGGACTTCTCGCCGGCGATCACCTCGATCATCGGGATGATGTGTGGCGGGTTCGACCAGTGCATGCCCACCATCCGCTCGGGATGCGATATATGCTCCTGCAGCTTGGTGATCGGGATACCCGACGTGTCGGACGCGACGATCGTGTCGGATGCTATCAGCCCGTCGATCGTGCGATAGACATCGGCCTTCACCGAAATGTTTTCAGGAACGTTCTCGATGACCAGGTCGGCGCCGGACACCGCGTCGGCGACGTCGTCCGTGAATCGAACGGTCCCAACGCCGGCCGGTGGAGGCGCGATGTCCAGCGCGTCGAGAACGGTTTCGGCCACGCTCAGCATGGATCGCGCGCGCTCGATCGCTGCCGGGGCAACGTCGTAGGCGACGACCTGCAGACCGCCTCTGGCGAGCCGGGCGGCCATGCCCGGTCCCATCGTCCCCAGACCGATGACGGCGATACGTCGGATCATTGCACTGCCCCGCTTTCTTTTGAGCTCGCGATGAGGTCGGCGGCTTTCTCGGCGATCATGATCACTGCCGCATTGATGTTTCCGCAGACCAGGTCGGGCATGACGGAAGCGTCCACCACTCTGAGACCTTGGAGGCCGCGAACGCGCAATTCCGGGTCAACGACCGAGGCTGCATCGACCCCCATCCGGCAGGTCCCGGCCGGATGATGCACGGTGATGGAGGTCCGGCGGATATGCTCGTCGATCTCGTCGTCGCTCTGACAGTTCGGGCCGGGAAAAAACTCCGCCTCGATGAAGGGCTGCATGGAGGGCTGCGCCGCGAGATCTCTTGCGACCCGGAAGCCGGCCCTGAGGGATTCCCAATCCTTCGGCGAGGCCAGGAAATTCTGGTGGATCAGAGGCGCCGCGGAAGGATCGGCCGATGCCAGTTTCACCGCCCCCCGGCTTTCAGGCTGTGTCGCCACGATCCGCGTTGCGAAGCCGTCGGTAAACGGTGCCTTGAACGGCTTGAGATATGGCCATGCTGCGAGCGGAGCCGCCGTGAAGAGCAGTTGCACATCCGGCAACGGTCGCGCCGGACCGCTCTTCAGGAAGGCGACGACCCCGCCGGGCACATCCGCCGAAAAACCTCGTCCGGTGAGGTATGTCTTGAGGAAATCGAGCCCGATGCGGTCGGCGCGCATGTTGCGCAGGAAGGGGCCTGGAGTCCGGCGCCGGTACATCAGAATGACCGAGACGTGATCCTGCAGGTTCTTGCCGACCCCGGGCAGGTTGACCCTCGTCTGTATACCGTGAGCAGCAAGCTCGTCCTGGGCGCCTATGCCCGACAGCATCATGAGTTGCGGCGTGTTGATCACGCCGCCGGCAAGCAGCACTTCCTTGCGCGCGACGATGGTGCGTTCACCCCCCTTGTGGTTGATTGTGACGCCCGTGGCGCGCGTGCCCTCCAGCACGACCTTGGTTGCATTCGTTTCCGTCAGGACTGTCAGGTTTGGCCGCTTCAGCACCGGCCGCAGATAGGCTGATGCGGTCGACGAGCGCCGACCTTTTGCAATCGTCATCTGCAGGCGGCCAAAACCCTCCTGAAGCTCGCCATTGTAGTCGTCCGTCTGCTCATAGCCTGCCTGGACGCTGGCCTGCGCAAAGGCGTCGATCAGCGTGTCCTTGTAACGGCAGAACTGGGTGTTGACCGGGCCGGCTCCGCCGCGAAAATGGCTTTCTCCGCCTTCCCAGCTTTCCTGCTTCTTGAAGTAGGGGAGCACCTTGTCATACGACCAGTCATGGAGCCCGCTGGCGGCCCAGCGGTCGTAGTCGCCGCGATTTCCCCTGACATAGGCCATCGCATTGGTCGAGGACGATCCGCCGATGACTTTGCCGCGCGCGCACTCGACCCTGCGCCCGCCGACATTGTCTTCCGGCTCGCAGAAATACATCCAGTCATGGCGTCGCTCGGTCAGGATCTTGCCCCAGCCAAGCGGGATATGGATCATGGGGTCACGGTCCCAACCGCCGGCCTCGATCAGAAGCACCGAGCATTTCGGATCAGCGCTCAGCCGGTTGGCCAGCACGCAACCGGCCGATCCGGCCCCAACGATGACGTAGTCGTAGCTTTCCGCGTGCGGCATAGTAGGCTTTATCGCTTTCACCTGACGCTCCGGCGCCAGAGAACTACTTGGATTGAGGCTGGAAAATCGTGGCACCGACCATGATCCTCCAGGTGATCTTCAAAGACCCGTCGACATTAGGCTAGGCCCGCCTGCCTGAGGCGCACCGACCAGTGGTCCCATCCCCGGTCGATCTGTTTGCCGACGAGTTGTCCCGCCGTCTTCACTTCGCCTGGTGTCAGGTATTTTATCTTGCCTATCTGCAGCCCGACCGTGAGCGCCTTGGCTTCCTGCTCAAGATAGAAAGCGCGGAACACGACCTCACGGACAGAACTGCCGACGTTTACTACGCCGTGGCGTGCCATGAGGACCACGGTCTGGTCCCCGAGGCTTTCGGCTATATCCGCACAGACGCTGGGGCTGCCACCGAAAAGGTCGGTCTCGTCACCCTGCTTGTCACGGATATCGTACACGGGCACAGCCTCGCCCATGAATGCCCCCATATGGGTGACCGGCCGCAGCGGCTGATCAACAAAGCAATATGGCAGGACAGCCGGAGAATGGCTGTGCAACACGCACTGAACGTCCGGCCGGGCCTTGTAGATCTCGCTGTGGATGTAGCGTTCCAGATAAGACGGCCGGTTATCCGAAGTCTCGCCCTCGAGATTAAAGCGCTGGATGTCGTCAGTCGTTATGAGGCTCGGCGCAAGCTTTTGCGCCAGGAAGAAGCTGTTCGGATCCTCAGGGTCGCGGGCACTGATGTGCCCGAACGTATCCAGGATACCCTCGTACAACAGGATTTTCGTCGCTGTGACCAGCTCCTCGAAAACCTTCTGGCGAACGGAATTGTTATTTGTCACTCTCAATTCTCCCACTTCAGCGGCCCAGACCGATTCTTGTTCTTGTTGTTGATCGCGGCCGCCGAAAATTTCACTTGTTTTCGTAAATGCCGACGATCCGGTTCTGCTCGATGATGTTGCCGGCATATTTCTGGAGGAACTCCTCCCTGGTGGGCGTCCCTTCGACCTCAGTGTTCAGGGCATAGACCCAGAAGTAGTAGTGATGCTCTCCATGGCCCGCGGGCGGCTGAGGCCCGTAATACTGCATGCCGCCGGCGCCGTTGGGTCCCACGCGAAACTTTTCCTGCGCGTCCGAGAGGTCGGTGGTCGACGGATCGATGCCGTAGACGACCCAGTGCGTGAAACCGTTGGGCAATGGCGCGTCCGGATCATGGCAGATGACGGCGAGCTCTTTCGTCCCTGCCGGGACGCCGCTGACCTTTAGTTTGGGCAATACATTGCCCTTGTCGCCGGCATGCTCGTCGCGCAATTTGCCGAGCGGCTGGAAATCCCCAGACGTTATTTTGAGGTCCTTGATGTTCAGGGGCATGGAAACTTCGTCCTTTCAGTAATTTCGATCGACTAGACAGCGGCGGCCTTGAGATCAGCGACGGTTTTGCCGCCGACGCGCTGATGCACGCGCGGACCCGATGCGACGGCCACGCAGATCAGAAGCTCGTCCGGGCGCGGGCCATCCGGCACGGAAAAGGTGACGGCATCATAATGGGACCGGATGTAGAGCTCGTCCTTGTGGGCGAGCGGGATGTCGATGGCGGTCCCGGCCACAGCAACCTTGCTCACCGACGAGATCCAGGCCTTGCCACCACCCACCTGCTGGCGCAGCGGATCGCCGAACACCGTGGTAATGCAAGCGACGACATGTTCCTGTTCGCCGGCGGTGCCGGCAATACCGCCTTTGCCATAGCTTTCGACCTGCCGGTTGCCGAGCAGGGCGACGGCGCGTTCACCGAGCGCATGGCCTATGGCCGCGCTTGGATTCGTCAGATCGGACAGCTCGGCGAGGAACTTTCCGGCAAACGGATTGCGTATGACAACGCCTGCCGCAATCTTGACGAGGCTGTCGCCAGGTTTGCCGCCGTCATGACGGATTTCCTGGACCGAGGAATACCATCCCCTCACCTCGTAGTGTTTTTCGACTTCGCTAGAATAGGTCATCCTCGTCTCCTGAAGGGAAGGCGCTTTTGGTATGGCCGAGCTTTGCGACCCCTGTTGCCCGATGCTACTGCGGCCATGAGTAGACGCGGCGTATTGGGTCGTAGCGGGCAGCTTCCAAAGCCGCCGGCGTGAACATGTTTCCTTTCGAGAGCGAGCGATTCGCGGCGTAATCGGCGGATAAGGCCTGGCAGCGATCGGTGATCGGGCGGATGCGCTTCTCCCACTCGACCAGCGCGTCCTCCACGGACCCACCCGCCTCCAGGTCTTGCGACAGGCTGAAGGCATTGACCATCGAGCAACCCGCGCCCTGCGCAAGGGCCGGGCACATTGCATGGGCGGCATCGCCTACCAGCGCGACCTTGCCTCTCGTCCAGCTATCCAGCTTGGTCGTCTCGTATTTGTCGTACCTGGCGGTCGTGAGCTTCGCCGCTTCGACGAGGCACGGCTCGAGGAACGGAAACATCTCTACCCAGACCTCGAGATCGATCGGAACGTGCGATCCGCGCGGATCAGCCGCCGGAGCCATCATGCCGAGGTAAAGTTCCTTCTTATTGCAGGGCGAATAGAGGATGCGCTGAACCCGAGGGCTGAAGTTCCACATGTCGATGGTGTTATCCCACTCGCCATCGCCGAGCTCTTCCTTCTTGCGGGGCACGATCAGGCGTATGATACCGTCCGTGGCGCTCCATCGATCCTGCTTGAAGCCGATGGAATCTCTGACCTTGGAGCCGACGCCGTCGGCGCCGACGATCAGGTCGGCTTCCAGGACCTCGCCAGTCCGGAGGGTAAGGCGACCCTCCGGATCGGCGGTGACCGCTTCGGAATTGACGCGCATCTCGACACCTACGGCACGAGCGCGACTGACCAGAGCATCGTGCAGATGGCGCCGGGTCATGATGCGCCACGGGAGACCGTTGAACGTTTCCTTGGAAATGGACTTGTTGTGCATCCAGGTCTCGTAGGTGGGGGGTGTGTGCGAGCCTTCGAGAACTTCGTCCAGGGCGCCCAGTCCTTCGAGCACGCGAAGGCCATTGTGCCAGAGATAGATGCCGGCGCCGAATGCCCGCAGCTCAGAGCTTTTTTCGTGCAGGCGCACGTCCCATCCGTTTTGCCTCAGAGCAATGGCGGCGGTCAGGCCGGCAAAGCCGCCGCCGGCGACCTCGGCACGACGCGTTCTGCCGGAAGATATATTTACGTTGGCCATTTTCTGATCCTGCTGCATACAAATGACGGCACTTCGCTGTCAGGCGTCTATGAAGTTGGTGATGGCTTTCAGGGTGATCTCGGGAGAGACCTCGTTGACGTAGTGGTCGGCATCCGGAACGACGACGACAGGCAGGTCGGGCCGCAGGCGACTTGTCTTGGCCAGAGCCGCCGCGGAAACCAGCTTGCTTGCCTCACCCCGAACGACGAGAACAGGCTTCGTGACCTCCCGATAGGTCGGCGCCAGGTCCGATCGAAGGCCTCTGGCGGTCTGCGCCATAGCCGCGGGGGAGGCCAGTGGCCGCAGCCCGCCTTCGACCGGCTGATAGCCACTTTGGGCTCTGATCTTGATGGCATCGGCGGGAATGTTGGGATAGCGCCCGGCGAGATACGCTTCGATGGCCGCTACATCGTCGAAAAGCTGGTCCCCGGAGTTCACTCGCGCTTCCAGCGCGTCGAACGCTTCAGTCTCGATGTACGGGGTGAAGTCGATCGCGACGACCGACCGCACCAAGTCCGGGTATTTCGCTGCGGCCGTGACGGAATTTCTGGCACCGAGCGAATGTCCGACCAGGATGGCACGGCCCCGGTCGAGAATCCGTATCAGGCCGGCAATGTCGTCCGCATAGTCATCGGCTTCGTAGCCGCTTTCGGGCTTGTCGCTGAGACCGTGTCCCCGCTGGTCAACCGCAATGGTCGTGAACCGATCGGACAACTTGGCCATCAGCGGCCCGAACACGGCGGAATTGGAGGTTATTCCATGGAAGAACAGCATCAATGGGCCGTTGCCCTGCTCGCGCACGTTCAAGGCGATGCGGCCAATGTCTAGACGTCGCGAGTCCAAATGATCGGAAGGCCTGTCTGCCGCCATGCTTATGATCCTTGCCGCCACTGCCCGTGCCCCGCAAAAGGATCATAGGAAGCCGATGCGCGTCAAGAGGATTGTCAGACAATCTTCATATTTGACAATCTGACTATCCCGCTGTCAAACTCCCACTGCCGGGCGTATCATGCTCAACAACGACTCGGCGGCACACGAGAACTGACCCATGCCCGTAGATTTCAATTTTCGGATCTCGCCACGAACCGTGCAGCAGGAGACGGTGGACAAGCTACGGCTGGCCATCTTTTCCGGGCTGTTTCAGCCGGGAAGCCGGCTCATCGAAAGTCAGCTGTGCACGGAACTCGGCATCAGCCGCCCCTCCCTGAGGGAGGCCCTGCGCAGCCTCGAGGCCGAGCGCCTGATCGAGATTGTACCCAATCGCGGACCCTCGATACCGGCACTTTCGTGGGAGGTGGCAACCGCCATCTATGAAGTTCGAGAGCTGCTGGAAGTCGAAGCAGCGGGACGATGCGCCTTGCGAATTTCCCCCGAACAATTGCGTGAACTCGAGCGATCCCTGTCCGCGTTCGAACAAGCGGCCTCCAGCAATGACAGCCTGGCGCAGGTGATGACGGCCGCGGATTTCTATTCGATCATACTGGCCAATTGCGGGAATCCAGTCCTGGAGGAAGTCCATCGCGGTCTGGTGGCCAGGATAAGCTTCTTTCGAGGCCGATCCATGTCATTGGAAGGCAGAGCACAAAGCAGCCTGGCGGAGATGAGGGAGATAGTCGAAGCCATCGCCGCGGGCGACGAGGAAGCCGCCCGCAAGGCCTCGAGGCAGCACGTCCTGAAGGCAAAAGCCGCCGCCAAGAGATCCATGGACGGCGCAGTTTGAGTTGTCGAAAGAGGTTGCCGCGTCTGACGACGCGTCCCTTCACGACATTGCGCATCGAGACTATCGGCCGAATGCGGATCCGTGCGCCGGGCCTGAACCACGCCGGATGCCGGCTGTCGAACCAAGCAAGCGCCAGACGGAGTGATGATGACCAGTGCCAATGTTGAGCGGAGACTGAACTGTAGTATTGCCATCGTCGGCGGCGGCTCGGCTGGCGCGTTGCTGGCAGCACGACTGAGCGAGGAGCCGGGCCGCCGCGTGCTGCTGATCGAGGCAGGCGCAGAGGCGGCGGATCCCGACATCTGGAACCCTGCCGCGTGGCCGCTGCTTCAGGGCCGCGACTATGATTGGGACTATCGCACTGAGCCGCAAGCCGGGACTGCGGGACGGGTACATCGCTGGGCGCGCGGGCGGTTGGTCGGCGGCTCGAGTTGCCTGCATGCGATGGGATATATGCGCGGTCATCCTTCCGACTACCAGGCCTGGGCCGATACGACTGGTGATCGCCGCTGGAGTTGGGAGGGACTTCTGCCAGTTTTCCAGGCTATCGAAGACCACCCGCTTGGTGGCGACGGCATCCATGGCAAGGAGGGGCCGTTGCCGGTCTATTTGCCGGCGGATGAAGTCAGTCCGGTTGCTCGCGCCTTCATTGAAGCAGGCGCATCGCTGGGTCTGCCTCGGCTTCAGGGCCACAACAACGGGGAGATGATCGGTGTTACCCCCAACTCCTTGAATATTCGTGACGGGCGGCGGGTTACAGTGGCGGACGCATGGCTGACGCCAGCTGTTCGAGGCCGGCCAAACCTGACCATCCTTACGCAAGCCCGGGTGCGGCGGCTCAAATTGGACGGCAATCAGGTCTGCAGTCTGGAAATCGTCGGGCGACAGGGTTCGGTCGAAGCCTTCGCGGATCAGGTCGTGCTTTGTGCAGGAACACTGGAAAGTCCGGCTTTGCTGATGCGCTCGGGCATAGGTCCGCACGGTACGCTGGACGCCGCGGGCGTCGGCTGTCTGATCGACATGCCGGGGGTCGGTCGAAACCTGCAGGACCACCTGCTTGGCGCCGGCAACCTTTACGCTGCCCGCAAGCTGGTTCCTCCGTCACGCCTCCAGCATTCCGAGTCGATGGCCTACATGCGAGCGGGCAACTTCGCCGCTAACGGGCAGCCTGAAATAGTCGTCGGTTGCGGCATCGCTCCGATCGTGTCGGAATGCTTCCAGGCACCCGCCGCCGGCACGGCGTATTCGCTGCTGTTCGGGATCACCCACCCGACGAGTCGCGGCAGCATAAATATAAGCGGGGCAGAGATCGGCGATCGACTGATCATCGACCCCGCGTACTTGCAAACCGGTCGCGACCGAGAACTGTTTCGCCAAGCTCTTGAGGCGGCACGGGCGGTCGGGCATCGAGATGAACTCGCCGATTGGCGAGAGCGGGAACTCCTGCCGGGGACTCTGAACAGTGTAGCCGAGATAGACGACTTCGTAGCGCAGTCGGTCATCACCCACCATCATCCTTGCGGCACCTGCAGGATGGGCAAGGATGCAGATGCTGTCGTCGATTCGGATTTGCGGTTAAAAGCGCTCGACAATCTCTTTATCGTAGATGCTTCGATCATGCCTAACCTTACAAGCGGTCCAATTCATGCTGCGGTTCTCGCGATCGCCGAGACGTTCGCTCGGACTGTGGCCTACGACATGGTCTAATTCACGGTTCAAGTCTGGACCGGTTCCACTCATGTGTTGCTCACCAGCATGCCAGTCAGGTTCGTCTGCGCATGGCCTCCCCGTCGCCACGATCGGACATAGCTACTCGTATGGCTGGACGCTTGCAGTAATCGACTGGAAACAAAGTTAGATTTCCGTCGTTTAGATTCCGCCTCTGGCATTTTTCCCTGGAAATTTCAGCAATTTATGCCGCTGCGGTCGGCTTGGCTAACCAGTTAGCGGAAATCAGCCTGTCGTGAAACTGCATGTTGCGTAGCATTCCCGCCGCCTTTCAAGCATTACCTGCGCCGGACACGGCGGTCTCGTCCGGCGAAACACCTTTGCTCGCACCGGGCAGATGACGGATTTGATTTGCTTGGTGATCCCCCTTCCTTAGGGCAAACTGCCTGCTGGGGCTCGAGGAGGAGAAATGAGAGCACGCGCAGCAACGGTTGGAGATCTGGAAGCTCTTTTCCGGGATCTGTCAAAGCGGATATCGGACGAGTACGCCGCGGCCGGCAAGGACAGCAAGATCGCGTACGACAATCTGATGATGAATTTGAAAGAAGGCCGTGCTCATGCGCTTGTCCAGGGTGAAAAGACCGTGGCGATCATCGCATGGCACGAGCATAGCGACGCTGCAGATACGCTATTCGCCGCACAGGAGGATTTCTTCAGCGCCGCGACCGTTCGCTTCTGCAAGCGGCACATTCGCCATATCCAGGCGCTCGCCGGCAACCTCCCCATCCACTCGCGCAGCTGGCTCCAGAGACCGGACGTCGCGAAATGGTTTCGAATAATCGGCTATGTCGAACGAGGCCAGGACAACGGCGCCAACCTGTTCGAACTGCCGCCGGCTCGCTCCGCATAAGAAATCCAGGCGTGCTGCGAAACGCTGTCATTGAGTTTCGGTAGCGCCGCGCTCGCATCGGCGTGCCGATGGTTGAATCCAACTGAAGCCCGTTCGGACTATAAGGACTAGGGCCGGATTCTTTCTCAAGGAATGTCGGACGCAAAGTTCTCGTCACGTTCTTTGCAGGCCAGCAGCCACAGGAGGAGACGAATGACCATCCGCACCCGCATCTCGCCAAATCTCTGGTTCGATTTCAATGCCGAGGAAGCTGTCGACTTCTATGTTTCGATCTTTCCGAATTCAAAGGTGATGCGCACATCGCATTATCTGAAGGACAGCCCCGGACCGGAAGGCGAGATCATGACCATCGAGTTCCAGCTCGACGGCCTGATCTTCACCGCCATCAATGGCGGACCGCAGTTCAAGTTCAACGAGGCGGTGTCGTTCCTCGTCGAGTGCAAGGACCAGACTGAGGTGGACAGCTACTGGAATGCGCTTCTGGCGGGCGGCGGCGAGCCGGGACCTTGCGGCTGGCTGAAGGATCGCTTTGGCCTGTCATGGCAGGTCAACTGGGCACCGCTGATCGACATGCTGCTCGATGCCGACAAGGAAAAGGCCGGCCGTGCGATGCAGGCAATGCTCAAGATGGGCAAGCTGGATGTTGCTACCCTGCAAAAGGCCTATCAAGGAGAGTAGGACAAGCAATCACGCTCATGCGCCAACCAAAAAGGCCCGCCGCTCCATTTGCGAAGCGGCGAGGCCCCATATTCGGGGACGATTGCCGGGGTGTTGCCCGGCATTGCCTACGGTGCAATTCAGGTGCCAGACATGTTGACCCATAATGGGTCACCGCATCCGGGAAGCGCTAACCATCTTCCGCGATCACACCACTGCCATATCTCGCCATTCCTGCTATGTTTCCTTGCGGCGGACCTGATTTCCGCCTGGCCGGCGCCCATCAGGCAATCTACCCCAACGCCCCCCAAAGTGGCGCCGGCCAATCTTCCCCACCGACATCGTCAAACACGGCCCTTGCGAAGGCGAAGCTTCGCTAGGTCCTATGGTCAACACCAAGCTGACCTCATATCGGGCACACATCTGGATCTGCGACTGGCAGAGGCGCCCTCGGCGCCGCGCTGGCGCGCCCAAGCACCTTCGGTTTAGGGATGATGCACCGCGAACGCCGCCTGAACGGCACGGTTGACCGTGACCGGCAGGATGGACATGTGGTTTTCGCCGGCATGCAGTTCGAAACTGGCGCTCAGGCCGGGGATTGCGCTGAGGCGCTCCGTCATCTGGCGCGCAAATTCGTCGGTGCGCGTCTCCTTCTTGTGCTCCAGGCGCTTTGCTTCGTCCACAGCACCTACCTGGAAGGGCGCCAGCTTTTCCGTCTCGTATTCGCCGACCGACAGGATCGCCTGCGCCTTCAAGTCATCCGGCACGGCGGTTTCGAACGCCTGGAGAAAGCGGTCGATGAGGCGATCCTCCCAGTAGATGGCTGGGCTGGCCGCGATCCAGGTCTGGAAGGCGAGAGGGCGAGTGAATAGGGCATAGAGCGCGAACAACCCGCCAAAAGAGTGGCCGTAAAGCGTTTGCCGGCCGCTGTCGATCCTGGCGCGGCTCGCCACCCACGGCTTCAATTCGTCCTCGATGAAGGCGAGGAATTCTTCCGCCCCGCCGGTCCTGACCTCCGGGCCGCCATCATGGAATGGCGGGTAGGTCTTGCCCGGCGGCGGACCGAGATCCCATGAGCGCCTGAGCGGATCGTAGGCGCCTGCCACGGGATAGCCGATGGTGACGATCACGCCGTGCTCGACATTGGTGCCGAGCGGGTAACCAGCCTGGGCACACATGGCGTCGACGGCGGTGCCGATCACGGCGTTGCCGTCGGTCATGTAGAGCACCGGCCAGCCGGCCTGTGGCTCTGGTTTTGCCGGCAGATGCAGGAATATCCGGTACGGTTCACCGCCATGCGCGGGAAGAAGATCGTGGACTGTGGTGTCAGCGATCAATGCGGGTGTCGAAATCAGTCGTTCGGACATGGGTGCCTCTTGCATCGTATCAGCGGCGGCGCAGCAGCCACATCAGCACCGGGCCGCCGATCAGCGTGGCGACGAGCCCGGCCGGAACCTGGCGCGGGAAGATGACGGTGCGGCCGATCCAGTCGGCGGCGACCATGATCAAAGCGCCAACCAGCACCGCGCCGGCGGCTTGCGGCAGCGCACGGGCGAGCCCAAGACGACGGGCGAGATGCGGCGCCATCAGGCCGATGAAGGTCAGCGGCCCGACGATCAGCGTCGACGAGGCCGTGAGCGCGGCGACCATCAGCAGCACAAGAAGCCGGGTTTTTGGCACATCGACGCCAAGCGACTGGACGGTGGAGGACCCGAGCGGCAGCATATCCAGCCAGCGCAGGAAAAGCGGGGCGAGCAGCAACAGGCAAAAGGCGATGGTGCCGGTCAGAAGCGCGGCACCCGCATCGACGCCATAGGTCGAGCCGGTGAGCCAGTTGAGGAGTTTCACGGCGCGCGGGTCGCCTGTGGCGGTCAGCACCAGGATCAACGCGTCGAACAGTGCCGTCAAAGCCACGCCGGCCAGCAGCAGGCGCTCCGGCGCATAGGCGGCGCGCCGGCCGACCGCCAGGGTCACTAGCAGAGCGGCGAAGGCGCCGATGGTTGCCGCCGCGGTCTGGGCCGGGCGGCCCGCGTCGGCGGGCGCGAACAGCGCCACCGTCATGCCGAGCGCCGCTCCGGCGCTGATGCCAAGCACCTCTGGGCTCGCCATCGGATTGCCGGTCAGCCGCTGCATCATCAGGCCGGCAAGCGCCAGCATTGCGCCGGCGGCAAACGCGGCGGACACACGGGGCCACCGCCATGACAGCAAGGGCTGCAACTGATCGCCGAAGGCGATTGTCCAGCCATTCGGCCCCGGCCCGCAGAGCAAGGCCAGCCCGAGCAGCAGAAGCAGGGACAGGCCGATCGCCGCCAGCACGAGGCCGGGCCGGCCTATTCTGGGCAGGCGCTCCGCGGTGAGTGCCGGAACCTCGAGGCCAAGCGCAAGGCGAGGCAGCAACCACAGCAACAATGGCGCGCCCAGCAGGGCTGTGATCGCGCCGGTCGGCAGCAGGTCGCCTTGCGGCCCCGTCGCCAATTGCACCGCTTGGTCGGCGGCCCACAACAGTGCTGCACCGATGAGCGGCGCGATCACCAGCCGCTGGCTCAGCCGGCGCGCGCCGCAAATGCGGGCAAGGGACGCCGCCGCCAGGCCGACGAAGCCGACCACGCCGACGGCAGCGACGACGAAAGCGATCAGCGCGACGGCCGCGCCAAGCCCGGCGAAGCGATATACGCCAAGCGGAAGGCCGAGGCTGCGCGCACCTTCATCGTCGAGGCCAAGCAGGGTCAGCGGCCGCACCATCAGGCCGATCGCCAAAGCCGCGGCACCGATGCGCGGCAACAGCCAAAGCGTCGTCGTCCAGTCCTGCTGGCCGAGCGAACCGGCGCCCCAGATAAACAGGCTGGTCAGCCATTCGTGCCGCAGCACGATGAGGGCAGCCCCGATCGCGCCGGCATAAAGGCTGACGACAAGCCCCGCCAACACGACGGAAAGCGGCGACAGGCCCTTGTGCCAGGAAAGGGCAAAGACGGCTGCAATCGCAACGAATGCACCGGCAAGCGCTACCCATTCGCGGCCGAAGGCGAGCAGGGAGGGCGCCAGAAGCGTCGCCAAGGCCAGCGCCAGATAGGCGCCTGCCGAGACGCCGACCGTTTCCGGCGAGGCCAGCGGGTTGCGCAGAACCTGCTGCAGAACGGTTCCGGCAAGCCCAAGGGCGGCACCGCACAAAAGGCTGACCGCAAGCCTGGGCAGGAAGGCATAGTGGACGAGAACCTGCTGCATGTCGTCGATATCGGGGGCGGTGAGCGATTGCAGCCAAAGTGCCGAAGGCAGTTGCACGGTGAGATTGGAGACAGTTGCCGCAGCCGCTGCCACTGACAGCACCGCACAGAGCAGGATCGCGACCACCGGCTGATTGCCGAACATGCGGCGCGGCCATGTCTGGCCAGCCAGCTTGCCACCCTCCACCAAGGCTGTTGCGTCCTCAGCCACGGGCAGCTTCCCCGCTCATCGCCTTGGTCAAGACGCGGGCGAAACGGGTGGCTGACGGCAGCGCGCCGAACATCAGTACGGCGGGAAGACGCATGATCGAGCGGTTGCGCACGAAGGGCATGGCATTCCAGACCGGGCTTTCGGTCAGCGTGCCGCCGGCGCCCTCGGGCAAGGGTTCGAGATAGGCAAGGCGCGCGTCGCTCGCGGTCGCCAGACCGTCGATGCCGACGGTCGAAAACCCCCAATAATTAGTCTCGCCCGTCCAGGCATTGCGCAGCCCGATACGGTCGAACACCTCCTGAAACAGACTTTTCCTGCCGTAGACGCGTACGTTGCGCGGATCCAAGAAGCTGACGACATAGATCGGTCGGGCCGAAAGCGGCGCCAGCTCCCGGCGAACTTCGAAAAAATAGGCGTCCGTCGCAGCGATCAGCGCTTCGCCTTCCCTTTCCTTGCCGACAAGCCTGGCCAACTGGCGGGTTGCCTCTATGGCGCGCTGATAGGGCTGTCCCGCTTCGGTATAAAGCCCGATCGTCGTCACCGGCGCCACGCGTTCGAGCAACGGCTTGATGCCGTCGAGATAGGGCATCGCCAGGATGATGTCCGGGGCAAGCTGCTGCAGCAGTTCGAGATTAGGTTCCAGCAAGGTGCCGACATCGGCGATCTCCGGCGGCAGCGGCGGTTCGACCACCCAGTTCTCCCAAACGTCGCGGCCGGCGATGGCTACCGGGTTGACGCCGAGCATGAGCAAGGTCTCGGCCAGCCCGTCATCCAGGCAGACGATGCGCAGCGGCTTAGCCTCGGCCGTCGAGGGCACAATGCCGGTGAAGGGCAGCGCGAAAAGCCCGAATGCCGCGCGCCGGGTCATTCGGTTGCGAGGGCGGATGGCCGTCTGGATGTGACGTTCAGGCACGGTCCTTGGTCTTTCCCTTCATCCGGGTGGGCATTTCCGGAATTTGGCTGGCGCTCGTCGATACCGGTTGACTAAGAAACATGACTTTATTAGTCAACATTGAAGATGATTAAAACGGTCAACATTTGTTGCGCGCGCCGAATCGATGCCGCGCGCTTCGCAGACAGTGAGGGTGATCGAGATGAGGTTGAGCGCATATCGTGCGGCAGGTCGGCGAAACGGTATTCCAAGCCAAGGCACCCTGATCGCTGCGACATGCCTCTCAGCCCTGCTCTGCACCCAGGCCCTCGCGCAGGAAGATACGGTCGAGCTCAACCCGATCAATATCGAGGGACAGACCGACAGCCCGATCGGCCCGGATGACGGCTACATCGCCAAGAACACCACCACCGGCTCGAAGACCGACACGCCGCTGAGGGAAATTCCGCAGTCGGTATCGGTGGTGACCCGCAAACAGCTCGACGACCGCCAGCCAGGGCAGCTTGAGGACGCGCTGTCCTATCTTGCCGGCGTCACCACTTCGCCATGGGGCATTGACCAGCGCTTCGACCAGTGCCTGATCCGCGGCTTCGACCTCTGCACCTCGGCGATCTACCGCGATGGTCTGCCGCAGAAAGTGATCGACTTCTCCGGATTCAAGATCGAGCCCTACGGACTGGAGCGCGTCGAGGTGCTGAAGGGGCCGTCCTCGGTTCTCTATGGCGAGAACGAGCCCGGCGGCATGGTCAACGCGATCAGCAAGCGGCCGACGGGTACGCCGATCTATGACGGCTTCCTCAGCTATGGCAGCTTCAACACGGTCGAGGCCGGGCTCGATGTCGGCGGGCCGATCGATGATGCCGGCGTGTGGTCCTACCGGCTGACCGGGCTGGTTCGCAACGGGGAGATCCAAACCGACTATTCTCGCAACGATCGCATCTTCGTCGCGCCGGCGCTGACATGGCAGCCGGATGCGCAGACCTCGCTGACCATCCTGGCCAACTACCAGTGGGACCGGCTGACGCCGATTCAGTTTCTGCCGGCAGAGTACCGCAATCTGCCACGCAATTTCTTCACCGGCTCGCCGGACTTCGACCGCTTCGATGCCAACCACGGCGCCATCGGCTACCAGTTCAGCCATGAGTTCGACGACAATTGGACGGTGCGGCAAAACCTCCGCTATTCGCAGCAGGAGACCGACTACCGCCAGCTCTACTATGGCGAATGGCTTGGCGGCCCAGACATGATCAACGACCATACGATGGCACGCACGCTGTTCACGGTGGATGAAACGGCGAGGCTGTTCAGCGTCGACAACCAGGCCGAATACAAGGCGAACTTCGGCTCCGTCGAAAACAAGCTGCTGTTCGGTCTCGACTACAACAGGCAGTCGGTCGACGGGCAAAATGGTTACGGCGAGGGGCCGCCGCTCGACACGCTGGACCCGGACTACTCAATCCCGATCACGCCGCCGAGCCTGATTATTACGGATCGCGTGCAGACGATTAGCCAGGTCGGTCTCTATGCGCAGAACCAGTCCAAGATCGACGATCACTGGATCCTGACCCTCGGCGGCAGGCAGGCCTGGGTTGACAATACCAACCGGGACCGGCTCAGCAGCGCAGGTAGCTACGATCAGAAAGATCACGCCTTCACCGGCAATATCGGCGTCGGCTATCTCTTCGACAACGGTCTGACGCCCTATGCCAGTTATGCCGAATCCTTCACCACCAATATCGGCCAGTCCCAGTTTGGAGGTGCATTCCAGCCTTCGCTGGGAAAGCAGTACGAAGTCGGCGTAAAGTACGAACCAAGCTTCTTCCCCGGTTTCATCACTGCTTCGCTGTTCGACCTGCGCAAGACCAACGTGCTGACGACCGATCCAAGTGATCCCCTCTTCCAGGTCCAGACCGGAGAAGTCCGCCATCGCGGCCTCGAGATCGAGGCCAATGCCGACCTTGCTTTCGGCCTGAGCATGACTGCCGCCTACACCTATCTCGACGCGGAGATAACCAGCGATACCACCGACGTCGTTGGCAATCGCCCGTCGATGGTGCCGGAACACCAGGCCTCGCTGTGGGCCAATTACGAGGTCGGCAACGGAACGCTTGAGGGCTTAAGCGTCGGCGCGGGCGTGCGGTACATTGGTGCAAGCTTCGGCGACAACGCGAACGCGGTCAGTGTGCCCGGCCGCACGCTGGTCGACGCAGCACTGCGCTACAAGAAGAATGGCTGGCAGGCCGCGCTCAACATCTCCAACCTGTTCGACAAGACCTACTATTCGACTTGCTATAGGGCCGGCAGCAATGAAGACCTCAGCTGCATCTATGGCGAAGGCCGCGTCATCAAGGGCAGCCTCAGCATGAAGTTTTAGAGGCATCCAGCTCCTGAGCGGCGGACGAATCGATTCGTACCGCCGCTCGAGCTTTTTTCTGAACACGGATTTTCGCAAACCGGCCCCACTTTGGGTTCGATGCTCCGGCATCATGTTTCCTCCATGAACGCACTGCATGCTGAAACGGCTCCGACTGGTGATTCCAGCTGGGCAGATCCCCCTGGAACGGCAGGACGACCCGATATAAATCCGAAAAACTGGTGGCAAGCAGCGGCCAGAAAGTGTTGAAGACCGTGCCGATCGCATTCCACGCGGCGCGATCCAGTTGCGCTCGGCGGGGCTTGATGATTTGTTGCCGCTTCAAGGAGAATGAATGATGCGCGAGCCTGTCGGTCAAGACGAATATGGGTCGGCCAACCCCTTCGACCCGGATGACCTGTCGACGTTGAACGCGATGGGCCCGGCTGTGGCCAGCAACGATTTCGAGAAATACGCGGTCGCCGTGATCATCGTGTTCGGCGCCCTCATCATCGGCGGCTTGATGGCCGCATCCCTGGCCTTGGGGCACCGTAACGGCTTCCTTTACGCGCTTGGCGGCGCCACCGCGGCCTGGATATCCGGAAATGCGCTCCTGCTCGACCGGCCCCGTATCTATGCCGTGTTTGTCGGCATCGCGGCGGTGATGCTGATCGCGTCCACCATCACCTTGGTCATCTGACCAGGCAAATCAATATCCGATTGCCTCGCCGGATGCGGCGCGGCTGTCGATGGCGCCATTGTAGCGGGCGCCGCCGCCCTTTTCGATCTCGGCCAGGCTCTTGCCGCCGACCAGGATGCCGGCCGCCTGGCCCCACGTCGCCTCGGTGACATCGAGGTGGTAGCCCATGCCAGCAAGCAGCTTTTCGGTATCGGGCGACAGGCCGAACGGTTCGATATAGACCGTGTCGGGCAGCCACTGATGGTGGATGCGCGGCGCGTCGATCGCCTCCTGGATGTTCATGCCGTGATCGACGACATTGACGATCGCTTCCAGCGTGATGGTGATGATGCGCGAGCCGCCGGGGCTGCCGATGACCATGAACGGCTTGCCGTCTCTGGCGACGATGGTCGGGCTCATTGAAGACAATGGCGTCTTCCTCGGCGCGATCGCATTCGCCTCGCCCTGGACGAGGCCATAGAGATTGGGCACGCCCGGTTTCTGGGTGAAATCGTCCATCTCGTTGTTGAGCAGGATGCCGGTGCCGTCGGCGACGACGCCGGCGCCGAACGAGCCGTTCAGTGTGTAGGTCACCGCGACGGCATTGCCGTCATTGTCGACGATCGAATAATGCGTCGTCTCCTGGCTCTCGCCAAAACCCTTCGGCATCAATTCCTGCGACACGCCGGCCCGGAACGGATCGATCTTCTCGCGGATTTCTTTCGCATAATTCTTGTCGAGCAGCTTTTCGACCGGATTGTCAACGAAATCGGGATCGCCAAGAGCCGAGTTGCGGTCGACATAGGCATGGCGCATCGCCTCGACCATGACTTTGACGGTTTCGGCGGAACCTGCACCGAGATAGGATAGCGGGTAGCCTTCCAGCACGTTGAGGATTTCGCAGATAATGACGCCGCCCGAGCTCGGCGGCGGCGAGGAGGTGATCTCATAGCCACGGTAGTTGCAGGTCACCGGCTCGAGCTCGCGAACCGCATAGTTCTCGAAATCCGCCTTGGCCAG
Organism: Mesorhizobium sp. M0938; assembly: GCF_040319125.1. Lineage (NCBI taxonomy): Bacteria > Pseudomonadati > Pseudomonadota > Alphaproteobacteria > Hyphomicrobiales > Phyllobacteriaceae > Mesorhizobium > Mesorhizobium sp. M0938. Next base: position 33,260 of record NZ_JAMYNS010000016.1, on the reverse strand, counting down.
AATGCCGCCCTTCTCCGCGCTCGCCTTGACGATGCCGTCGGCGATCGGCCCCTTGTAGAAGGCATCGCGACCCCGCTCCGAAATGGCCGCGAGCGAGGCGGCGAGATCGGCCTGAACAAGGCGCTCGCCAATGGCATAAGGCTTGCCGTCCGGCTTCAGGAAGATGGCGGCCGCGGCCGGGTCCTTAGCCAGCCGCTCGGCGCCGCCTTCGAGTGAGGCGACGTCGCCCTGCTCCAGCACGAAGCCGTCCTTGGCATAGCGGATCGCCGGCGCCATTAGGTCCTGCCGCGTCAGCGTGCCGTATTTTTCCCGTGCGGTCTCGAAGCCGGCCACCGACCCCGGCACGCCGACCGCGAGATAGCCGTCGAGGCTGGCGCCCTTCATCGGCTTGCCGTCCTTGTCGAGATACATGGTCTTCGTCGAGGCGAGCGGCGCCCGCTCGCGGAAATCGAGGAACGTCGAGCGGCCGTCCTTGAAGCGGATAGTCATGAAGCCGCCGCCGCCAATATTGCCGGCGTTCGGGTAGACCACAGCCAGTGCGTAGCCAACGGCGACCGCCGCATCGACGGCGTTGCCGCCCTTCTTCAACACCTCGACGCCGACTTCCGACGCCAGATGCTGGGCGGTCACCACCATGCCATGCTCGCCCTTCGCCGGCTGGGGCGAAGCGGCGAATGCGGGGGCCAGCGGCGCAAAGGTCAAGGTGAGGGAAAGGCTGACGGCGATTAGGGTGCGGCGGTGCATGGCCGTTCTCCGAGGGGCGTTTGGATGCGCCTAGAAGACCCTGTCGGAGAGGTTGAGTCTACTGACAATGGTAGAAAGATTCGGGGGTTTTGCACGCCTGTGCCGGTTCGCTTCATAAAGCACCGTCGCGCTCTTCGGCTGATGTAACGGCATGGATTCCATGCCGTGACCTCTCAGCGTCGCGGCGTTGGTGGTAAGCCTATTCTTCACGCCCCGCCGTTTGTCTTGCTTTGTGCCAGCAGTTATGCTAGTAATTCCTGCATAATACTGATTTGCGCCAATGACCCGCCTCCGGCGGGTTTTTCGTTTTCAGACCGATCCTGACATCAAACAATTCCACCGCTGCCGCCGGCAACCGCTGGCCGTTCCGCCGCGACCTTGGCCCGGTAACCGGCCGCCCGATAAGCGGCGACCGGATCGATGGCGCCGCCCGTGTTCAGCCGCGCCATGGCGAGGATCGGCTCGACATCGGTGCGATAGGCGGCTTTCAGCGTCTGCGTCGCCATCAGCGCGTCGTTGGTGTCCTGATAGCCTTCCAGCGCCTTGCGGTCGACCAGCAGTGCCTGCGCATAGGCGCGCTGCACCTCGACCGCCGACAGCATCAGGCTCTCTATCGGATCGGTGACGTTGTGACTCTGGTCGAGCATGTGGGCCGGATCGAAGCCGTCGGCGCCGGAAAGCTCGGCATCGACCAGCTCGTTGAAGACGAGGAACAGCCGGTAGGGGTCGATGGAACCAGCGTCGAGGTCGTCATCGCCATATTTCGAATCGTTGAAATGGAAGCCGCCGAGTTTCTTGAACTGGATCAGCCGCGAGACGATCATCTCGATGTTGACGTTGGGCGCATGGTGGCCGAGGTCGACCAGGCAGAACGCCTTGTCGCCGAGCTCTTTGGCGATGATATAGTTGGTGCCCCAATCCTGCACGACCGTCGAATAGAAGGCCGGCTCGTACATCTTGTGCTCGGTGAACAGCTTCCAGTCGTCAGGCAGTCCGGCGTAGATTTCCTTCATGGCGTCGAGATAGCGCTCGAAGGCTCTGGCGAAATTGACCTGACCGGGGAAATTCGAGCCATCGCCGATCCACACCGTCAGCGCTTTGGAGCCGAGTGTTCTGCCGATCTCGATGCATTCGAGATTGTGCTCGACCGCCTGGTGGCGCGTTGCGGCATCGGCATGCGACAGCGAGCCGAATTTATAGGAAAGCTCCTGGTCCCTGGCGTTGGAGAAGGTGTTCGAATTCATCGCGTCAAAGCCGAGGCCGAAGCGGGAGGCCGCCTGTTTCAGCCGGTTTGGATCGGCCTTGTCCCAGGGGATGTGCAGCGAAACGGTCGGCGTCGCCTGCGTCAACTGCCGGATGACGGCGCAGTCCTCGATCTTGTCGAAGATGTCGCGCGGCTCGCCAGCGCCGGGAAAGCGGGCAAAGCGGGTGCCACCCGTGCCGACGCCCCAGGAAGGGATGGCGACCGCGAATTTCTCGACCTTGTCGCGGATGGCGTCGATGGTGATGCCGCGCCGGTCGAGCCGTTCGCCGAGCGAGGCGTAGTCGCGCTCGAGGTCGACCTTGCGCGCGGCATTGTCTTTCTCGACAATGTCGGCCGAAATAATCAACTCAGACAATGCAATTCCTCCCGGTACTCGTTCGGCTGGCGCCGCCCCTCATCCGCCCTTCGGGCACCTTCTCCCTGTAGAACAGGGAGAAGGAAAGCTTATCGCGTAAAACTCTGGGCGTTGCCGGCATCGACATTGACGATGTTGCCGGTCGACTTGGCCGACATGTCGGAGGCGAAGAAATAGATCGCCTCGGCGATGTCTTCGGGGAACACCGAACGCTTCAGCATCGAGCGCGAGCGATAATGCTCCTCCAGGTCGTCAGTCGACATCTTGTAGGCGGCGGCGCGCTGTTCCTTCCACTCACCGGTCCAGATCTTCGAGCCGCGCAACACGGCGTCAGGATTGACGACATTGACCCTGATCTGGGCTTCCGCCCCCTCCAGCGCCAGGCAGCGCGCCAGATGGATTTCTGCGGCCTTGGCCGTGCAATAGGCGGCGGCGTTGGGGGAGGCTGCAAGCCCGTTCTTGGAGGCGACGAAGACGACGTTGCCGCCGATCTTCTGCGCGCGGAACAGCCGGAAAGCTTCCCGCGAAACGAGGAAATAGCCGGTCGACAGGATGTCCATGTTCTTGTTCCACAGCGCCAGCGTCGTCTCCTCGATTGGCGCCGAGGTTGCCAGGCCGGCATTCGACACCAGAATATCGATGCCGCCGAACTCGACCGCCGTTTCGGCGAAGCCGGAGATCACCTGGTCTTCAGCGGTGACATTGATGACCAGCGGCCGCACGAAATCCTTGCCATAAGCCTGGGCCAACTCGTCATTGGCGCTGGCAAGTGCGGCCTCGTCGATATCGGCCAGCACGACGCAGGCGCCTTCGCGCAGCAGCCTTTTGGCGGTAGCGCGGCCAATGCCGCCGGCGCCGCCGGTGACCAGCACGATCTGGCCGGCAAGAGCCTTCGGCTTCGGCAGCCGCTGCAGCTTTGCCTCTTCGAGAAGCCAGTACTCGATGTCGAAAGCTTCCTGCTCGGGCAGGCCGACATAGGTCGACACCGTCGAGGCGCCGCGCATGACGTTGATGGCGTTGACATAAAATTCGCCCGATATGCGCGCCGTCGCCTTGTCGCCGGCGAAGGTGAACATGCCGACGCCCGGCATCAGATAGACCACGGCGTTCGGATCACGAACGGGTGGCGAATCCGCATGCTTGCACCTGTCATAATAGGCCTGATAGCCAACGCGATACTCCGCCACGTCGTCGGCGAGACGGGCGATGACGGCATCGACATCGGGATTGGCGGGATCGAACTCGATGACCAGCGGCCGGATCTTGGTGCGCAGGAAATGGTCCGGGCAGGACGTGCCGAGCGCTGCCAGCGGACGCAAATCCTTCGAATTGACGAATTCGAGCACGGCGGGCGAATCGTCGAAATGGCCAAGCTTGTGACTCTTCTCCGAGATCAGGCCGCGAATCCTCGGCATCAGTTTTGCCGCCACGGCACGACGCGCCGGTGCATCGAGCGATTTGACCACCTCGCCGCCGAAGATCGGCAAACCTTCGGACCGACGCTCGAACCACTCGATCGCCTGGTTGATCACCGCGATCGTCGTCTCGTAACATTCCCGAGGGGTGTCGCCCCAGGTGAACAGGCCATGGCTTGCCAGCACAACACCCTTGGCCTCAGGGTTCTCGAGGCAGAATTTTTCCAGCCACAGGCCAAGCTCGAAGCCCGGACGCTTCCATGGCAGCCAGCCGATCGCGTCGCCGAAGATCTCTTTGGTCAGCGCCTTCGAATCCTTGGCGGCGGCAATGGCGATGATGGCGTCCGGATGCATGTGGTCGACATGGGGCTTCGGCACAAAGGCGTGCAGCGGCGTGTCGATCGAGGCCGCGCGTGGGTTAAGACTGAACGTACAATGGGGCAGATAGCCGACCATTTCGTCCTCATGCTCGAGGCCGCGATAAAGGCCCTTCAGCGCCCTGAGCTTGTCCATGTAGAGCGTGGCGAAACCGTCCAGCTTGATCGAGGCGCTGTCGCCGCCCGAGCCCTTGACCCACAGCACCTCCACGCTTTCGCCGGTGAGCGGATCCTTTTGCCAGATCTTGGAAGAGGTGTTGCCGCCGCCATAGTTGGTGACGCGCTTGTCGGAGCCAAGAACATTCGAGCGATAGACGAGACGTTCCGGCTCGCTCATTGCCTGGGCTTTCGCCTCATCCCAAAGATTGGCGAGGCGCGTGCCGAAGCGCTTGTCGAGCATAGGTATCCTCCCGTGACGCGAGACGCGCAAACGGCGCGGTCCCTTTGGTCCGAACTTCTACGCAAGCGGCGGCGTTGTCAATCACAAACGATCAATATCAATCATACTGCGCTGCACAATGAATTTATCTGATCGGAAATGATTGACACTGCGCGTTTTGGGTGCCTAGATGCTGAGGCAGGGAGGAACCATGCACGAAAAAGAGCGCCACAGGATCATTCTGTCCGCCGTCCAGGAAAAGCCTGTGGTGACGGTGCAGGAAATGGTCGACCTGACGGACTCGTCCGAGGCGACGATCCGGCGCGACATCGCCGCATTGCACGTACAAAAGCGCCTGCGCCGCGTGCGTGGCGGCGCCGAGGCGATCACCCCGCCGCAGTTCATCGGCCTTGCCGGCCGGCCCTTTTCGGTCAACGAGACGATCAACGCTTCGCAGAAGCGGGCGATCGCGCGGGAAGCGGTGGAACTCTGCAAGGACGGCGAGCCGATCATCATCAATGGCGGCACCACCACCTTCCAGATGGTGCATTTCCTGATCGGCCGCCGCATGCCGATCTTCACCAATTCCTTCCCGATCGCCGAGCACCTGCTCAAGCATTCCAAGAACACGGTGATGCTGTCGGGTGGCACCATCTACCGCGAGCAGAACATCATCCTGTCGCCCTTCGACAATGACGTGACGCGCAATTTCTATGCCCGCCGCATGTTCATGGGCGCGCAAGGGCTCGGGCCGTTGGGCCTGATGGAAGGCGATCCGCTGCTGATCCAGGCCGAGCAGAAACTAATCGATCAGGCCGACGAGCTGGTGGTGCTGATCGATTCGTCGAAGTTCCGCAAACGCTCGAGCCTGATCCTGTGCGGCCTATCGCGCATCGCCACCGTCATCACCGACGACGGCATCGAAGATCGCGAGGCCAAGATGCTGGAAGCCGCTGGTGTGGCCCTGATCGTCGCCCGCACAGCGCTAAGCAATAAGGAAGAATCTTCGCTGCAGGCCTGAGGCTCGCAGCGGCGATGGAATGCAACGCTCAAGGGAGGATATTCGATGAGCTTTCTGAAGAAATTGATGGTTACGGCGGCGATCTCCGCCGCCATGTTCGTGAATGCCGCCTATGCCGAGAACGTCAAGATCGCCCTGGTGGTGAAGTCGCTCGGCAACGGCTTCTTCGATGCCGCCAACAAGGGCGCCGAAGAGGCGGCCAAGGAACTCGGCGGCGTCGACATCATCTACACCGGCCCGACCAAGGCGACCGCCGAAGCGCAGATCGAAGTGATCAATTCGCTGATCGCCCAGAAGGTCAACGCCATCGCGATTTCGGCCAATGACGCCGACGCGCTGGTTCCAGCGCTGAAGAAGGCGATGGATCGCGGCATCACCGTCATCTCGTGGGATTCGGGCGTCGCCCCGGAAGGCCGCCAGCTTCACCTGAACCCGTCCGACACCAACCTGATCGGCGAGACCATCATCAAGCTTGCCGCCGATTACCTGCCGGAAGGCGGCGATGTCGCCATCTTGTCGGCTTCGTCCACCGCGACCAACCAGAACGCCTGGATCGACGCGGCCAAGAAGGTGCTGCCGGAGAAATTCCCCAAGATCAACCTCGTCGCCACCGTCTATGGCGACGACGACTCGGCCAAGAGCACGGACGAGGCCAAGGGCTTGCTGAAATCCTATCCGAACCTCAAGGCGATCATCGCCCCGACCACGGTCGGCGTCGTGGCCGCCGCCCAGGTGGTGACCGACGAGAACCTGATCGGCAAGGTCAACGTCACCGGCCTGGCGCTGCCGTCGGAGTTCAAGAAGTTCATCGACAACGGCGCCAGCCAGGCGGTTGCGCTGTGGAATCCGATCGATCTCGGTTATTCGGCAGTCTACCTCGCCCATGACCTGGCGGTGAAGAAGGAAGAAGCCAAGCCGGGTGCTACGCTGTCGATCGGCCGCGTCGGCAAGGTTACGCTCGACGACACCAACTCGGCCGCGATGGCTCCGCCCTTCAAGTTCGACAAGTCGAACATCGAAGAGTTCTCCAAGATCTATTGATCCTGGAGCCTTCAACCTTGCGCGGCGGGACAGAGCTCCCGCCGCGCTTTCAAACGCACCTTGCTTCAGGGCTTGATACGACTATGGACACGACAGCCCAACTCAACCCGAAGACCGAGCAGCCTGTGGCCCTGGCTCCGCGCCTGACCTTGGCCGGCATTTCGAAGAGTTTCCCCGGCGTGCGCGCGCTGCATGATGTCGGCCTGTCGCTCTATCCCGGCCAGGTGACCGCGCTGATCGGCGAAAACGGCGCCGGCAAGTCGACGCTGGTCAAGATCATGACCGGTATCTACCAGCCCGATTCGGGCACGATCAGCATCGACGGCCAGGCCGTCACCTTGCCCAGCGCCCATGCCGCCTTCGGGCACGGCATCACCGCCATCCACCAGGAAACCGTGCTGTTCGACGACCTCACGGTTGCCGAGAACATCTTTCTCGGCCATGCGCCGCGCACGCGCTTCGGCACGATCGACTGGCGCACCATGCGCAAAAACGCTCGTGAGGTGCTGGATACGATGCGTGCCGGGCACATCGACGCCGATGCGCGGCTGAAGGACCTCGGCATCGCCAACAAGCATCTCGTCGCCGTCGCCCGCGCCATGTCGATCGATGCGCAGATCGTCATCATGGACGAACCGACCGCAGCGCTTTCGCTAAAGGAGATCGAAGAGCTGTTCTTGCTGATCGAATTCCTGAAGAGCGAAGGCAAGGCGATCCTGTTCATCAGCCACAAGTTCGACGAGATCTACCGCATCGCCGACCGCTATACGGTGTTCCGCGACGGCGAGATGGTCGGTGAAGGCCTGATCAAGGATGCCGGCCAGAGCCAGATCGTACGCATGATGGTCGGCCGCGCCGTCGACCATATCTTTCCGCAGCGCAAGGCCGAGATCGGCGCGCCGGTGCTCACTGTGTCCGGCCTGTCGCATCCAACCGAGTTCGACGACATCGGCTTCGAGCTGCACAAGGGCGAAATCCTCGGCTTCTACGGCCTTGTCGGTGCTGGCCGCAGCGAAGTGATGCAGGCAATATCAGGCATCACCCGCACCAGCAGCGGCACGATCACGCTCGAGGGAAAAGCGATCGCGCCGAAATCGGCGGCGGATTCGATCGACGCCGGCATCGTCTATGTGCCGGAAGAACGCGGCAAGCAGGGCGTGGTGATCGGCCTGCCGATCTTCCAGAATATCTCGCTGCCCTCACTCAAGCGCACATCCAAATCGGGCATGCTGCGGCTGGCGGAGGAGTTCGCGCTGGCCCGTTCCTACACCGAGCGGCTCGATTTGCGCGCCTCTTCGCTCAGCCAGGACGTCGGCACGCTTTCGGGCGGCAACCAGCAGAAGATCGTCATCGCCAAATGGCTGGCGACTGCGCCCAAGGTGATCATCCTCGACGAGCCCACCAAAGGCATCGATATCGGCTCGAAAGCCGCCGTGCACGGCTTCATGGCCGAGCTCGTCGCGCAAGGCCTGTCGGTGATCATGGTGTCGTCCGAACTGCCCGAAATCCTCGGCATGTCCGACCGCGTCGTCGTCATGCGCGAGGGCCGTATCGCCTTGGTCTATGACAATAAAGGGCTCGACGCGGAAACGCTGGTCAAGACGGCAGCGGGGATCGCGGCATGAAGGCCTTTCTCAAATATCGCGAAGTCTGGCTGCTCGCGGCCATCGTCGTGCTGATCGGACTGATCTCGATGCGCTTTCCGGGCTTTGCCGCCTTCGGAAATCTGCGCCAGGTGTTCAACGACACCTCGATCCTGATGATCCTCGCGCTAGGACAGATGGTGGTGATCCTGACCCGCTCGATCGACCTGTCGATGGCGTCCAACCTCTGCTTCACCGGCATGGTGGTGGCGATGCTGAACGCCGCCCATCCGGCGATCCCGATCCCGCTGCTGATCGTCATCGCACTTTTGGTCGGCCTGTTGCTCGGCGCGATCAACGGCCTGCTGGTGTGGCGGCTGAACATTCCCTCGATCGTGGTGACGCTCGGCACGCTCACCATTTACCGCGGCGCCACCTTCGTCATTTCAGGCGGCGCCTGGGTCAATGCCGATCAGATGAGCCCTGATTTTATCGGTCTGCAGCGCGCTGCTTTCTTCGGCATTCCCGTCCTGTCGTGGATCGCCATACTGGTCATTGCCCTGTTCTTCCTCTTGATGACGCGCACCGCGCTCGGCCGCTCGATCTACGCCATCGGCGTCAACCCGACCGCATCGGTCTACGCCGGCATCGATGTCGGCCGAACCAAGTTCGTCGTCTTCTGCATCTCGGGGATGATCGGCGGTCTCTGCGGTTATCTCTGGATTTCGCGCTACGTCATCGCCTCGGTCGAGGTCGCCAACGGCTACGAGCTCAACATCATCGCCGCCTGCGTCATCGGCGGCATCTCGATCGCCGGCGGCATCGGCTCGGTCGGCGGTGCGGTGCTCGGCGCGCTGTTCCTCGGCATCATCTCTAACGCGTTGCCGGTCATCAACATCTCGCCGTTCTGGCAGATGGCGATTTCGGGCAGCGCCATCATCCTCGCCGTGGTGCTCAACGCGCGCGGCGAACGCCGGCAAGGCCGCATCATCCTCAAAAAGGCGGAAGCGGCATGACCGACACCCCTGCCCCACGCCACATTCCCGACCGGCTCGATAAGCCATTCACTTCGGCGATCTTCTCATGGGAGGCGCTGCTGGTGGCGGTGGCAGTCGCCATCTTCGCCGTCAACAGCTTCGCCTCGCCCTATTTCCTCGACGCGTGGTCGCTGTCGGACCTGACCTTCAACTTCACCGAAAAGGCGCTGATCGCGCTCGCCATGGCGCTGCTGATCATTTCCGGTGAGATCGACCTCTCGGTCGCCGCCATCATTGCACTCGCTTCGACGATGATGGGCATGGCGGTGCAGGCCGGCGCCGGCACGCCGGTGCTGGTGGCGATCGGTATCCTGGTCGGGCTCGGCTGCGGCGCCTTCAACGGGCTGCTCGTCACCAAGCTCGGCCTGCCGTCGATCGTCGTCACCATCGGCACGATGAGCCTGTTTCGCGGCATCGCCTTCATCGTTCTCGGCGACCAGGCCTACAAAGGCTATCCCCCGAGCTTCGCCTTCTTCGGTCAGGGCTATGTCTGGTGGGTGGTGTCGTTCGAACTGACGCTCTTCCTCGTCGCGGCTGTCATCTACTGGTTCGTGCTGCACCGGACGAGCTTCGGCCGCCGCGTCTTCGCCATCGGCAACAACCCGGTTGCGGCACAGTTTTCCGGCGTGCGCGTCGGCCGCATCAAGTTCATCCTGTTCTGCCTGACCGGCCTGATGGCGGGCATCGCTTCGGTGCTGATCACCTCGCGCCTCGGCTCGACCCGGCCGTCGATCGCGCAAGGTTACGAATTGGAAGTCATCACCATGGTGGTGCTTGGCGGCGTCAGCATCCTGGGCGGCGCCGGCAGCATAGTGGGCGTGGTGCTGGCCGCCTTCATCATGGGGCTGGTCACCTTCGGCCTCGGCCTGCTCAACGTGCCCGGCATCGTCATGTCGATCTTCATCGGCCTGCTGCTGATCATCGTCATCGCGTTGCCTATCGTCTGGCGAAGAGTGCGGCGGGAGCGCTTCACCTGATGGCCGAGAAATACGCATTCAAGATGAAGCTCAATCCCGGCATGAAGGCCGAATACAAAAGGCGACACGATGACATCTGGCCGTCGCTGGTGGCACTGCTCAAACAGGCCGGCGTTTCCGATTATTCGATCCATCTCGATGAAGAGACGAACATTTTGTTCGGCGTGTTGTGGCGGGGCGACGGCCACGGCACGGACGAATTGCCGAAGCACCCGGTGATGCAGCGCTGGTGGGCCGAGATGGCCAACATCATGGAAACCAAGCCAAACAACGAGCCGGTGGCAGTGCCGCTGGAAACAATGTTCCATATGGAATGACCCGTCACGTCGCCGTTATCGATATCGGCAAGACCAATGCCAAGGTGGCGCTGGTCGATCTTGCCGATATGCGCGAAGTCGCGCTGCGTCGCATGGCGAACGCGCCCGTCGCTGACGGCCTCTACCCGCACCACGATGTCGAGCTTCTGTGGTCGTTCATCCTCGACAGCTTCGCCGGGATCAATCGCGAGCAGCGCATCGACGCGATATCGATCACCACCCATGGCGCGACAGGCGTGCTGGTGGACGCTGCCGGTGAGCTGGCGCTGCCGGTGCTCGACTATGAATTCGCCGGACCCGACGCCCTCGCCAAGGACTATGACGCGATCCGTCCGGCCTTCGCTGAGACGGGCACGCCGCGCTTGCCGCTCGGCCTCAATCTCGGCGCGCAGTTCTTCTGGCAGCAGAAGAGTTTCCCAGCGGAGTTCGCCAAGGCCGCCGCGATCCTGATGTACCCGCAATACTGGACGCTGCGGCTGACCGGCGTCGCTGCCAACGAGGTGACCTCGCTCGGCTGCCACACCGATCTGTGGAACCCCTGGAGAGCGGATTTTTCATCGCTGGTCGACCGGATGGAATGGCGCCGGCTGATGGCACCGGTGCGGCCGGCGAAGCACCGCCTCGGCCCGATCCTGCCCGCCCTTGCCAAGCTAACCGGGCTCGATCCGCAGACACCGGTATTCTGCGGTCTGCACGATTCCAACGCTTCGCTGCTGCCGCATCTTCTGTCCGACAAACCGCCTTTCTCGGTCGTCTCAACCGGCACCTGGGTGGTGTCGATGGCGGTCGGCGGCAACAAGATCGCGCTCGACCCGGCACGCGACACATTGGTCAACGTCAATGCGCTCGGCGATCCCGTGCCCTCGGCGCGTTTCATGGGAGGCCGTGAGTTTTCGCTGCTGACGGAAGGCCAATCGGAAGGCTGGACCGACGAGGATGTCCAGGCGGTGTTCGCCAGAGCGGCCCTGCTGCTGCCGGCCACGCAACGGGGCTCGGGGCCGTTTCCGCACCACGTTGCTACATGGGTCAACACCGACTGCATCAACAACGGCCAGCGCTTTGCCGCCGTCTCTTTCTATCTGGCGCTGATGACCGCGACCTGCCTCGATCTGATCGGCGCCGACGGCCCTGCTATCGTCGAAGGCCCATTCGCCCGCAACCGGCTTTTCACGCGCATGCTCGCTGCAGCGACAGGGCGCCCCGTCATCGCGTCCGAGGCAGCAACCGGAACCAGCATCGGCGCAGCCTTGCTGGCGGCGGACCAAAGAATGGTCCAAGGCACGGGCGAACGGATCGAACCGCCGGCCGATCCAGCCTGGGCGAACTATGCACGCTCGTGGCATGCGGCGGTCGACGCGCAGGGCCGAAAACAGACATGATGCTGACAGGGCGCCGCGCTCATTAGCCCTTGTAGACCAACCCTTGCGGGTCGATCTCCGGCTTGCGGCCGGCGACCAGATCGGCGAGGAATTTTCCCGAGCCGCAGGCCATGGTCCAGCCGACATGGCCATGACCGGTGTCGAGATAGAGATTGCTGTAGCGGGCCCGGCCGATGACCGGCACCGAGTTCGGCATCATTGGCCGCAGACCGGCCCAAAGTTCGGCCTTCTTCTCGTCGAAGGCGCCCGGGAAAAGCTCCTTGCCGGTCCTGAACATGGCCGCGAAATCGCTCGGCTTGTGACTGCGGTCGAAGCCGGCGAACTCGGCGGTCGAGGCGAGCCGCAGCCGGTTGCCGAGCCGGGAATAGGCGATGAGCTGGTCCTCGTCGGCGCCGCCCATGGTCGGCCCCTTGCTCTCGTCCTCCAGCGGGATCGTCGCGGTGTAGCCCTTCACTGGATAGACCGGTAGGTCGATGCCGTAGCGGCGGCCAAGCAGGCCGCTTTCCGGTCCCATCGATATGACCATTGCGTCGCCGGCGACCGGGCCGACCGAGGTCATCACCGCGCGCACCCGATCGCCTTCGATGTCGAGGCCTTCGACTGATGTGCCGTAGAGGAATTGGACGCCGAGTTTCTCGGCCGCATAGGCAGCGAGGTTTTGGGTGAATTGGCTGGAGTCGCCGGTCTGGTCGATCGGCGAATAAACGCCGCCGGCTATTTTGTCTTTGGCCTCGGCAAGGCCGGGCTCGAGCTCGACCAGCCGGTCGCGGCCGACGATCTCGATCGGCAGGCCGTGTTCGGCGAGATAGCGGTAATTGTCGGTGCCGCTATCAAAACTCTGCTGCGAGCGGAAGAAATAGAGGATGCCCTTCTTGCGCTCATCATAGTGGATGCCGGTGTCGGCGGAGATGGCGTTGATGCAGTCGCGCGAATAAAGCGCCAGGCGGAGCTTGACCTGGCTGTTTGCGCGCAGCCGTGCCTGCGTGCACTGCCTGAGGAAGCGCAGGCTCCAGGCGAGAAAATAGGGATCGAAGCGCAGCCGCACCTTGATGCCGAGATCGTGGTTGTAGAGGCCGCGCAGGAATGTTTTCAGCGCGGCGGGCGAGGCCCAGGCGGTGGCGTCGCCTGGCGACACCAGCCCGGCATTCGATTGGCTGGTGCCGCGCGCCGCTGCCGGATGGCGCTCGATCACGGTCACCTCGTGGCCGTCGCTGGCCAGATAATAGGCAGCGGCCGTGCCGACGACGCCAGCGCCAAGGACCAATACCTTCATGCCGCCCCCGAAACGATCTCAGCTCCGCGCCGAATTCTTGCCGGTCAGGATGCGCTCCCAGGCGAGCGCGTCGGCGACAATCTGGTCGAGGTCGTCGCGCTGCGGGGTCCAGCCGAGTTCGCGGCGCGCCAGCTCCGAATTGGCAACCACAGCTGCGGCGTCGCCCGGACGACGCTCGCCCATCCGGACCTCGAAATCATAACCAAAGACGCGGCGAACGCTGTCGATCACCTCGAGCACCGAATAGCCGTGGCTGTAGCCGCAATTGGCGACGAGGCTGATCCCGCCGGCGCGCAGCCGCTCGAGCGCCAGCCGATGCGCTGCCGCCAGATCGCTGACATGGATATAGTCGCGCATGCAGGTGCCGTCGGGTGTCGGATAGTCGGTGCCGAACACCTGCATGAAGGGACGCTTGCCGAGCGCCGTCTCGGCGGCGACCTTGATCAGATGCGTGGCGCCCGGCGTCGACTGGCCGGTGCGGCCCTTCGGATCTGCGCCGGCAACGTTGAAATAGCGCAGCGCCGTATAGCGCAAGCCGTAGGCAATTGCGGCGTCGCGCAGCATCCATTCGCTCATCAGCTTGGACAGGCCGTAGGGCGATTCCGGTGCAAGGCGGGCATCCTCGCGCACCGGTTCCAGCCCGGCGCCACCATAGACGGCGGCGGTCGAGGAAAAGATGAAATTGGGCACGCCTTCGCGCACCGCGGTCTCGATCAGCGTCCGCGTCTTGCAAGTGTTGTTCTCGTAATAGCCGAGCGGGTCGGCAACCGATTCAGGAACCACGATGGAGCCGGCGAAATGGATGATCGCGTCGACCTTGTTGTCGCGGATGATCGAACCGACCAGCTCCTTGTCAGCGACATCGCCGACGACGAGCTTTGCTTCTGGCGCCACCGCCCATTCGAAACCGGTAGAAAGCCGGTCGAGGACGACGACGCTCTCGCCCGCGTCCAGCAGCTCCCAGACCATATGGCTGCCGATATAGCCGGCACCGCCTGTCACCAAAACCGTCATCCCATGTCCTCGCTGCTCAAGATTTGTCGGGAACTGTCTCAACACCCGCCTTACTGGAAAGACTGCCGCTAGGCCATTAGTACATGCCCATCAGTATCGGCGGTAACCGGTCTCATCGGCGCGTGGCATCGTTTTGAAACAAAATTCATGCACATCAAGGGAATAGGCCATGATCCGTGCTCGTTAGGAACAGGCTTTGGGCGTGGCATTTTGACCAAAAAGGGCAGGTGGACGTCGAATAGGGCAATGATTATGATCCCTCGCAAAAATTGGGAAGCCGATATGAACTACCAGCGGTTCTTCGAAGATGCGATCGACCAACTCCATGCAGAGCGTCGCTACCGCATCTTCGCCGACCTCGAGCGCATCGTGGGAAAATTTCCTCGTGCCATCTGGCGAGCCAACGGCCGCGCCCAGGAAATCACCGTCTGGTGCTCCAACGACTATCTCGGCATGGGCCAGCATCCAGATGTCATCACCGCAATGCAGAACGCTGCCGGCAAGATGGGATCTGGCGCCGGCGGCACCCGCAACATCTCCGGCACCAGCAACCCGCTGGTCGAGCTTGAACTGGAACTGGCCGACCTGCACGACAAGGAAGCCGCACTGGTCTTCACCTCCGGTTTCGTCTCCAACGAAGCCTCGATCTCGACCATTGCGCGGCTCCTGCCCAATTGCCTGATCGTCTCGGACGAACTCAACCACGCCTCGATGATCGAGGGCGTGCGCCGCTCGGGCGCCGAGAAGAAGATCTTTCGCCACAACGACGTTGCGCATCTCGAAAGCCTGCTGCAGGCGGCGGGCCGTGAGCGCGCCAAACTGATCGTCTTCGAGAGCGTCTATTCGATGGATGGCGACATCGCGCCGATCAAGCAGATCGTCGATCTCGCCGAGCGCTATAATGCCATGACCTATATCGACGAGGTCCATGCCGTTGGCATGTACGGACCGCGCGGCGGCGGCATCACCGAGCGCGAAGGGCTGGCCGACCGTATCGACATCATCGAAGGCACGCTGGCCAAGGCATTCGGCACGCTCGGCGGCTATATCACCGGCACAAGTGCCGTGATCGACGCCGTGCGATCTTATGCGCCGGGCTTCATTTTCACCACGGCGCTGCCGCCGGCCATCGCCGCCGCGGCGACCACGTCGATCCGCCATCTGAAGCGCTCGCAGGCCGAGCGCGACGCGCAGCAGCGCCAAGCGATACGGACCAAGGAGATACTTGGTGCCGCCGGCCTGCCGGTGATGGAGTCCGCCACCCATATCGTGCCGCTTCTGGTCGGCGACCCCGAGCTCTGCAAGATGGCCAGCGACCGCCTGCTCGGCGTCCATGGCATCTACATCCAGCCGATCAACTACCCGACCGTGCCGCGCGGCACGGAGCGGCTGCGCATCACGCCGACGCCGTTCCATTCGGATCAGTTGATCGCGCAACTTCAGGACGCGCTGGTCGAGACCTGGGATGCTTTGGGCATTCCTTACGGCTCGGCGGGCGGGCCTTCAGTAGCCGAGAGCGACCGCGTCATTCCGTTGCTGGTGCCGAAGTCTGGCGGCTGAAGCCCGAGTTTCAACTCGGGTTCCAGGCAACTCAAACAGTCTTCATCCACTTCGCCAGCCGGTGCGCCGCTTCTTCGAGCTGGTCGAGGCGGCGGTGGAAGCACAGCCTTAGGAAGGCTTCGCCGCCGGGGCCGAATGCGGTTCCGGGCGCCAGACCGACATTGGCGCGGTCGACCATGTCGAAGGCGGCGGCGCGTGAATCGGTGATGCCGTCGACCGCGAAGAACAGATAGAACGCGCCTTGCGGCACGGTGAAGCGCGCCCTGCCGGTTGCAGCCAGGATGCCGCAGACCAGGTCACGCGCAGCCCTTGCCCGCTCCACCTGCTCAGCGATGAAGGCATCGCCCTCATCGAGCGCGACAACGGCGCCGCGCTGCATGAACTGGGCGACGCCTGAGGTCGAATACTGGACCAGATTCTCGAACACCTGCTGCAGTGAAGGATGGATCTTGATCCAGCCGACGCGCCAGCCGGTCATCGCCCAGTTCTTGGAAAAACTGTTGACGAACAGGATACGATCCTCGTCGGTCATGATGTCGATGAAGGACGGCGCGCGAGTGTCGCCGTAGTGGAACAGCGAATAGATTTCGTCGGCGATGATCCACAGGCCCCTTTCGCGGGCAAGGTCGAGGATCGTCTGCAGCGTCTCCCTGTCGGCAGTCCAGCCGGTCGGGTTGGACGGCGTGTTGACGAACAGCGCCTTTGTCCTTGGCGTGATCGCCGCCTCGATCTTGCCGACGTCGCAGGACCAGCCATTGCCGGACTGGTCGAGCGTGACCGCGACCGGGACGGCGCCCGCCAGGCTGGCGGCAGCGGCAAAGTTCGGCCAGGCCGGCGACAGATAGACGACCTCGTCGCCGGTGCCGGCGACGGCGTCGAGCGCCAGCTGGATGGCATGCATGCCCGAACCGGTGACGATGAATTCTTCCTCGGCGAAGCTCTTGCCGAAATGCCGGACGTAATAGCGGGCGAGCGCCTGCCTCAGTTCGGGGATGCCTCTCTGCCAGGTATAGAAGGTCTCGCCGCCGGCCAGCGCCCGGGCAGCGGCATCGGTGATGAAGGCGGGCGTCGGCAGGTCGCCCTCGCCGGCCCAGAGCGGGATCATGCCGTCGCGGTCGCGACCGCGGTTCATGACGGCGACAATGCCGCTTTCCGGCGCGGCCCGAGCCTCGGCGCGCAAATTCTCGATCAAGGTCATGATAGATCCGTTTTCGTCTTCCGGACTGCTAGCGTGTTTTGCGGCAGGCGAAAACAGAAAAACCCGGCCGAAAACGACCGGGGTTTTTGTCCAGCGAACTGCCTTCGGATTATTTCCTGGCGAGGAGATCGCGAATTTCGGTGAGCAGCGCGACATCGGCCGGCGGAGCCGTAGGGGTGGCGGACTTCTGCTGTTCTAGCCGCCTGCGGAGATTATTCACCGCCTTGACCATCAAGAAGATGATGAAGGCGAGAATGATGAAGTTCAGCACCACGGTGATAAAGCTGCCATAAGCGAAAACGGCGCCCTGCTTCTTGGCTTCGGCCAGCGAGGTCGCGTTGACGGCAGAGGACAGTGCGAAGAAGTAATTGTTGAAGTCCAGTCCGCCCAAAATCGCGCCCACGATGGGCATGATGATGTCGTTGACCAGCGAATCGACGATTCTGCCGAAGGCGGCGCCGATAATGACGCCGACGGCCAGGTCCATCACGTTGCCCCGGGAAATGAACTCCTGGAATTCTTTCAGCATTCGACCCTCCTGTCATGACGGACCGTGCCGGCGCCTCTGCCCGCTTCGTCCGGCCCACGCCACAATAGCAAAAACCTCCGGTTGCAACATGCGCAAAAGACGGTTTCCACCGGCCAGGATCGTCGAAGCCGCTGCCATCCTGCGCCGAAAGCCGCGATGGACTTGATCGCCAAGCTGTGATTGCGTCTCAGCAAGCCGGGTGCAAAATCGGCAAGGGAGGATTTTCAGGCCGTGCAGGGCTGGTTCATCGTCATCATCGCGATCGCCTATGTGACGTTGCTGTTCGTCATCGCCAGTCTCGGCGACCGACGCTCGGTGCCATCCGGGCCTGGCAAGGCCCGCCCCTTTATCTATGCGCTCAGCCTGGCCATCTACTGTACCTCATGGACCTTCTTCGGTTCGGTCGGCCTTTCCTCCGAGCGCGGCCTTGAATTCCTCGGCATCTATACCGGACCGGTGCTGGTGTTCGTGTTCGGCTTTCCGTTGCTTCGGCGCATCGTCAGGCTGGCCAAGACCGAGAAGATCACGTCGATCGCCGATTTCCTCGGTGCCCGCTACGGCAAGAGTTTTGCCGTAGCGGCGATCGCCACGCTGATCGCGACGATCGGCGCGGTGCCCTATATGGCGCTGCAGTTGAAGGCGATTTCCGGCTCGGTCAGCCTGATGGTCGAGCATTATACCGGCTCGCCGCCCTCTTTCGATCCCTTCCTCAGCGACATCTCACTCGTCGTCGCCATGCTGCTTGCGCTGTTTGCGGTGCTGTTCGGCACGCGCCACGCCGATGCCACCGAGCACCAGGACGGACTGGTGCTGGCGGTGGCGGTCGAAACCGTGGTCAAGCTCGCCGCCTTCCTGGCGATCGGCCTGATGGTAACCTTCCTGATCTTCGGCGGCCCAGGCGATATGGTCGACAAGCTCGCCGAGAATACGCAAGTGCAGCAGGCGATGAGCTACAGCACATCGCTCGCCACCTGGCTGGTGCTGACATGTTTGAGCGGTTTCGCCATCATCATGCTGCCGCGCCAGTTCTACGTCACCATCGTCGAGAACCGCAGCGAGGCCGAACTGCGCACCGCGACATGGGTGTTTCCGCTCTACCTGGTGGCGATCAACCTTTTCGTGCTGCCGATTGCGCTTGCCGGCCTGGCGCTGGTCGGCACCAGAACCAGCAGCGATCTCTACGTCCTGTCGCTGCCGCTGCTCAGCGGTCACGATCTGTTGGCCATGGCGGCGTTCATCGGCGGCCTGTCGGCGGCGACCGCGATGGTGATCGTCGAAAGCGTCGCGCTGTCGATCATGATCTCCAACGACCTCGTCATTCCGCTGTTCGTGCGCCGCCTGCTCAGGACCACGACTTCCGAGAACGAGGATTGGTCGACGCTGATCCTCAACGTGCGGCGGGCGGCGATCTTCATCATGCTGTTCATTGCCTTCCTCTACTATCGCGAGAGCACCGACAGCGCGCGGCTCTCCTCGATCGGCCTGATGTCGTTCGCCGCGATCGCGCAGTTCGCGCCGGCATTGATCGGCGGGTTGATCTGGCGCGGCGCCAACGGCAGGGGTGCCGCACTGGGCATGGTCGCCGGCATCGTCGTCTGGAGCTACACGCTGCTGCTGCCGTCGCTGGCTGCCTCCGATACCGGCATCGTCGTCCACGGCCTGTTCGGTTTCGAAGCGTTGCGGCCGCAAGCGCTGTTCGGCACCGTCGCCGAGCCGCTGAACCACGGGGTCTTGTGGAGCCTGTCGATCAACACGCTGTTCTTCGTGCTCGGCTCGCTGTCGCGCGCTTCGGTGCCGCTGGAACGCATCCAGGCGTCGATCTTCGTGCCGCGCGAGGCGAGCCCGATGCCGAGCCTGCGCCGCTTCCGCACCACTGTCACCGTCAATGACCTCAAGGACACTATCGCGCGCTATCTAGGCGTCGAACGTACCGAGCGATCCTTTCAAACGTTCGAAGAGAGCAGTGGTGCTCCGTTGCACGGCAACGAGCAGGCCAGCATGGACGTCATCCGTTTCTCCGAGCAGCTTCTGGCGAGTGCCGTCGGCTCATCTTCGGCGCGGCTGATCCTTTCGCTGCTGCTGCGCCGTAACGACCGCGAATCCAAGGATGCCTTCCGCCTGCTCGACGACGCCACCGAGGCGCTGCAGCACAACCGCGACCTGCTGCAGATCGCGCTCGACCAGATGGAGCAGGGCATCACCGTCTTCGACAGGGACTTCCGGCTGATCTGCTGGAACCGCCAGTATCGGGCGCTGTTCGATCTGCCCGATGAAATGGGTCAGGTCGGCGTTTCGCTCGATCGCATCCTGCGCCACCTTGCCGAGCGTGGCGATATTCCGGCCGACCAGCGGGTGGCGATGCTCAACCGCCTCACCAGTTTCGTCAGCCCCTGGCAGATGGAGCTGAAGACCAGCGGCCGCATCCTTGAATTACGCTCCAACCCGATGCCTGACGGTGGCATCGTCGCCACCTATGCCGACATCTCCGGACGCGTCGAGCAGGATCTGGCGCTCAAGCGCGCCAATGAATCGCTCGAGCAGCGCGTCAAGGACCGCACCGTCGAACTGACCCGCGTCAATGAGGAGCTGGCACAGGCGCAGATGCTGGCAGAGGAGGCCAATCTCGGCAAGACGCGCTTCCTCGCCGCCGCCGGCCACGATATCCTGCAACCCCTGAACGCCGCACGGCTCTACTGCTCGTCACTGATCGAAAAGGCCGGCAAAGGCCCGGCCGGCAAGGCCGCGGTCAACATCGAATCCTCGCTGGAATCGGTCGAGACCATTCTCGGCGCGGTGCTCGATATCTCTCGTCTCGATGCCGGCGCGATGAAACCGGACGACACTGTCTTCAGACTGGGCGAGTTGCTGCGGCAGATCGGCAACGACTTCCAGCCGCTCGCCTCCGAGAGGAAGCTCGGCCTGACGATCATGCCGTCGTCGCTCAGCGTGATGACCGATCGCAATCTCCTACGCCGCCTGATCCAGAACCTCGTGTCCAACGCCATCAAATACACGCGCCGCGGCCACGTCCTGGTCGGGGTGCGGCGGCGCGGCGAACTGGTCGAGATACAGGTGATCGACACCGGCATCGGCATTGCCGGCGACAAGCTGAACACGGTCTTCCGCGAATTCACCCGGCTCGACGAGGGTGCGCGCGAGGCCGAAGGACTCGGCCTCGGCCTCTCCATCGTCGACCGAATCGCTCGCGTCTTGCGCCTGGAAATCCGGATCTTTTCGAATCCAGGCAAAGGTACGCGCTTTTCCGTCATTCTGCCGGTCGCGGCAGCGCAGGAGCCGCGGCGCGAGGTCGCGGCGAAGGTGCCGGTCCGCACTGCTGCTTCGCTTGCCGGGCTCCGCGTGCTCTGCATCGACAACGACGCCCGCATCCTCGACGGCATGCGGCTATTGCTCGAAGGCTGGGGCTGCAGCGTCGAGACGTTTTCGGGCTCGGAGACTATCGAGGGGTCCGGAATGCGTCGCCCCGACATCGTGCTTGCCGACTACCATCTCGACGGCGAGACCGGTCTCGAAGTGATCGCTAAACTGCGCGCGATACACGGCCAGGACATGCCGGCCGTGCTGGTAACCGCCGACCGATCGAGCGAGGTGCGCGCCAGTGCCGGCAGGCTCGACGTGCCGGTGATGAACAAACCGCTAAAACCAGCGGTGCTGCGCTCGATGATGGCCAGGGTCAGGCCGCTGGCATCGGCGGCCGAGTAACGGTGTCGATCTGCATGCCGAGCTCAGCTGGCTGCCGGTAGAGGGTCGCTGCCGATCTTGGACAGCAGGATCACCGCCTGGGTGCGGCTATCGACGCCAAGCTTTTGCAGAATGGCCGAGACATGCGCCTTGATCGTCGCTTCGGAGACTCCGAGTTCGTAGGCGATCTGCTTGTTGAGTAGTCCTTCCGCGAGCATGCCAAGCACGCGCGTCTGTTGTGGCGTCAGCGCCTGCAGCCGCTTGATCAGATCGGAGATTTCGGGATCGCGCTCGACGCCGAGATCGATACCCGTAGGCGCGGCGATGTCGCCGGCAAGCACCGACCGCACGGCGCTGCGGATCTCCTCCATGCTGGCCGATTTGGAGATGAAACCCGAAGCGCCGAGGTCGAGTGCGCGCCGGATGGTCACCGGATCGTCATGCGCCGATACCACCACCAGCGGCACCGTCGGATGGATGCCGCGCAGCGAGATCAGACCGGAAAGGCCGCTCGCGCCCGGCATCGACAGGTCGAGCAACACCAGATCGACATCCTCATTGGACAAGACCAGCGCCTTGGCGCTTTCGAAATCGCCGGCCTCATGAATGCCGGCAACATTGCCGACGCCGGCAAGCGCCTCTCTCAGCGCGCCGCGAAAAAGCGGATGGTCGTCGGCGATGACGAAAGTGTAGCCTGACGGCACATGACCCTCCCCGAATCCCATTGATGATTGTCTGCTTCTTGCGGGATCTGTCGAACGAATATGCGGCGATACCAGCCGTTTTCAAGCGGCAAAGGCCATGCGCCGGGTTCCCGGCGCATGGTGCTCAGGTTTTTTGCGAATTGGGCTTGGCGCCATCTTCGCCGCTGTCCTTTTCCAGGTCCTTGACGATACCCATGAAGCCGCGCAGGAAGCGCTCCATGTAGCCCATCGTCTTGTTGAAATCCTCTTCGCTGGGCAAGGTCGACTCGAGGCGGGCGGACAGTGAGTTTTCGAGCTTGACGACGCGCTCGTCGAGCGCTTTGACCGAACTTTGCAGTCGGTCGACCTCGTCCTGGAAGGCGGCGCGTTCGTCGGCCGCCATCTTGCAGACGAGCTGGCCGGAACGTTCCTCGCAGATCGACATCGCACCGGTCTGCGTGTCCATGCGGACATAGCCGTTGGCCGACTTTTCCAGCCGGTAGCGGTCGGCTTCCTCGGAAAACGCCGATGCCGCGACGAGCGAGACGAGCGCTGCGGGAATCAAGACGTGCTGCGGACGCATATTGTCCTCCATAGGCTAGCTAGCGCAATTATCGCATGTTTGCGCCGGAAATGGGGAAGAACTCTGGCGCACCCTTCCCCGCATGGTTGGTTCGGACTATAGCGCAATCATGTCTCAGATTATCTACAAGATAGTACCTGAACCGCTGTGGCGCGAGGCCGAAAGAAATGGCCGCTTCATCGGCGCGCCGATCGACGTCGCCGACGGCTTCATCCATTTTTCCACCGCCGGGCAGGCCAAGGAAACGGCAGCAAAACACTTTGCCGGCCAGACCGGGCTGCTGCTGGTCGCCATCGATGGAGCTAAGCTGGGTGATGCGCTGAAATACGAGGTCTCGCGCGGCGGCGCGCTGTTCCCGCATCTTTACGGGCCGCTCGAGCTGAAGACCGTCGTCTGGGTGCAACCATTGCCGCTCGGCAGCGACGGCCTGCACCAATTCCCGGCGTTGGAGACCGAATGAGCGTGTTTGACCGGCTCGGCCAGAGGCTCCTGTTCGCATTCGATCCTGAAGCCGCCCACGGCCTGTCGATCGCCGCGCTGAAATGCGGGCTGCCGGTTGCCCGGCGCCCCTTACGTGACGCCAGCCTGAAAGTCAGCGTCTGCGGCATCGATTTCCCCAATCCGCTCGGCATGGCTGCCGGCTACGACAAGAACGCCGAGGTTGCCGATGCCCTGCTTGGCCTCGGCTTCGGTTTTGCGGAGGTCGGCACGATCACGCCGCTGCCACAGGCGGGCAACCCGAAGCCGCGTATCTTCCGGCTGACATCGGACGAAGCGGTGATCAATCGGCTGGGCTTCAACAATGAGGGGCACGAAGCCGCTGAGAAACGGCTTGCCGCCCGCAAGGGTCGGCCCGGCATCGTCGGCGTCAACATCGGCGCCAACAAGGACAGCACAGACCGCGTCAGCGACTATGAACGCGGCGTTATCAGGTTTGCGCCATACGCCACCTATCTGACGGTCAACATCTCGTCGCCAAACACACCCGGCCTGCGCAACATGCAGGCGCGGCAGCAGCTCGGCGATCTCCTTTCGCGCGTCATAGCCGCCCGTGCGGCCGCGGCGGCGCAACCGCCCGTTTTCCTCAAGATCGCGCCGGACCTGGTCGAGGCCGAGTTGGAAGACATCGCCGCCGAGGTCACCGACAAGGCAATCGACGGCATCATCGTCTCCAACACCACGATTGCGCGACCGGATCTGCGCAACGCCGAATTTGCCGGCGAGGCCGGCGGGCTTTCGGGAAAACCGTTGTTCGAGCGCTCGACCATCGTGTTGGCCAAGATGCGCAAACTGCTTGGCCCGAACCGCGCCATCATCGGCGTCGGCGGCGTCTCTACCGCTGAGACGGCACTGGAAAAGATCCGTGCCGGCGCCGATCTCGTCCAACTCTACACCGGCATGATCTATGCCGGACCTTCGCTGCCGGGCCGCATTCTTGCAGGGATGGTCCGCTTCGTGGAAAAAGAGCGGCTCAAATCTGTACGCGATCTACGTGACAGCCGCCTCGACTTCTGGGCGTCGAAGCAACTCTAAATTGCGCTTTAAAGCGTAATGTTTCAGTTCGAGACGCATCCGTTCACAACCCCTTTGCGCTCATTCGTCCAGGGTCAATTGCGACTGACGATCCGCTCGCAGGCGGCGCCGCCGATAGCAGGCAACAATCCAAAAAGAAGCAACTGAGCAGTTCCGCCGACGCCCAAAATTGCGGAAAGAATGAACGCAACGAGCAGCCCCAGCGCCGCGCCTAAGACGTATGGCAGGTAACTTCGCACAGGCTTCCCCCAGAACAATTGCTGCATCAAGCTGCCGAAAAACGTAACGAAATCGACTGGAAGTGCAAGCGGTCCGCTGACGCCAGAACTTATGGAGAATAGGATCGCTTTCCACCCTGCGCGAAAGTTGACCTAGGACACTGGCTAAAACGCCGTCCGCATCCGCAAGCGCAAAATGGCAAGCAGGCTGAAGCCACGCACCAGCAGGAAGACATGCAGCGCCGCCCATAGGCCGTGATTGCCGAAGGCCGGCGCCAGGACGAGCAGCGCACCGCTGAAGATGAGGAACGACAGAAGCATCATGTTGCGCATGTCGCGCGACTAGGTCGCGCCAATGAAGACGCCATCCATCTGAAACGCCAGCACGCCGCTGAGCGCGGTGAATGCCGCCCAGGGCAGATAGATGTCGGCAACGGCGCGAACATCTTGTGACGTCGTGATCAGGGCGATCAGGTCGGTACCGCCCAGCAAAAGGACAAGCGTCGCCGTGGCCGCCAGCCCGAAGCCCCAGAACAAGGTCAACCGCACCGCCTGCCGGAATTGCATAGCGGCGTGCGCGCCGACGGCCCGTCCGGCGAGCTGTTCGGCTGCCGTGGCGAAACCGTCCAGGAAATAACCGGCGATAAGGAAAAAGTTCATCAGCACGGCGTTGGCGGCCAGTGTCACCGTGCCGAATTGTGCGCCCTGGCGGGTGAACAGCGCGAAGGCGGCGAGCAGCGAGAACGACCGGATCATGATGTCGCGATTGAGCGACATCATGCGCAAGAATGCCGACAGGTCGACGACGCGATGGCGCGGCAGGCGGGGTGCCGCCCGGAAACGCCTGATGACGATCGCCAGGCCAAGCAGCATCGCGACGAACTCACCGGTGACGGTCGCCCAGGCGACGCCGGCGACGCCCCAGCCGAGCTCCAGCCCCAGCAGGATGCAGAGCGCGATGTTGATGCCGTTGAGCACCAATTGCAGCATCAATCCCAGCCCGCCCTCGCCGCGCCCCAGCACATAGCCGAGGATGGCGTAGTTGATCAGCGAGAACGGCGCAGCGAGCAGCCTGATGCGGATATAGACCGCCATCGCTTCGCTGACGCGCGGCTCGGCGTCCATGAACCATTGTCCGGCGATGGCAACCAACGGCGCAAGCGCGGCAAGCACGATGCCGGCGACGACGGCGATCAGCACGGCGCGCCAGAACACCGCTTGTTCCTCCAGTTCGTCGCCGCGCCCCAACGCCTGGGCGACGAGGCCGGTCGTGCCGGAGCGCAGGAAATTGAAGGAGGTGAAGACGACGTCGAAGACCAGGGCGCCTGCCGCCAGACCGCCAAGAAGGGCAGCGTCGCCGAACTGCCCGACCACTGCGGTGTCGACGATGCCGAGCAGCGGCGTCGTCAGATAGGCGAGCGTCATCGGCACCGCGATAGTGAGCACCGAGCGGTTGGTGACGAGAAAGGTCCGGCCATTGGCCGTTGCTGGCACCTGATCCAGTATCCGCTCCTCTATTGCGGCTTGATCGAACAGCCGATGTGCCTCAGTTTCCCGACGCCGTGCAACCACTCATCCCGCTACGGCCAACCGAAACCCGCCTCTGGCCTCTGCCGCTCATGCCCCTGCAGATCGTTCACCATCCCGATTACGACGCCGGTTTTGCCGTCAACCATCGCTTCCCGATGAGCAAGTACCCACTGCTGATGGAAGCCTTGAGCGCGCGCGGACTTGCCGTATCCGAGGTGCTCAGCATGCCGAGCCCGGCGCCGGCATTATGGCTGAAGCTTGCCCATGCCGCCTGTTATGTCGATCAGGTGCTGGCCTGCGAAGTGCCTGAAAAAATCGAGCGCGAGATCGGCTTTCCGGTGAGCCCGCGGGTCTCGCTCAGGGCGCAACTCGCAACGGGCGGCACGGTGCTGGCGGCTCGGCTGGCGTTGCTGAACGGCATCGCCTGCAATACCGCTGGCGGCAGCCATCATGCGCGGCGTGCGCAAGGGGCCGGTTTCTGCACCTTCAACGACGTTGCGGTTGCTTCACTCGTGCTGCTTTCCGAAGCTGCCGCCCGCAACATCTTGATCGTCGATCTCGACGTCCATCAGGGCGACGGAACGGCGGATATTCTCGGCGACGAGCGGCGCGTGTTCACCTTTTCCATGCATGGCGACCGCAACTATCCGACGCGCAAGATCGCTTCCGACCTTGATATCGCGCTGCCCGACGGCACTGGCGATGCGGCCTATCTCGAAAGACTGGGCGCCATCCTGCCGGAACTCACCGCCATGGCGCCTTGGGACATCGTCTTCTATAACGCCGGGGTCGACGTCCATGCCGATGACCGGCTTGGCAGGTTGTCGCTGTCGAACGAGGGACTGCGCGCCCGCGACACCATGGTGATCCGTCATTTCCGCTGGCTCGGGATCCCGGTCTGCGGCGTTATCGGCGGCGGCTATTCGACTGACGTGGCGGCGCTCGCCGCGCGCCATGCCATCCTGTTCGAAGTGGCTTCAGGCTTCGCGTGAGGCCTGACCGATTGACGTGATCCTGCGAACTGCTGGTTCGGGACCATGTCCTATTTCCGGTAGTTGGCGATCCTGAGCAGGAGGAAGGCCGGAATGACGATCGCTGCGCCCAGCAGGATATAGCCGAGGAAACGGTCAATAGCGCGAAAACCCAGATTCCAGAGATCGACGAAGAAATTCCGGATGCCGTAGAGCACATCCGCCGGCGACCAGCCGAAAGCGTTCATCACCAGGCCGACGAGGAACGATACCACCAGCAGCTTCAGAAGCACCCGGAGCGGCGTATCGCCAAGAAAGCGCGTCAGTGCGGACAAGGCGTGTCTCCAGATTCGGTTAACCCGATTCGGGTACAGGTCCAGAAATACGCACTTGCCGCGCTGGCATCAAGGTGGTCGCTGAATCCAGTTGCTCAGCACGGCGGTTTGCGGATTGTGTGTTCGCCAAGCTTGACACTTATGTTGCAGTGCAGCAAAATTGGAGGACAGAGGGTAACCCGTTGATCTCGATCTGCCAGACTCATCGCCCTGTTGTGGACGGATTGCGCTGTGTCACCGTGATCTGCGAACACAGGGCCTCTTGAATGAAGTACAGGCGCGATATCGATGGCCTCCGGGCCGTTGCGGTACTGCCGGTTGTATTGTTCCATTTCGGAATCTCGGCAATTCCAGGCGGCTTTACCGGCGTCGATATTTTCTTCGTCATATCCGGCTACCTGATCACCGGAAGCCTTCTGGACGACCTTGAACGCGGCCAGTTCTCGATCGTCAGCTTCTACTGGCGCCGTGCCCGGCGCATTCTGCCGGCGCTGATCTTTGTCATGCTTCTCACCTGCATTGCGGCATTGTTCATTCTTCTGCCGTCAGATCTGCACGAATTCAGCCTCAGCGTCATAGCGGCCTCGACGTTCTGGTCGAATATCTATTTTTGGAAAACGTCAAATTATTTCTCGATCGATGCCGAGCTGCGACCGCTGTTGCACACGTGGTCGCTTTCGGTCGAAGAGCAGTACTACATCTTTGCCCCAATCCTGATGTTCCTGATCTATCGCTATTTTGGGAAGCGCTGGCTGACGGTACTCCTGCCGATCATTGTCGGCAGCTTCGTGCTGGCGGTTATGGCGACATGGCTGGCGCCGAACGCCGGATTCTACCTGCTGCCGACACGGATCTGGGAGCTTATGCTGGGCGCCGTGCTCATGCTGAAACGACCCCCACCCCTGAGCAACCGGTTTCTTCTTGAACTGGTCGGACTGGCCGGATTTGGCCTTCTCGCCGTCGGCTTCTTCACGATTTCGGAGAGCGACCCATTCCCGGGCTACAACGCTTTGTATCCGTGCCTCGGAACGGCCCTCCTCATCTATGTCGGCCAGAATACCCCTTCGACGGTCGTTACCCGCATCCTCGAAGTCCGGCCGCTGGTCTGCATCGGTCTCATCTCGTATTCGCTTTATCTTGTTCACTGGCCGATCAACGCATTCGCGCATTATCTTTCATTGCAAAAACTCGAACCCTCGATGACCGTTGCGATGACGGTGGCAAGCTTCGCACTGGCGGCATTCTCCTGGAAATATATCGAGCAACCGTTTCGGCAGAAAAGGAGCTTCACCGCCCCGGTGCCTATCTTCGCCTTCTCAGCGGGCGCGATCGCTCTTCTTTGCGCTGGCGGGGCGGCCGGGGCGCTCGGCAACGGCTTCCCGCAACGGTTTCCGGACTACGCTCAACAGCAGATTCCTGTCGGGGATTGGCTCAATGGCACTTGTTTCAACGAGGGCTCCAGCCGGATCGAAAGCTGGAATATCGAGGATTGCACGCGCACTCGCGGCTTCTCAAGAACGGTGTTGTTGTGGGGAGACTCGTTCGCCGCCCACTATGTCTCAGGCCTGGACGCCAACGCAAATCAACTACAGGCCAACGTCGTGGAATATACTTACGCAGGTTGTCCGCCGATTCTCTCCTACTTCTCCTACGCGCGCCCGGATTGCATGCGGTTCAACCAGCAGGCTTTGAAGGTCATTCAGGACGCTGGCATCAAGACGGTTGTGCTCAGCGGCCGGTGGACCGACTACGAGGCCAGGAGTTTCGACGGTCTCCAGCAAACGATCGATACGCTTCGCGAGCTGGGTGTGCGCGTGTTTGTCATCGGCCAGTCTCCTCAGTTCATAACCGATGTTCGGAAAATCGCGTTCTTCGCAAAGCGTGGAAACCTGGACGATACATCCTGGCCGATGGCCATGGATCCCGACATCAACAACCGTGTGCGCTCATTTACCAAAGGCGCCACCTTCATCGATCCGCTCGAATCCCTCTGTAGCGCCGGACGCTGCTCCTACGCCGACGCAGGCCAGTTTCTCTATTTCGACTATGGCCATTTCTCTTCAATCGGGGCCACGCTGGCAATTTCGAAATACTGGCCGGATTTTGCCGTAGACGATGCCCTTGCCACGACGGAGTAACGGTCGGGCGGCTGACAAGGCACGAATGCACGCTTAGCGATTGCCCGAACGCCGGCTTGCGTGGTAACGAGGCTGCTGCGCGGGTATGATGTAATGGTAGCTTGTCAGCTTCCCAAGCTGAACGCGCGGGTTCGATTCCCGCTACCCGCTCCACCTTGCTCCGCCTGAGGATGATGACGACCGTCGCGGTCTCGGGCCGGTCGGCGCCGGCACGCAGCGGTTTGGCCACCGGATCGAGTCTTGGTCGGCGGCGTATATCAGCTTCCAGAACATACCGTGATTCTAATAAGCAGCAGCAACAAAAGACGCTGATCCGCGTTGCGCTTGATCTGAAGGCCAGCAGGGAGGCACCAAAATGGCCGAAGACAAGAGCAATAGAGGTTCTGGCGGCGAAAACCGCGTCGCGAGTGACGGAGAATTTGAGTTCCGCTATTTCGCCAACAAGTTTGGCCTTTCAATACCGCAGATCCGCGAGCTTTTTGGCAAACACGGTAACGATCGCGAGACCCTGTATCGGGAGGCTCGGAAGCTCGGAACGCAGAGAACGGTTCTCGAACAATGATCAAACTTTCACAACCGGGACCCATTACCGGCGAGCGATATATTGACGAGTTCGACCATAAGAGAAACCATTTCTATCCGTGTTCGACAGCCGGCAAAGTTGTAGATGCTGGGGACCTGCGGTAGGCCATCTGGCACGATCAGCCGAGGCGCGAGCCGCTGGAACTCGATTCCTGACCTAGTAAAAGGGACCGCGATGTTCGGCAAAGACCTCTTGGTTCGTATGCTCGACCGCCGCGACACCCTGCCGCCAGACGAGATCGCGCTTATTGACGCTCTTCCGGTCCGGCCGGTAACTTTCGGACCCGATGAGGAGATCGTCAGGGAGGGTTCCCGCCCTGCCGAAAGCTGTCTTGTCGCGAGTGGTTTCGCAGTTCGAAACCAGGCCATTCGGGAAGGTAAGCGTCAAATAACGGCAATCCACGTCCCGGGAGACTTTGTCGATCTGCATAGTTTACTGCTAAAAATGATGGATCATAGCGTGAGCGCGCTGGGCTCGTGCGATGTAGTTTTCATTCGACACAAAGACCTGCTCACAGCGATGGATAGAAGTCCACATCTTACCCGGATGTTCTGGCTTTCAACCGCCATCGATGCCTCAATCCAGCGAACTTGGATAACCTGCCTCGGTCGTCGGTCCGCCAAACAGCATCTCGCACATATAATTTGCGAGTTGTATATCCGGTTAGAAATAGTTGGCTTGGCCTCTGACCAGTCGTTCGCGATCCCACTGACTCAAGCGGAATTGGGCGACGTGCTTGGTCTATCTGTAGTTCACGTGAACCGGACGCTGCAGGAACTTCGAGCAAAGGACCTGGTTAGCTGGAAAGACAGGAGGATTGTTATCCTGGATTTCGAGCGGTTGGCGTTGCTGGCCGACTTTGATGCGACCTACCTAAATCTTTTTCATGAACCGCGGTGACTGCCTCGGCCAGGGCGCGCGACGCGCGAATGCGGCATCAAGATTTCTGGCCAAATAAACAATGTGAATGAGCCCTCGCTCCGGATCGATTACTGCTGGGTTCAGTACGTCCAAGAAGGATTGCGCATGCGCGAGCTCGAAAACCTCATCGAACAGTACATAAATATTCGGAGGCGGCGCCATAGTTTCATATCGACTGGGCTCGCCGTAAAGGCCCTCAAACAGATTGTTCCGACATGTCCGGTCTCTGATTCTGACCTGGCAAACATGATTGCTGATCGTGCAATCGACCACGACCTTCCGGTGAGCTTTGACCTCAATGCGGGTTAGGCCTGGTGCTCCATAAAACCAGCCTGACCATGGGCCTTTGAAGTCCGATGCGCAAGACGCGGACCAGGGTCCGTTCCTTGGACACCTACGTGTGCGAACTTTCCAGGAAGTCTGCCAGGCTCACATATCATTTAGAAATATCTAATTTAGTTACTAGTGATGGAACCTGTTTGCCCCAGGCAAGTTCGTTAGGCAATGGAGGAGATTGCCACCATGAACAGTGTCATTTATCTCATCGGCCTTGTCGTCGTCGTGCTTGCGATCCTCTCCTTCCTCGGGTTCCAATAGGAGAGATACCATGCAGCGCGAAGACGATCAGGGGCGTAAGCCGGCCGATTTCGAAATTGCCAAAAGCGAGTTGTCCGAGCGGTTTCAGCAGGAAGCGCAGACCGCGACGGAGGCACTCCATGGCGCTCGCGATAAGGCGGGCGATTATGCCTCGGAAGCGAAGCAGGCCTTACTCAGCCAGGCCGAGGGAACACAGCGCGATATCAGCTCCAACCTGAAGGCCTTTAGCGGAGCGCTGCGAGCGGCAAGCGAGCATCTGGCCAATAATGATCAACGGACCGCTTCGAAGTTCACCCTCGACGCCGCCGGCGCACTTGAGCGCTTTTCATCTTCGTTGAAGGACAAACCGTTCGAAGATGTTCTCGGCGAGATGCGGTCGTTCGGCCGCGAAAACTCGGGGGCGATGATCGCCGGTTCAGTATTGGCAGGCTTGGCGCTGGGGCGATTTATCAAGAGCTCGCCGCCATCTGCCCCGACCGAAACACAGCGTCGATCGGCAACAGATCGGCCTTCCGAAACGGCTTCGACCTCGGACGAGTCCGTATTGCGATCGGCAGAGGCCCCCGACCCGACGCCCCCCTCCAACCAGCGCGACGGTGACTTGGCCGGCGACGACTGGGCGGGCGCAAGCCTGGAGCAGAACCCATGACCGACAATCAGGAAAGTCGCGGCCTCGCAACCCTGGTTAGCGATCTGGCACAGCAGGTCACGACGCTGCTTCAAACTGAAAGCATGCTGTTGCGGGCCGAAATGTCGGAAAAAATGAGCAAGGCCGGCGCTGGCGCGGCCGAGGTTCTGGGTGGCGCCATATGCCTCCTCGCGGCCTTGATCGTGCTTCTGCAAGCACTTGTGATTGCCCTGGCGAGTGCCGGGTTGGGAGCGGGATGGTCCTCGCTGCTGGTCGGGATCGTCGTCGCGATACTGGGAATCATTCTTTTGCGTTCTGGCACTAAAAGCATTGCACCTTCCGAGCTGACCCCCGGTCGCACACAAGACCAACTGAAGCGCGACGCGCGCGTGATCAAGGATCAAATAAGATGAGCGACAAATCCGCAGCCGAACTCGAACGCGAGGCCGACATCGCCCGGGCGAAAATTGCAGACACCGCCGATTCGATCCGCAGCAAGATGACACCGGGTCAATTGATCGACGAATTTACCGGAATGTTCGCCGGCGGCGAAGGGCCTGCCATGCTTGGCAACCTCAAGTCGCAAGTCAGGGACAACCCGTTGCCGCTGACGTTGATTGGAGCCGGGCTGGCGTGGCTTATGCTTGGCAACGGCACGTCAGGAACCAGTTCAGCTGCTGCCACATATCGGACAGGCATGGCTCCCGACGCTTTCTCCGACCTGCGCGGCGATGATTTCAGCCAGGGCAACGAAGGGTCCGGTATAGGGGCGATGCTCTCCGATACCGCCGGTTCAGTGACCTCAGCAGCAAGCGGCGCGGCCGAAGCTGCAGCAAACGCTGCAACTGGCGCCAAGGAGAGGACGACAAAAACCGCCGGACAGCTCGGCTCAAGCGCCAGCGAGATAGCGGCTCGGACGCGCCAATCGGCACAAGACCTCTTCGAGCGCGAACCGCTGGCTATCGCCGCAGTCGGACTTGCGCTGGGCACTGCCATCGGGGTGATGCTGCCCCACACAGCCACAGAGGACGAGCACCTTGGCGCCTACCGCGACAAAATTCGCGACAGTGCGGAGGAGGTTTTCGAAACCGGTCTGGAGCAAGCAAAGCAAGTTGCCGCCGAGGCTTACGAAACGGTCAAGGAAGAGGCCGACCGGCAAAGCTCGGGTGGAGATGCCGACACACTGGCAGGCAAGGTCGGCAAAGTCATGGAATCGGGGGCAAAGCGAACCGAGGAAGCCATTCGCGATCGTTTGCCGGGGTCGTCGGACGGGTCTTCTGCAAGCTCATAGCAGCGCTAGAGTCTTTCATGTTTTTACGGAAGCATATCCAGCGTTGTTGAAGTAGTTTGCGCATTCGTCAGGCTTGATGGTGCCGAC
>NZ_JAMYNS010000015.1:0-182820 GCF_040319125.1 Mesorhizobium sp. M0938 | reverse complement strand
GGGTTTTTTTTTTATAAAATCCCAACCCAATAAAACATTTTCCCCCTACTCCCCCTCTCCAGGGTTTTTCCCTACAATAAAATAAAAAAAATTGTTTTTTTTTTGCCCGCCCCGGCGGGGGGGGGGCCACGTCGCTCCAAGATATGGTTCAAGCAGTCATGACAATTGCCGCTGAAGAGGAAATGCCTGTCGGAAAACGCCGGTCGAGCCTGATCCGCTCGCCGCAATTCTCCTCGCTCATCATCCTCATCGTGCTCCTGGCGGCGTTCGCAGTCGCCGACGCCAATTTCCTGTCGCCGCTTAACATCTCCAACATGATGGCGTTCCTGCCGGAACTCGGCATCATCGCCCTCGGCATGACGCTGCTATTGACGGCGGGCGAGTTCGACCTGTCGGTCGGGGCCGTGTTCGGTCTGGCGCCGGTAGTGGTCATGCTGCTGGTGCAGAGCGGCCAGGTTGACATCGGCATGGCGCTGCTGGCCGGGCTATTGCTGTGCGTGGCGATCGGCGCAATCAACGGGCTGATCGTCACCAAGATCGGCATTTCCTCCTTCCTGGTGACGCTGTCGATGCTGCTTGTGGTGCGGGGTGCCGCGCTCTACATCACGCAAGGGTTCCCGCTGAAGTCGTGGGACCAGCCCGGCTTTTTCGTGACGCTGCTGGCCGGTAGTTTCAACATCGGGTCGTTCCGCTTCTACACCTCGCTGTGGTGGTTCGTCGGCCTGTCGTTGCTGGCGATCTACGTGCTGCACTACGCCAAGCTCGGCAACTGGATCAGCGCCATCGGTTCCAACCGCAACGCGGCGGTGGCGCGTGGCGTGCCGGCCGATGCGGTCAAGACCTGGCTGTTCATCCTGACCTCGGTGCTGGCGGGGCTGGCCGGCATGATCAGCGCGTTCCGCATCTCAGCCGCATCGCCGGTGGCCGGTACCGGCTACGAGCTCGAAGTGATCGCCATGGTGGTGGTCGGCGGCACGGCGCTGACCGGCGGGCGCGGCACGATCCTGGGCACGATCGTCGGCGCGCTGATGCTGCGCAGCATCCGCAACGGCATCGTGCTGATCGGCGTGCCTGGGCTCGCCTACAACATCTTCGTCGGCGTCATCATCCTCGCCATGCTCATCCTGCACGCTCTGCTGCAGAAGAACGCCGCAAGGAGCTGATCATGGAAGTGCTTCGGCTGCAGAATCTGCAAAAATCCTTCGGCAGCGTCCGCGCCCTGAAGAGCGCCTCCTTCACACTGAACGAGGGCGAGGTGGTGGCCTTGCTCGGCGACAATGGCGCCGGCAAATCTACCCTCATCAAAGCCATCTCCGGCGTGTTTCCCGTCGACCGCGGCGAGATCTATGTGCGAGGCCAGAAAGTCTCGATCCGCTCGACGCGCGACGCGATGGATCTCGGCATCGAGACCATCCATCAGGACACGTCGCTGGCGCCGGATCTCAGCATCGCGCGCAATCTCTTTCTCGGTCGCGAGCCGGTCAATCTGAAATGGCTGGGCGTGTTCGCGCCGCTCGACCTCGCCAAGTTGCGCAACGCTGCATCGGCGCTTCTGAAGCGCGTCGGCATCTCGAAAAAACTCGACGCCGATGCGCTGGTCAGCACGCTTTCGGGTGGCGAGCGCCAGTCGATCGCCATTTCGCGGGCCATGCAGTTTGCCGCCAAGGTCATCATCCTCGACGAGCCGACAAACAATCTCGGCGTCGAGGAAACACACGGCGTGCTGCGCTTCGTCAAGGAGGTGCGCGCGGCCGGTCATTCGGTGCTTTTGATCACCCATAACATCCATCATGTCTTCCAGGTCGCCGACCGCATCATCGTCATGCGCCGTGGCGAGATCGTCGCCGAGCAGACGGTCGCCGATACCGACCTGCTGACGGTGGAAAGCATCATCACCGGCGCCGACATGTCGGCCCTGCTGAAAGAGACGAGAGCGAAGTGAAGGAACTGGCCGTCACATGGTAGAGCTTTACGGCAAGACGCTTTCGCGCCGGCAGGTCTCGGAGCGCTCCGGCATGCTGTCGCAATTCGCCGGCGTGCGGCTGATGACGCTTGGCGACGGCGTCGAGCGCGGCATCCGCATGCTCGAATTCCGCACCGGCTCAGGCCTGCGCTTCACCGCGCTCGTCGACCGGGCCCTCGATATCGCCGATTGCGACTTCAAGGGCCAGGCGATCGGCTGGCATTCGCCGACCGGCTTCCGCCATCCCGGCCTGCACGAGTACGAAGGCGAGGAGGGGCTGGCCTGGGCGCGGTCGTTTTCCGGCCTGCTGCTGACCTGTGGCCTCGACCATATCCTGTTCATGAACGAGGTACCGGCCGACAGCTACAACTACCCGCCGAAGACGACGGTGCGCCATTCGCTGCATGGCCGCGTCAGCACCATTCCGGCGCGGCTGACCGGCCACGGCGAGGCCTGGGACGGCGATCGCTGCGTGCTTTGGGCCGAAGCTATCGTCCAGCAGTCGACGGTGTTCGGCGAGGATCTGCATTTGCTGCGGCGGATCGAGGCCGATGTCGGCGGCAACGAGATCCGGCTGTCGGACCGGGTCGTCAATCACGGCTTCAACCGCACGCCGCATATGTATTTCTACCACATCAATGTCAGCCACCCGGTACTCGACGAGGGATCGCGCTATCTGGCGCCGATCCGCGACGTGGTGTGGGCCGGACATGCCGGCGAGCGCTACGAGGCGCAGAAGGTCGGTTACCGCACCGTCCCGGCGCCGCAACTGGGTTTCAAGGAGCAGGTCTGGCAGCACGAACTCGGCGCCGACGCCAAGGGCGACGTGCCGGTTGCGGTGGTCAACGACCGTCTTGGCCTCGGCCTCGAAGTCGTCACCCGCAAGGACCAGTTGCCTTGCGCCTATGAATGGCAGAATTTCCAGGCCGGACACTATGCGCTGGGCATCGAGCCGTCGACGCATCACGTGCTTGGCAATCTGGCGGCGCGCGAACGCGGGGAGATGATCTGGCTGGAGCATGGCGAAAGCCGCTCCTACGATGCGGTATTCCGGGTTCTCGACGGCGCCGGCGATATTGCTGCCGCCGAAAGCCGGATCACTGACATCGCCCGGCAGCCGCAGCAGGATTATCCGCGGCCGTCAGGCAATTTTCCGGTTCTCGGAGGCAGGTCGTGATGAAGTCGATGCGAGGCACCAGTTGGATCCGGTCGGAGCGGGGAGGGCTCGCGGCCATCAGGAATTGGAGGTCACAATGGCTGACAAGATGAAGCGCGATTACAGCCTGGTCGGCGAAAGCACGCGTAGGGCAATCGAAACCGGATTGGCCTCGGCCGAATGGTACCACACCGACGTCCCCCGCAAGGCGATGAAGGAATTGATGCAGCGCTCCGACGGCCCGGCGATCCGCGACACGATCATCTGGATCGTCGCGATCCTGGGTTCCGCTGCCGGCGGCGTTTACTTCTGGGGCATCTGGTGGTGTGTGCCGTTCTTCTTCGTCTACGGCGTGCTCTACGGCTCCTCCAGCGACTCGCGCTGGCACGAATGCGGCCATGGCACCGCCTTCCGCACGCGCTGGATGAATGATGTGGTCTACCAGATCGCCAGCTTCATGCTGATGCGCAATCCGGTGACCTGGCGCTGGAGCCATGCCCGCCACCACACCGACACCATCATCGTCGGTCGCGATGCCGAAATCGCCGTGATGCGCCCGCCGGACCTTTTGCGTGCGGCGCTTGCTTTCACCGGTATCCTTGATTTTCGCTATTCGCTTCCGGCGCTGGTACGCCAAGCGTTCGGCAGGCTCACGCCTGACGAGAAAAGCTACGTTCCCGAGATGGAACAGCACAAGGCCGTCATTGCCGCGCGCTGGCATGTCGCCATCTATATCGCCACGATTGCGCTCGCCCTTGCTATGCGGTCGTGGGTACCGCTGGTGCTGATCGGCGTGCCGCGCCTCTACGGCACCTGGCACATGGTGCTGACCGGCCTGCTGCAGCACATCGGCCTGGCTGACAATGTGGTCGACCACCGGCTCAACACCCGCACCGTATACATGAATCCGATCAGCCGCTTCATCTACTGGAATATGAACTATCACGTGGAGCATCACATGTTTCCAATGGTGCCCTACCATGCGCTACCCAGGCTGCACGAGCTGATCAAGCACGATTTGCCGGAGCCGAACCCGTCTATCTGGCATGCCTATCGCGAGGTCTGGCCGGTCCTGCTCAGGCAGCTCAGATATGAGGACTATTTCCTCAAGCGCGAGCTGCCGCCGACCGCGCGGCCCTATCGTGGCGAGTTCCACGAAGTGAACATGTCGGCGGCGGCGGAATAGGCATCGCGCACTGCTGCAATGCGGAAATTTCAGGAGAAACAGAAATGGCCGATTGGGTCGAAGCGTGCGCCGTTGACGATGTCGAAGAAGAGGATGTCATCCGCTTCGACCATAGCGGCCGCACCTTCGCGATCTACCGTTCGCCGGATGACGAATTCTTCGCCACGGACGGGTTTTGCACGCATGAGAAGGCCCATCTGGCCGACGGGCTCGTCATGGACGACATCATCGAATGCCCCAAGCATAATGGCCGCTTCAATTACAAGACCGGCCAGGCCAAAGGGGCTCCCGTCTGCGTCAATCTTGTGACCTACCCGGTCAAGGTCGAGGCCGGTAAAGTGATGATCCAGATCGCCTGACCGGCCTTCCATTCACGCAACAAAGGGACCAAATCGATGAGCCGCAAAAGACCGACGATCGCCGATCTGCGCGCCATGAAAGGCAAGCGGCAACTGACCATGCTGCGCGTGCTGACCATGGACGAGGCCGAGGCCGCCGAAAGAGCCGGGATCGACATCGTCTCGGTGCCGCCGGAGCTGGTGCTCAACCCGCAATACCGCGATGCAGCACCCAGCCTGTTCACCATGCCGGGCGACAATTTCTACGAGATCGGCACAGCCGACGATTTCGTTCGTTGGGCGTTCCGGCTCTACAAGGCGAGCGCCGACGCGGTCTATTGCAGCGCCGGCTATGCCACCGTCAAACGGATGGCCGATGACAATATACCGGTGATCGGTCACGTCGGCCTGATCCCGTCGCGCGCTACCTGGACCGGCGGCTTCAAGGCGGTCGGCAAGACCGCCGACAGCGCCATGCAGATTTTCGAGGCGGTCAAGCAGTACGAGGCCGCAGGTGCTGTCGGCGCCGAGATCGAAGTGGTGCCGGTCGAGGTGGCCAAGGCAATCTCGGAACGCACCTCGCTGATCATGCTGTCGATGGGGGCGGGCACTGGCTGCGACGCGCAATATCTGTTCGCCGACGATATCCTTGGCCAGAACCGCGGCCATATGCCCCGCCATTCCAAGGTTTATCGTAATTTCGCTGCCGAATACGATCGCCTACAGGCGGAACGCGTGGCTGCTTTTTCCGAATATGTCGCCGACGTGAACAGCCTGGCCTATCCGGAAGATAAGCATGTGGTGCATATGGACCCGGACCAACTCGGTCTGTTCATGAAAAGGGTCGACGGCGCGTGAACCCTGACAGCAATGCCACAACCGGCGAGCCGGTTCATATCCTCAATCTATCGTGTGAAGACCGGCCGGGGGTCGTTGCCGCGGTCACCACGGAGCTTGCCGCGAACGGCGCCAACATCGCCGAAAGCAGCCAGTTCTGGGATCGGCAGAGCAATCGCTTTTTCATGCGGATCGCCTTCACCAGCCCGGCAGGCTCGACCAAGGACGATCTAGAGCGAGCCCTGAAATCGTCCGTCGACCGGTTCGGGATGAAGACCGCGCTGGTCGATCAGGCTCGTCGCCCGAAGATCATCGTCATGGTCTCGAAGTTCGACCATGCGCTTCTCCATCTGCTTTACCAGATCAGGGTCGGCTGGCTGAATGCCGAGGTCGCCGCCGTCGTCTCCAACCACGAAGACGCACGGCGCTTCGCCGAGATGGAAGGCGTTTCCTACCACCATTGGCCGACGACCAGGGAAAACAAGGCCGAACAGGAGCAGAAGCTGCTGGATCTCGTGCTGGAGACGGGGTCCGAACTTGTCGTCCTGGCGCGCTACATGCAGGTCTTTTCGAAGGGCCTGTCGGACCGGCTTTACGGGCGGGCGATCAACATCCACCATTCCTTCCTGCCGAGCTTCAAGGGCGCAAAGCCGTATCACCAGGCCTTCGACCGCGGCGTCAAGCTGATCGGCGCGACGGCGCATTACGTGACATCGGATCTCGACGAAGGCCCGATCATCGAACAGGAGACCGAACGCGTCACCCATGCGATGAGCGCGGAGGATTTCGTGGCCGTCGGCCGCGACATCGAAAGCCGCGTGCTGGCGCGCGCCGTCAAGCTGCATCTTGAAGCTCGCGTCATGCTCAACGGCCACAAGACAATCGTCTTTTGACGAGCGACCGTTCGGCGCTACGTCTGCCACGATCCGCTGGCGAGCGCTGCGTAAATCGCCTCGGCATCGATGCCGAGTGGCCTGTCCTCCTGGAGCGGCAGGACGAGCGCGCGCACCGCTGCATGAATCGCGGCGGTCGCGGGCGCCAACGTCAATCCGTTGCGCAGTTCTACGGCCTGTGCGGCGGCCATCAGCTCGAAGGCGATCAGGCGCTGCCACAGCACGATCATCTCGGCGCATTTCGAAACGGCCAGCGGTGCTTGCGTCGCATGGTCCTCGACGCCTTCCGAGACGGGGAGGAAGTCGAGTATCACCGGGTTGGCCTTGTGGCGGATGGCGGCGAGGATCGCGGTCAC
Organism: Mesorhizobium sp. M0938; assembly: GCF_040319125.1. Taxonomy (NCBI): domain Bacteria; kingdom Pseudomonadati; phylum Pseudomonadota; class Alphaproteobacteria; order Hyphomicrobiales; family Phyllobacteriaceae; genus Mesorhizobium; species Mesorhizobium sp. M0938. Next base: position 176,091 of record NZ_JAMYNS010000015.1, on the reverse strand, counting down.
CGTCTTTTGCAGCGGCACGAAGCCGGCCGAAGCGCCGCCGACCGGCGACAGATATTTGGGCAGGCCGTTGCGGCCTGAGCCGGTGAGCTGGATGAAGCGGGCGGCACAGGCGGCCGCACATTGCGCGATGGCAAGGCCAAGCGTCTCGAAGGCCAGCGACAGCGACGGGGTGTGGAAATTGCCGGTCGACAGCACCATGTCGTCGTCGCCCAGCACCAGCGGGTTGTCGGCGGCGGCGTTGAGCTCGATCTCTACGGCTTGCCTGGCCTGATCGATTGTCTGCAGCAGCGCGCCATGGATCGACGGCATGCAGCGGATCGACAGCGGGTCCTGCAAGGTGGCCGGCGCCGGCATCTCGTCGCGTGCCAGCAGATCGCGCAATCCTTTTGCCGCCTGCTGCTGGCCAGCAGCCGGGCGCGCCGCCTGCAAGCGCGGATCGAGGATCGTCTGGTTGGCTCCGATGCCTTCCATCGTCAACGCGCCTGCCTGCTGTTGTTGTGCGAAGGCGGACAGTGCGTCGGCCACCGCCAGCGCGCCGCTGCCGGCGGACACCGCCGAGGCGCTTATCAGCGACAGCCCGTCCTTGGGCGCGAGGCTGACGGGGGCGAGGCGCGCCATGGCCAGCGCCTTGGCCGCGGGCATGCGCCGGCCCTGAAAGTCGGCTTCGCCGTCACCGATCAGCATGCGGCCGAGCGCTGCCACCAGCACCAGGTCGCTGTCGCCGATCGAGCCCAACGACGGCATTACGGGATGCACGCCGGCATTGAGCGCGTCGATGAGTGCGACGAAAACCGGCGATGAAATGCCCGAACCGCCGGCCGAAAACATCGCCGCGCGGGCAAGCATCGTCGCGCGCACCATGTCTTGCGGCAGCGCGTCACCCACCGCACCACTACGCCCTTCCAGCAATTGGCGCTGGAAGGCGCTGGCGTCGCCGCTGATTGACACGCCGTGATTAGCGCCGAGACCGGTGTTGAGCCCATAGATCGGCTGGCCCGAGGCGGCGACGCGATCGAGCACTTTGCGCGCTCTGTCCAGCCTCTCGTGGACGGCAGGCGCCACCTCGACCTTGCGCCCGTCGCGGGCAACAGCCGCGACATCTTGGACGCTGATGCCGGCTCCGGTGAGGATGAGCGCACTCATGCGAAACGCAGCCGCTGACCGATGCCTTGCGCCTGCGCCTTGGCCAGCATTGCCTTGCCCAGCGCGATATCGGAGAGCGACAGGCCGCGATGCCAGAACAGGATCGTCTCGTCGTCGCTCTGGCGCCCCGGCCTGAGGCCGGCGGCGATCTGGCCAAGCTCGGCGTGCAGCGTCTGTTCGCTCAGACGTCCGGTCTCGACATGGGCGCGCAGCGAGCCGAATTTGCCGCCCTTGCACTGGCCCCAGTCGTCGACGACGATCTTGGCCATAATGTCGGTCAGCGACAGCTCCACCGCGCTCATCGTGCCGTAAGGCATCACCAGCGCGCCGGGCTTGATCCATTCGGTCTTGAGCAGGGGCTGCGGTTCCGGCAGCCGCGAGGCTTCGACGACGATGTCGGCGCCCTCGACGCAAGCGCGCCAGTCAGCGACCGCCGTGACCTTCTTGCCGAGATCGGCGGATAGCTTGGCGGCAAAGCCGTCGCGGCTTTCGGGCCGGCGCGAATGAACGCGGATCTCGTCGAAATCGAAGAGATGGTCGAGCAGGCGCACGTTCCAGTACGCGGTACCGCGCGCGCCGATATGGCCGAGAACCTTGGACGTCTTTTTCGCCAGATGTTTTGCGCCGATGGCGGTGACGGCGCCGGTGCGCATATCGGTGATCACGGTGGCATCGAGTATGGCACGCGGCGTGCCGGTGCGCGGATCGAACAGGTTGAGGATGCCGAATTCCGACGGCAGTCCGTACAGGTAATTGTCGACATAGTCGCCGACGATCTTGACGCCGGCCGCATCGAGCGGCGCGACGTAGCCGCGCAGGACGTTGAAATGGCCGTTGAAGGACGGGTCCGGCTCGAGATGGACGCGCGGCTCGATCACCGTCTGACCGTTGCCTTGCGCCACCAGGCCGGCCTCGACCGCTTCGATGATTTCCGCATCGGTCATATCAAGCGCTTCGATATCGAGGCCGTTGAGATAGTCGATGTAGATGGGTTTCATGCGCAGATCGGTCCTGATGAAACGAAACGAGTCGTGGGTTGTGAACGCGAGCTCAAGGTCAATTCATTGCATAACAGGCCATAACGCGACACGAAAGTTTGTTGGGCCATGTCTGGACGGCGCCGCCCAAATGCTGTTCAAACCGGTGCGTCATCGGTTTGCCGGACGATTGCCTGGTTCCCAGTGGCGCGGGAAAAAACTCTCGTACAGTTCTGCGCATGACCGCCATTCCCGAAAACGAAGTCTTGCCCGAAAGCGCGACACAGGCGCGGCGCGTGGCGCTGATCGTCGCCGTTGCATTCTTCATGCAGCTTCTGGATTCGACGATCATCTCGACGTCGCTGCCGCAGATGGGAGAATCCTTCGGCGTGCCGGCGGTGGCGATGAGCATCGGCATTACCGTCTATATGCTGACCATGGCGGTGTTCGTGCCGCTGTCCGGCTGGCTCGCCGACCGTTTTGGCGCGCGCAACGTCTTCCTCGTGGCGATCGCGCTGTTCACGCTGGCCTCGATCGCCTGCGGCATCTCTCAGAACCTGACCCAGTTCGTCGCCGCACGCGCGGTCCAGGGCCTGGGCAGTGCGCTGATGACGCCGGTCGGCCGTATCCTGGTGCTGCGCAACGCACCGAAGTCCGAGCTCCTCAATGCCACGGCGCTGATCACCTGGCCTGCGCTGTTCGCGCCGGTGATCGGGCCGGTGCTTGGCGGCTTCATCACCACTTATCTGTCCTGGCACTGGAATTTCTTCATCAACATTCCGCTCGGCGTGGCCGGGCTGGCGCTGGTCGCCCGTTTCATTCCCGGTGACCGCGAGTCCGAGACCAAGCCGCTAGACTGGCCGGGCTTCTTTTTGACCTCGGTCGGGCTCGCTTGCCTGCTTTACGGTCTCGAACGCATCGCGCATGCGGAAGACGGCGCCTTGCCGACCGTGGCGCTGCTTGCCGCCGGCGCCTTGATCGGCTGGCTGGCGGTGCGGCATCTGGCGCGCGCAAAAAATCCGCTGCTCGATCTCACAGCGCTCAAGGTGCAGACTTTCGCCCTATCGACGCTGTCGGCCGGGACCATTTTCCGGATCGCCATCAACGCCACGCCGTTCCTGCTGCCGCTTTTGTTTCAGGTCGGCTTCGGGCTGAGCCCGGTCGATGCCGGCATGATGATCCTGGCCTATTTCCTCGGCAATCTCGGTATGAAGGCGGTGACGACGCCGACGCTGAAGCGCTTCGGCTTCCGTTCTGTGCTGGTCGTCAACGGCGTGATCGCCTCTTTGTCGATCATGGCCTGCGCGGCGATCTCGCCGCAGACGCCGCAAGCGGTGGTGGTGGCGCTGATGCTGATCGCCGGACTGTCGCGTTCAATGCAGTTCACCGCGCTCAACACGCTGGCCTTCGCCGACGTCGCCTCGCCGCAGCGCAGCTCGGCGGCGACGCTGTCCAGCATGCTGCAGCAGGTGGCGATGCTGTTCGGCGTGGCGGTCGCGGCGGCGCTGCTCAACCTGTCGCAGATCGCCAGGGGCGGGCCCATACTCGACCTCGTCGATTTCCGCCTCGCCTTCCTGGCGATCGGCGCTATCGGACTGATAGCCGCCTTGCGTTTCCTGGCATTGCCGGCCACCGCGGGTGCCGAGGTTTCGGGCCATCTTCCGCGGAATTGAAATCGGCGGTAGCCGAAGGCACTAATTTCGCCTAGGGGCTGTCCTGAGTAGGCGGAAGCGACAAAGGAAAAAATTATTTGCGCGGCCGTGCATTAGCGACGTCTGTTCGTACGGAGAATCAAACGTTTGACGTGAGGGAGTGAAGGGAAACGCCGCGCTACACCGGCCGATATACCTTCTCCGCAGTGTTCCAGAAGATATCCGACTCTGCCGCCGCACCATGCTTGGCCACCGCCTCGCGGTGTGCCTTGATCAACTCGGCGTGGCTGGTCCAAAGTTTCTCGATCGGGAAGTTCGAGCCGAACATCAGATGATCGCTGCCGAGGATGTCGATCGCGTTGTCGACGATGTAGGCGATCAGCGCCGGGTCGTTGCGGTGGACGAAGGTGCCGAGGCCGGAGATCTTGGCGTAGAGGTTGGGTGCGGCTGAAAGCGTGCGCAGACCGGCTTTCCAGGCTTCCGTAATCTGTGGCTCCATGCCGGTCAGCATGCCGGCATGGGTCAGGATGAAATTGGTCTCAGGATTTTCGCCGACAAGCGTCAGCCCGTCCTTCATCTGGGCTGGGAAAAGCTGCAGGTCGAAGGACAGGCCGTAGTCCTTCAGCCGCGCCACATTGGCCCGCACCTTGGGGTCGATGACCTGATCCGGTGCTGCGGCGAAGCGGAAGGCCGGCGTTTCGTGCCAGTGCAGTTGCATGCGCACGCCGCGCAGCAGGGGATATCTTTTCAAGCGATCGATCTGGGGGCGGACATCGTCCACCGTCATGTCGGCATAGCCGACGATGGCATGCGGCCAGCCGGTTTCGTTAGCTGTCTTCTGCAGGAAGGCGACCTCGGTCTCGAAATCCTCCTTGGCCCAGTTGGTCTGGACATAGACCGCCTTCTCGACGCCCGAACCTTGCTGGTCGGCCAGGAATTCCTCGATCGGATAGTCGCGGCGGATCGGCTCATAGGGTCCGAAGATGCGCGGCACCATCGGCCCACGCAGCCAGGGCTGGTCCTGCTGTCGCCAGATATGGAAATGCGCGTCGATCGCCTTCTGCATCATGAAACCCTTTTCCAGATTGCCGCGGCCGCCGGGGCAGGGCGGGCGAGCGACAGGATGAAATCGGTGAGACCCGAGATCGACGAGCCGTCGACCAGATCGTCGAGCACCGGCAGGATGGCGCGAAGGGCAGCCGTGGCCGGCTGGAAACGCGGGTCGCCGGCCAGCGGCGTCGCCAGCGACAGCCGGAAGGCGCGTGCGCTCAGCCGGCGCATCGCCATTTCCAGCTCGGCATGGTCGCCGCGCTCCAGCGCATCCGACAGGATGACGACCGCGGCACCACGCGCGAAAGCGGAAAAGCGCGGCACCGACAGGAAGGCGAGCAGCGTCGGTCCCATTCGGGTGCCGCCATCCCAGTCGTCGACCAGTGCCGCCACGCGGGCCAGCGCCTGGTCGCGGTCGCGGATGCGCAACGCCCCGGTGATGCGGGTCAGCCGTGTGCCAAAGGTGAAAGTCTCAGCCCGGTCCGCGCCTTGCACGGCCGCATGCGCCAGTTTGAGATAGTCCGATGTGTGCAGCTTCATCGAGCCGGACACGTCGATCAGCATCAGCAGCTTGCGCGGCACGGTCTGCCGGCGGCGCAGCAGCGGGGATGGCACGTCGCCGTCGGCACTGACGATTTCACGCAGCGACCGGCGCAGATCGAGCTTGCCGCGTGCGTGCGTGCGCACGGTGCGGAAGGAGCGACGGGTAGGCAAAGCGGTAGCGAGTTTGCGGCGGAAGGCGGCAAGCCCGTCGCCGTCGCGCTGGAAGCCGCGGGCGCTCAATTGTTCGGCGCCGGACGAGAGCTCGCCGCCTTCCTCCTGGCGCGCCACCTCGATCTCTTCATCTCTGGTGCCGCCGTCGTCCTTGATGCGGGTTTCCTCGTCGGCCTCGCCTTCGACCACGGCTGCGGTGTTGCCGTAGAAATGGCTTTGGAAATGGGCCTCGAATTCATCGCGTCGGTCGGGCGGCGGCGCCAGCGTGGCAAGGGCCGCTTCGCGGATATCGGCCATCGAGCGCGGGCCAAGCAGCGTCACCGCCTGCATGAAGCCTGACACCTGCTCCGGCGCTATCGGAAAGCCGTAGCGGCGCAGCAACCGGCCGAAGCCGAGCAAGGGTGCTGCCGCCCGGGGCAAGGCTGTGGCGCTCACGCCAGTGCCTCCTCGACGATCCGGCTAAGCTCAGGCGCGATGTAGGACAGGTCCTCCTCGTCCTTGATCAGCACGCCGATGGCGCGGCGGAACGCTTCCGGCCACGGGCTGCCGCCTTTTTCGAGGATCGTCGCGGCGTTCGCCCATTCGACCGCTTCGGCGATGCCCGGCGGCTTGGCCAGCGGGCGGGCGCGGATGTCGCGCACGGCAGAAGCCACGGCACGTGCGGTCGCCTCGGCGACCTCACCGGCGCGCAGCATGATGATCTCGGCCTCGCGCTCGGCGCCGGGATAGGTGATCCAGTGGTAGACGCAGCGCCGCCGCAGCGCTTCTGCCAGTTCGCGGGTGCGGTTCGAGGTCAGGATGACGATTGGCTGCGCCTTTGCGCGGATGGTGCCTCTCTCAGGAATGCTGATCTGGAAATCGGAAAGGAATTCCAGGAGCAGAGCTTCGAACTCATGGTCGGAACGGTCGATCTCGTCGACCAGCAGCACGCGCTTTTCTGGCGCCCTCAGCACCTGCAGCAGCGGCCGCGCGATCAGAAAACGGTCGTCATAGATGTCGACCTCATGCTCGCCGGCATGACGGATCGCAAGCAGCTGGCGCTGGTAGTTCCATTCGTAGAGCGCGTGTGCTGCGTCGATGCCCTCATAGCATTGCAGCCGTACCAGATCGCGCCCGAGCAGTTCGGCTATCGCCTTCGCCGCTTCCGTCTTGCCGACGCCGGGCGCGCCTTCGAGCAGCAGCGGCTTGCCCAGCCTGATCGCCAGGAAGATAGCGGTGGCCAGGCTTTCATCGGCCAGATAGCGCGAGGCGGCGAGGCGCGACGCCACCGCCTCCGGCGAGGTCGCGACAGTTTCGGCGCTTCTCTTGGGCATTACCAACACTCAGTTTGGCGCGCCGGCTTGCGCCTTCAGCGCCCGCAGGATGCGCTCCGGCGTGATCGGCAGCGTGTCGATGCGCACGCCGACTGCGTCGAAAACGGCATTGGCGACCGCCGGGATTTGCGGGTTGGCGCACATTTCGCCTGGCCCCTTGGCGCCATAGGGTCCGTCGGCCGAGGGCCGTTCCAGCACGATGATCTCGGTTTGCGCAAGATCGCCCGGTCCCGGCATCAGATACTGGTTGAAGTCGGTGCCGCCATGATCGCGATTGGGATAATAGGGTTCCGTCGTCTCGTAGAGCGCGTGGCTGATGCCCATCCATGAGCCGCCAACCAATTGCTGCTCGACCATTTTCGGGTTGAGCGCGCGACCAATCTCGAAGACGTTCTTGACCGTCAGGACGGTGACTTCGCCGGTCTCGTCGTCGACCTCGACCTCCGCCACCGTGCAGGCGTGGGCATAACAGGTCGACGGCTTCATCGCGCCGGTCTCTTTTTCGGGGTACGAGCGCGGGATGAGGAACATGCCACGGCCGGAAATCGAGCGGCCGCGCTTGAAATGCGCCGACAGCGCGACATCGAAGATCGAGATCGACTTTTGCGGCGCGCCCTTGACCAGGATGTTGCCCTGGCCGTCGGTCTCGAGGTCCGAGGCATTTACTTCCAGTTCCTCGGCCGCCACTTCCAGCATCACCTGGCGGGCTTCCCTGGCCGCCTGGATGACGGCGTTGCCGGCGCGATGCGTGCCGCGCGAGGCGAAGGTACCCATGCAGTGCGGGCCGGTGTCGGTGTCGGCCGTGTCGACGACGACGCGGTCGGTCGGCACGCCGATCGTCTCGGCGCAGATCTGCGCCATGATCTGCTTCATGCCCTGGCCGAGATCGACGCTGGAGAGCGTGACCATGAAGTTGCCGGTCGGCGTCGAATGCACCAGCGCCTGGGTCGGGTCGCCGCCGAGATTCATGCCGGTCGGATAATTGATTGCGGCAACGCCGCGTCCACGCCTGATCGCCATCTCAAGCTCCCTTCGCGTAGGAGGACATCGCCATGAACTTCTCCGCCACCGGCCAGTTGGCGGCGCGCGAGGCTTCCTGCATGCACTCGATCAGTGCCGCGCCTTCGGTCGGCTGGCGATGCGCCTTCATGTCGCCGTCGCGGTAGGCGTTGATGAAGCGGAATTCGAGCGGGTCCATGCCGATCAGCCGGGCGAGCTTGTCCATCTGCACCTCCAGCGCGAAATCACCGATGGTGACGCCGAAGCCGCGCATGGCGGAGGAGGGCGTGCGGTTGGTGTAGACGCAGTAGGTGTCGATCCAGACATTCGGGATCGTGTAAGGGCCGGGATAATGCCCCGCGCCCTTCTGCGCGCCATAGGGCGAATGGCGTGAATAGGCGCCGGCATCGGTGTAGCCGGTGACCTTGCGGGCGACGATGCGGCCGTCCTTCATGACGCCGTCCTTTATGACGACCTTTTCGGCGGCGCGCGGCGAGGAGATCTGCATCTCCTCCTCGCGGCTGTAGATGAAGGAGACCGGACGCCCGGTGAGCTTGGCGCCGAGGATGGCGATCGGCTCGACGATGACGTCGACCTTGCCGCCAAAGCCGCCGCCGACGGTGCCGCCGACGAAATGCAGTTTGTTGCCGGGCATCTGCAGGATGATCGAAGTGTTGTCGAGCGTGAAGAACATCGCCTGCGTGTTGGTATAGCAGGTGAAGCGGTCATTGCCCTCCGGCGCGACGATGCACCCGGTCGTCTCGGTCGGCGCATGCTCGATCGGCGAGGATTGGTAGGTCTGTTCAAGCACATGATCGGCGCCGGCGAAGCCGGCCTCGACATCGCCGAAGCGCACCTTGCGGCATTCGCCACTGTCATAGAGGTAATAGTTCTGGCCGTGATATTCGTTCACGATCGGTGCGCCGGGCTTCAGCGCTTCCTCCATGTCGAAGACGGCCGGCAGCACCTCGTAGTCGACCTTGACCTTGGCCGCCGCTTCCTGGGCGGCACGCTCGGTCTCGGCGAGCACCGCCACCACCGCCTCGCCCTTCCAGCGCACCTTGCCGTCGGCCAGCACCGTCTCGTCCTCCGGTCCGATCTGGATCAGGATCAGGATGGTGTAGACATTGTGCGGCACGTCCTTGGCGGTCAGGATTTTCACCACGCCTGGATGCTTTTCCGCCTCTGAAGTGTCGATGCTGCGGATGCGGGCGTGATGGTGCGGACTGCGCACCATCTTCAGATGCAGCATGCCGGGAAAATTGCGGTCGGCGAAATAGGCGGTCTTGCCGGTGACGTGGCCGGGTGAGTCCGAGCGCGGCCGGGGCTGGCCGATCTCGTGCAGATCGTCCTTGCGCTGGTCGGCGAAATAGCTCTTGCGGAGTTCCATCTTTTTACTCCCCTCAAGCCGCGTTCTGCGAATTGGATCGCGCGGCGGTCAGCACCGCCTGGATGATCGGCTCGTAACCGGTGCAGCGGCAGATATTTCCCGACAGCGCCTCGACCACCTCGTCGCGGCTGGGGTTCGGCGTGTGGTCGAGCAGCACCTTGGCGGCCATGATCATGCCCGGCGTGCAGAAGCCGCATTGGGTGGCGAAGGCGTCGAGGAAGGCGCGCTGCAACGGATGCGGCACGCCGCCTTCCGAGAGCCCCGATGTCGTGGTGATGGCTGCGCCGCTGCAGTTTTCGGCCAGCGTCAGGCAGGAGAGCCTGAGTTCACCGTCGATGATAACCGAGCAGGCGCCGCAGGTGCCCTGGTGACAGCCGCCTTTCGGCGAGGTGTCGCCGATCTTGTCACGCAAGGCGTTGAGCAGCGTCGTGCCGCTGTCGATGAATTCGGCTTTTTCCGCGCCGTTGAGCGTGAACTGAACCGGGACCTTTGCCATGTTTTCCTCCTTGCGCGCCTGCTCGTAGGGCAAGCGCGCTCCCCCGATGGGTATTTCAGGCGAGCAAAAGCCGGCCGAGATGGACCGGCAGGACTTCGTTGCGATACCAGGCACTGGCGATCGGATCGGTGACGGGCGAGGTGCCATCGCTTGCGACGGCCAGTGCTGGCGCAATGCCTTCGCTGGTAAGTTTCCTGCCGAGCAGCGTCTTTTCTGCCGCCTTGGCACGCATCGGACGGACGGCCATGCAGCCAAGCGCAATCCGCGCCGACGATACAGTGCCGTCCGGCGCCTGTTCCAGCACGGCCGCGATGCTAAGCACCGAGACGCCTTTCGGCTTGACCCGCGACACTTTCAGGAAGCGAAAGCCTTCCGCCGGAAGCGTAAATCCAACTGCCGTGGCGATGGCGTGGTTGCCTTCACGCTTTGCCAGGAAGGTTTCGATCGGCATCTCGCCGTTATCGGTGCTGACAATTGCATCCAACGCCAGCAGAGCGACGGTGAAATCGCCATAGGGCGCCGGGGCGAAAAGATTGCCGCCGACGGTCGCCATGTTTCGGATCGCCGGGCCGCCGACGGCGCGCGCCGCGCTGGCCAGCGGAGTGAGATCCGGGTGATGGGCGATCGCCGCCATGGTCACCGAAGCGCCGATGCGGACCTCGGTGCCGGAAACGGTGATGGCCGACAGCACCGGTTCGGTCGACCTGATAAGGCTGGAGACCGAGACATCGCCTTCATTGACGGCGCGCATGACCAGCGTGCCGCCGCCGAGATAGCGGGTGCCGGCGGCTTTCAGCGCCGCGTTCGCGTCCTTCACCGTCGAAAAAGTCTGCAGTGCAAGCGCCATGGTACCTCCCTTGGCTCAGCTTTGGCCAGCGAAATGACTTTTCAAAGCGTTGAAACCGCCCTGGAAGACGTTGGCGCCCATGCCCTCGGCCAATTTGTCGGCCTCTTCCGGAGCGGCGTCGAAGCTGGCGGTCCATTCGGCATAGGTGCGGTCGCCGTCAGTCACCCGCCGCAACTGCAGCGTCGCCTTGTGGTTGGTGAGCGGCTGCGGCGTCTCCAGGATGGAGTAGCTGACGAGGAAATTGTCGTCGGAGAAGTCGAGCAGCTTTTCGCGGATGCGGGCTCCGCTGGCGAGTTCGAAATTGCGCACGCAGCCGATCGTGCCGGCGTCCTTGCCGTCCTCGATATGACTTTCGACCATACGCGGATGCCAGCTCGGCAGTCCGTTGAAGTCGCGAATGCGCGCCCAGACCTTTTCGACCGGTGCGTCGATGACGCTGGAGATGGTGACTTTCGCCATATGATCGTTTCCTTGCGAATATCTATCTCGCGAGGGTAGGGCGGCGAGCCCGGCGGCGCTTATCAATGCGTCTTGAACGCCTATCAAATAGTCTGAAAAACGCCCCGCCGAGCGGCTCGGGCAGTCTGAAATGGTTCAGGAAATGGCCCGCGCCGCCTCGCGATAGAGTGTCGGCGGAACGCCGACATGGTCGCGGAAGAAGCGCGAGAAATTGCCTTGCGTGGTGAAGCCTAGATTGCAGGCGACAGAGATCAGCGGCTCCTGCGACCATTGCAACTGCCGCACCGCTTCCTCCATGCGCAGCGTGTTCCAGTAGACGTTGGGCGTCAGATTGGTCTGTTCCTTGAACAGCGCGAAGAAATGCGGCCGCGACAGGCCGACGCTGCGCGCAACGTCGTCGAAGCAGATGCGCTCGCAGACATTGGCCTTCATCAGCTGGATCGCCTTGCGGACGCGGAAGTCTTGCATGGTATTGACGCGGGCGCGCGTCACCGGCGGGGCCGAGGTGTCGGCAGCGTCGAGCACGCTGTCGATAAAACGCTCTATCTCGTAATTGGCGATGTCGTCGATGCTCTCATTGTCGCTGAGATGGTCGAGAAGGTTGGCCGCCGCCTTGTGCAGCCATGGCTCCAGCACGATCGCCGGCGTCGAGAACAGTGGCGCAGCGGACGGCAGATCGCGGCGCCGTCGCGCCCAATCCGGATCGATGTAGAAGGCGAGGAACAGGCCGGGCCGGCCGTCGCGAGACAGAGCGTGGCTGTGCGGCTGGAAGGAATTGATGCCGGCGGCGGTGCCGGGCCCAAGCCGCACCGTCTCGCGGCCGATGGTCATCTCGCCGGCCGTGCCTTCCAGCCAGATGATGATATGCGCCTCGACATGGGCATGGGTGACGAAGTCGCTGGCGACGTTCAGGACAGAAACATGTCCGAACCGGCCCCAGTAGAGCCTGATCGCTTCCGTCATGGGTATATCCTCCCGCAGACGACTGGCCTCCCTTCGCCTGCAATGGGGATAGTGCGGCGCGCTTCATGTCCGCGTCAAGGCACATGCGCACGCCTGGCGCCCGCCATGGACCGCGCCGGCCGATTTTCAGACTGAGCGATAGGAAGAAGGTGAATGTTTCCAGGCTGGTATGGCTACACCGACGCGGTCAGGCCGCCGTCGACATAAAGCGTGTGGCCATTGACGAAGGAGGAGGCGTCGGAGGCCAGGAAGACGGCGGCGCCGATCAACTCGTCGACATTGCCCCAGCGCCCGGCCGGCGTGCGCTTTTCCAGCCAGGCGGAGAATTCCGCATTGTCGACCAGCGCCTGGTTCATCTCGGTGCGGAAATAGCCGGGTGCTATCGCATTGATCTGCAGGCCGTGTTTCGCCCAGTCGGCGCACATGCCCCGGGTCAGGTTCCTGATCGCGCCCTTGGTCGCGGTGTAGGGGGCAATGCCGGTTCTGGCGAGTTCGCTCTGCACCGAGCCGATGTTGATGATCTTGCCCTTGCCGCGCGGGATCATGTGCCGGGCAACCGCCTTACCAGCGTGGAAAGCGCCCGAGACATTGGTCTTGAACAGGCGCTCCCACTGCTCCTCGGGAAAATCCTCGAGCGGGGCGCGGAACTGCACACCGGCATTGTTGACGAGGATGTCGATGGCGCCGATCTCGGCCTCGATCCGGGCAATATCCTCATCGACCGCATGAAAATCGGTCACGTCGAAGATCGAGGCATGCGCCTTGAAGCCGGCGTCGACCAGCCTTGCCACCGCACCAGCGACCTTGTCCGGATCGCGGCCGTTCAGCACCACGCTCGCGCCATGTTCGGCAAAGCCGCGCGCCAGGGCAAAGCCGATGCCTTGGCCGGAACCGGTGATCAGCACCAGCCGCCCGTCGAGGCTGAACAGCGATTTCGTCATCATGTTGTCTTTTGCTTGATCATGATCTTATCCGAACCGAAGGTCAGCGCAGCAAAAACCGGCTTCCAGGTTTTCGCTGGCGCGGACCTTCGGTTCGGGATCATGGTCTATTCGTTGCGCCTGAAATTGCGTAGCCGGTCGAACAGGACCGCCATCAGAATAGCGCCGCCAATAAAGGTACCTTGCCAGAACGCATTGATGCCGAGCAGGCCGAGACTGTTGCGGATCACTTCGATCAGCGCTGCGCCGACGACGGCGCCAAAGGCCGTACCCATGCCGCCGGCCAAATTGGCGCCGCCGATGACGGTGGCGGCGATAACCTGAAGCTCCATGCCGTTGCCGAGATTGGTGGTGACGGCGCCCAGCCAGCCGGTCTGGATGATGCCGGCAACGCCCGCCGCCAGCGCCGAGATCATGTAGACCGCGACCTTGATCTGGCGCACTGGAACGCCGGTCAGCGTCGCCGCATGCTCGTTGCCGCCGATGGCGAAGATGTGCCGGCCGAATTTCGTCCAGCGCAGGACGAAGCCGGTGATCAGCGCCAGCAGGATGGTGTAGAGCACCGGATTGGCGATGCCGAACACCCAGGCGCCACCGCCCAACGCCAGAAGCTTGTCGTGATCGGGCCCGAACTGGAAGACGACGGTGTTGTTGGAGGCGACCATGGCCAGGCTGCGGGCGATCGACAGCATTCCGAGCGTCACCACGAAAGGCGGAAAGCCGAGATAGGCGATCAGGATGCCGTTGAAGGCGCCGATAATCAGCGCTGTCGCGATCGCAGCGGCGATGCCGATCTCGATGCCGTAGCCGGCATGCATGGTGACGGCGAGCACCATCGAGCACAGGCAAAGCACCGAGCCGACCGACAGGTCGATGCCGCCGGTGATGATGACGAACGTCATGCCGAGCGCCACAATGGCGACGAAGGTGACGTTGCGGGTGATGTTGTAGAGGTTCTTGGTCGTGGCGAAAGAATCCGTGGCCACGGACAGGAACAGACAGGCGAGGATGACCGCGATCACCACCCAGAAGGTCTGGCTGGCAAACACCCTGCTCAGCAAAGTGTGCTGTTTCTGCGCGATCGTCTGGTCAAGAGTTACTGCCATCGTCGACCTTTATTTGCTTGCGTGGTGGAACCCGCTGACATCAAACCTGTTCGATGGCGCCGGTAATGAGCCCGGTGACTTCCTCGGGCGAACTCGACGCGATCACCTTGTCGGCGACCTTGCGGCCGCGCCGCATGACGATGACGCGATCGGCAACGTCAAAGACGTCCGGCATGCGGTGACTGATCAGCACGACCGCAATGCCCTGGTCGCGCAGATGGCGGATCAGGTTCAGCACCTCGGCCACTTGCCGGACCGAGATCGCTGCCGTCGGCTCGTCCATCAGCACGATCTTGGCCTGCGAAAGCATGGTGCGGGCGATTGCCACCGCTTGCCGCTGGCCGCCCGACATCTGCTTGACCAGGTCGCGCGGGCGGGTCTCGGATTTCAGCTCGGCAAAGATCTGGCCGGCGCGCTTGTACATCGCGGCGTAGTCGAGGATGCGAAACGGGCCGATGCCGCGGCGCAGCTCGCGTCCGAGATAAACATTGGCGGCGGCCGTCAGATTGTTGCACAGCGCCAGGTCCTGATGGACGATCTCGATGCCGTGCTGGCGCGCCTCCACCGGCTTGTGCAGGATCAGCTCCTTGCCGTCCATCTGCATCGTGCCGTGGCTCGGGGGGAAATTGCCGGCAATCATCTTGACCAGCGTCGACTTGCCGGCGCCGTTGTCGCCCATCAGGCCAACCACCTGTCCGGCCTCGATCGACAGCGAAACGTCGTTGACAGCCTGGATGGCGCCGAAATGTTTCGAGATATTGGTGAGTTCGAGAACCGCCACCAGACTGCTTCCTCCCCGTGCTTTGCGGCCTGCGGTTCTGTCCGCGGCCTCGCTCTCCCCAGCTCCTCCCGGAAACAGCGCTTTCGCCCATTTACGCACATGCCCACTTGGCGTCAACAGCGGCTTCTTTCGAAAAATCCGTTTTGTAGGACAAATAGCAATTGACGTCAGTCGCAAGCCGATATTAGCTAAGCACCGGAGGAGATTATGCCGATCTCCTTCTCCGGTTCGCCGGGCGGAGTAGGCGGAGGTTTATCGGTCGAGGACGGGCGCCGTTATTGCGCTGGTCTGCGACCGCATCAGGAAATGCTTATCGGCCCGGCTTGGCGACACGAGCGCTCGCGAAACGAACCTCTGTCATCGCTTGATCCGCGCTGGTCTGTGTGGCGGGCACGCCGTGTCCGTCTGTTTCAAGGGAGGACTGACATGAGGAAATCACTATTGCTCGCCGCCGCCGCCGTCATGGCGTTGGGCGCCGGGCCGGCTTTGGCCAAGAAACAGCTCGTCATCGTGGTGAAGGGTCTCGACAATCCGTTCTTCGAGGCCATCAACCAGGGTTGCCAGAAATGGAACTCGGAAAATGCCAGCTCGGAATATGAGTGCTTCTACACCGGCCCGGCATCGACCTCGGACGAGGCCGGCGAAGCTCAGATCGTCCAGGACATGCTGAGCAAGCCCGACACTGTGGCGATGGCCATTTCGCCGTCCAACGCGCCGCTGATCGCGCAGACGATCAAAAGCGCCAATCCGTCGATCCCGATCATGACGCTCGACGCCGACCTCAGCAAGGAAGATGCGGGGCTGCGCAAGACCTATCTCGGCACCGACAACTACCTGATGGGATACAAGATCGGCGAGTACATCAAGAAGGGCAAGCCGGATGGCGGCAAGATCTGCACCATCCAAGGCAATCCGGCGGCCGACAACATCCTGCGCCGCGCCCAGGGCATGCGCGACGCGCTTACAGGCCAGAAGGATCTCCCGGCGCTCGCTGGCGAGGGCGGCTGGACCGAGGTCGCCGGCTGCCCGGTGTTCACCAATGACGACGGCGCCAAGGGCGTGCAGGCGATGACCGATATCCTCGCCGCCAATCCCGATCTCGACGCCTTCGGCATCATGGGCGGCTGGCCGCTGTTCGGTGCGCCGCAGCCCTATCGCGACCTGTTCAAGCCGATGGCTGAGAAAATCGCCAAGAACGAGTTCGTCATCGGCGCCGCCGATACGATCGGTGATGAAGTGGCCATTGCCAAGGAAGGTCTGGTGACCGCGCTGGTCGGCCAACGGCCGTTCGAGATGGGCTACAAGGCGCCCTCGGTGATGATCGACCTGGTCGAAGGCAAGCCCGTCGCCGATCCGGTCTTCACCGGTCTCGACGAGTGCACCAAAGATACGGTCGACACCTGCATCCAGAAGTAGGTTCGCAGTTTTCGGGGCGTCCGATCGACGGGCGCCCCGTCACGCCGGTTCATGAAACGTGCGAGGCGACATTGCCGGGGCGAGCCGCTCCTGCTTTGCCGCGCCTTGAGCTCAGCCTGCACCGGGGAACGTGGATGCCGGACGCAAGACCGAAAAAGCGACTTACCACGGTCAAGGAACGGGCCAAGATCAAGGCACGGGCCGCCCGTCCGGCCGGCGCTCGCCGTGCCGACGCGGCGCTGATCCCCGGATCGAGCGTGCATGCGTCGCTGGCCAACGAGATCGGTCTTCGGATCGTGCGCGGCGACTATCCGCCGGGAACCATCCTGCCCAACGAGGCCAAATGGTCGGAGACCTTCGACGTCAGCCGCTCGGCCGTGCGCGAGGCGATAAAGATGCTGATGGCCAAGAGCCTGCTCGCCTCACGCCCGAAGATCGGCAGCTGGGTCGAGCCGAAGGAGCGCTGGAATCTGCTCGATCGCGACGTGCTCGCCTGGTACGCGACCGCCCCCGATCGCGAAATGTTCCTGCGCACCGTCCAAGAGTTCCGCCACATCATCGAGCCGGAAGCCAGCGCCTTTGCCGCGATCCGGCGTAGCGACGAGCAGATGGCCGAGATCAGCCGGGCCTGCCGGGAGATGGGGGAGGCGGTGACGCTGCCGGAGCGCACCCGCGCCGATACCCGTTTTCATCTGGCCATCCTGCGAGCCTCGGGCAATGATCTCCTGGTACCGCTCGGCGTGCTGATCGAATCGGCGCTCGACCACCTCTTCGTTTTCGTCACGCGCGAAACCAGTGACCAGCCTCGGGCGCAGGCGCTGCATGAGGCCATCGAGAAGAACATCCGCCTCCAGCGGCCGGCTGCAGCAAGGAATGCCGTGCACAAGCTGCTCGCCAACACCGACGACGTTATCGGACGGTCGCGGCGCTAGAGCGACCCTCAAACCTCTTGCCGCTTGCCGTCCTTGCTCCGCGTCAGATCGACACCGTTGACCTTGCCGATATACGTCGCCAGCATCGGCACATATTGATCGGCGGGCCCGGTGGCGAAGGCGCCGGCGAAGGCGTTCTTTGTGGCATTGCCGAGCGGGTTGGCGATGCCGGCAGCACCCGCCATCGATTCGAGATAGGTGAGGTCCTTGAAGGCGTTGGCGATGGTGAATTTGTGCGCGTCGCGGTCGCCTTCCAGCGTCCAGCGCATGAAGGTCTGGTAGAAGCCGCAATCCATGCGGCCGTTACGGATGACGCTGTCGAAGCGCGGCGGCGAGATGCCGACCTTCTGCGCCAGCGCCAGCGCCTCGGAATAGATCGCCGCATAGCCCAGCGAGATGAAATTGTTGAGCAGCTTCATGCGGTGGCCGTCGCCGGTGTCGCCGATATGGACGATGCGCCCGGCCCAGGTGTCGAGCACCGGCTTCAGCCGGGCAAAGACCGCGTCGGGTGCGCCGACCATGGCATCGAGCGTGCCTTCCCAAGCCTCCTTCGGCGTGCGGCTGAGCGGGGCATCGACATAGTCGACGCCGAGTGCCTTGAGTTCGGCTGCAAGCGCTACGGTCGAAGTCGGATCCGAGGTCGAACAATCGACGACAACCGAGCCCTTCTTCAGGCCCTCCTTGAGGCCGCCGGGACCGCGGATGATGGCTTCGACCTCGCGCGAGCCGGTGACGCAGATGAAGACGATATCGGACGCCACTGCCACGTCGCGTGAGGTTGCCGCTTCCTTCGCGCCACGGCCGAGCAGGTCTTCCGCCGGAGCGCGGTTTTTGCGGCCGAGAAATGTCAGGGAATAGCCCTTGTCGACAATGTTCTTAGCAATTCCGTGCCCCATCAAACCAAGTCCGATGAAGCCGATCTTTTCGCTCGCGGCAGTCGTATTCATGTCGTGTCGTCCTGTGTTGCTGGTATCGATGACGGTGCTGCGCTTTGGCCGGCGAATAGTTGAAGCGGGTTTTTGCCGCAGGCGGTGGTAGGCGATTGCAGAGTTCAGTATTGTCTGACAATACACATGAATTCCAGGGAGAGCAAAATGACGAAGCGGATCATGTTCACCGGCGGCAGCGGCAAGGCCGGGCGTCATGTCGTGCAGTATCTGGTCGAGCAAGGCTGCCAGGTGCTCAACATCGATACCAAGCCGCTCGACAATCCCAAGGTGCGCACGCTGATCACCGACATCACCGACAGCGGGCAGGTGTTCAACGCGCTGTCGAGCTATATGGGCCTGCATGAGTTCGACCCGTCGCTGCGCGCGCAGCCGGTCGATGCCGTGGTGCACTTCGCGGCCATCCCGCGCATCATGATCACGCCCGACAACGAGGTGTTCCGCATCAACGCGCTTGGCACCTACAATGTCATCGAGGCGGCGGTGAAGCTCGGCATCCCCAAGGTGGTGATCGCTTCCAGCGAGACAACTTACGGCTTGGTCTTTGCCAACGAGCCGCGCGACCCGACGCATTTCCCGCTCGACGAAGACTACGATGTCGATCCGATGGACAGTTATGCGCTGTCCAAGATCGTCAACGAGAAGACCGCGCGCGCCTTCGCGCTGCGCAGCGGCATTGACATCTACGCCTTGCGCATCGGCAACGTCATCGAGCCGCACGAATATTCGCTGTTTCCGAAATGGTTCGCCGATCCGGGCTTCCGCAAGCGCATCGCCTGGAGCTACATCGACGCGCGCGATCTCGGCCAGATCACGTTGCGCGCCATCGAAAAGGACGGGCTCGGCTATCAGGTGTTCAACGCCGCCAATGACGACACTTCGTCCGACCTGCCGACGGCCGAACTCTTGAGGCGGTTTTATCCTGACGTGCCGGTCAAGGGCGAACTTGGCGAATACGAGACGCTGCTTTCCAACCGCAAGGCGCGGGACGTGCTCGGTTTTCGTCCGGAGCATAGCTGGCGGAAATACGTCAAGACGGCCTGACAGGGCATCGTTCCTGGCTGATCTGTGCACGACGGCCGGGTTTCCAACCCGGGGTCTTTTCCCGTGCTTGACAGTCTTCGGAATCCGGACTTTGTGAGCACATGCGGGACGGCAAGCCGAATAAGGGAAAAACACCGGCCAAGGCGGCACTCGCCGAGCGCCCGACCACCGTTCGCCATGCCCAGGCCGGCGTTCGCCGTGCCGACGCGGCGCGCATGCCTGGATCGAGCGTGCATGCGTCGCTGGCCAATGAGATCGGCCTCAGGATCGTGCGCGGCGACTATCCGCCGGGAACCATCCTGCCCAACGAAGCCAAATGGTCGGAGACCTTCGACGTCAGCCGCTCGGCGGTGCGCGAGGCGATCAAGATGCTGATGGCCAAGAGCCTGCTCGCCTCGCGTCCGAAGATCGGCAGTTGGGTCGAGCCGAGGGAGCGCTGGAACCTGCTCGATCGCGACGTTCTGGCCTGGTACGCGACATCGCCCGACCGCGAGGTGTTCCTGAAAACGGTGCAGGAGTTCCGCCACATCATCGAACCGGAAGCGACAGCCTTTGCCGCGATGCGCCGTACAGACGAGCAGATGGCCGAGATCAGCCAGGCCTGCCGGGAAATGGGGGAGGCGACAACGCTGCAGGAGCGCACCCGCGCCGACACGCGTTTTCATCTGGCCATCTTGCGCGCGTCGGGCAATGATCTTTTGGTGCCACTCGGCGTGCTGATCGAATCGGCTTTCGATCATCTGTTCGCCTATACGACGCGGGAGCTGGACGATTTGCAGCATGCGCAGAAGCTGCACGAGGCGATCGAAAAGAGCATCCGACTGCAGCGGCCGGATGCGGCGCGCAACGCAGTCCGCAAGCTGTTGGCCAACACCGACGGCGTCATCAAGTCGCGCTGACAAACGCGCGCCGGCGCGTGTTTTTATGCATACCGTTGTTCCAAAATCGCTGCGCATCCTCACATCAAGCTCGATGACATGCTTTGGGCGACGTGCCCTAGCCTTCTTTCGGGCGCCCAAACGCGGCGCGCAGTTCGTCCTTGGCGTCCTCCAGCACTTTCTTCTGCTTGGTCGGCAGATTCTTGCCGGCACGGTTGATGTAGAAATTCAGCATCGACATGGCGGACTGGAAGGGCTCGGCCTTGCGCCGGTCGCTGTGCTCGGCCGATCGCTTGAGCGAGGCCGCGATCTTCTTGGGATCGTGGGATTCGAAGACGTGTTCCTCGAGGTCCAGCGCATCGCTGTGCTCGGTCACCTCGGCCGACCATTTCCTTTTCGCGGTCATGATAAAACTCCTTCCGTTGGTGCGTTGATGGAAAACTCCGGGACGGCGGCCGCTGTTCCACTGCAGCTCAAATCCCTGGAGCCACGGATTTGCGTGATGTGGCGCTGCACGGCGCCGCCAATGTGCCGTTAGTGGTGTCGAACCGGTCGATTCTGCAGAACCGCGGACAGGAAACGCCTTGATCACAACCGTCTCCAGCCAGGCAAGCAGCCCCGGCATCGACAGCGCCTATGCCTGGATGCGGCTCGGCATCTCGATGCTGCTGTCGACGATCGGCGGCGTCGGCATGTGGGCGGTGGTCGTGGTGCTGCCCGCCGTTCAGGCGGAATTCGGCGTCGATCGCGCCGCCGCGTCGATGCCCTACACCGCGACCATGGTCGGCTTCGCCGTCGGCAATGTCGTGGTCGGTCGCGCCATCGACCGCATCGGCTACTGGATCCCGGCGCTTATGGCCTCGGTGGCGCTCGGTGCCGGTTTCCTGCTGGCGTCGCTGACCACCTCGGTGCTGCAGTTCACTGTTGTCCAGGGGCTATTGATCGGCGTCGGCACCTCGGCGATCTTCGGGCCGTTGATCGCCGACATCTCGCACTGGTTCAACCGCCGGCGCGGCGTTGCGGTGTCGGCCGCCGCCGCCGGCAGCTATCTCGCCGGGGCGATCTGGCCTACGGTCATGCCTTATGTCATGCAAAGCGAAGGCTGGCGTTTCACCTATGCCGCGATCGGCGTCGTCTGCCTCGCAACCATGGTGCCGCTGACCCTGCTGCTCAGGCGCGGCGCACCACGCGCCGCCGCTCCCGGTTCACCCGGCAGCCGGCCCGTCCAGCCGATATCTCTGTCGCCAGCAGCCCTGCAGGTGCTGCTCGTCGTCGCCGGCCTTGGCTGCTGCGTGGCGATGTCGATGCCTCAGGTCCATATCGTCGCCTATTGCATAGACCTCGGCTATGGCGTTGCGCGGGGCGCCGACATGCTGTCGATCATGATGGCGGCGGGCGTCGTCAGCCGGCTGGCATCCGGCTTCCTTGCCGATCGCATCGGCGGCGTGAAAACCCTGCTGATCGGCTCGGTGCTGCAATGCCTGTCGCTGTTTTTCTATGTCCCGTTCGACGGGCTTGCGTCGCTCTACATCGTCTCGCTGGTCTTCGGCCTGTCGCAAGGCGGCATCGTGCCTTGCTATGCCATCATCGTGCGGGAATACATGCCGGCCAGAGAGGCCGGCCAGCGCGTCGGCATCGTCATCATGGCGACGATCTTCGGCATGGCGATCGGCGGCTGGATGTCGGGCTGGATCTACGATCTGACCGGTTCCTATGCCGCGGCGTTCCTCAACGGCATCGCCTGGAACCTGCTGAACATAGCGGCCATGGTGCTGCTGCTGTGGAAGGCACGGCGCAGCGCCGCCGCAATGGCCTGAAGCGGAGTACGGATCCAAGACCTGCCGTGCCTGTCGACGGCAGAGCCGGTTAGCACCGCGTACAAAAAACCCGCCTCAAGGGCGGGTTGCTGGCGCGAATCATCACCATGCTTAAATAACTAGCATATCTGCCGTCATTTAGCAACGGATCGTGGCTCCTGCGACACGGATGATTGTTCCGGCCACACCCTGCTTGACTTACCCATATCTCGGCGGTTATTGGATTGATCAATAGCCAGTGAGTTATCGATTGCGATGCCGCAGCCCCACGAAATCCTTTTCAGAACGCTTGCCGATCCGACGCGACGGGCAATCTTCGAGCGGCTGTGTCGCGACGGAGACCAGACGGTCGCGGCCCTGACGGCTCGGGCCGGGGTCTCGCAGCCGGCCGTGTCAAAGCATCTTGGGATGCTGAAGCAGGCCGGGTTGGTGCGCGACCGCCACGAAGGCCGCAACACGCACTATAGCGCGGAGCTGGGCGCCTTGGCGCCGCTGATCGACTGGACAAACCAAATGACCGGCTTTTGGCAAAGCCGGTTCAACGACCTCGAAGATCTGCTCAAAAGGATGGACCAATGACCAATACTGCGACCGAAACGCGCTCCGTCGTTGTCGAACGGGAGGTCGCTTTTCCGCCGGAAAAGATCTGGCGCGCGCTTACGCAATCGCACCTGATCGAGGAGTGGCTGATGAAGAACGATTTCAAGCCAGACGAGGGTCACCATTTCAATCTTAGCGCGGACTGGGGGGCGGTCGACTGCCAGGTCCAGGCAGTCGAGCCCCACAAGACGCTGTCCTACAGCTGGGACACCAAGGATCTCAGGAGCGTCGTCACATGGACGCTCACCCCGACTAGCACCGGGACCCATCTGCGCATGGAGCAGTTGGGCTTCCGGCCGGATCAGCAGCAGTACTACCAGGGGGCCCAATACGGGTGGCAGCGGTTCTTTGCGAACCTGGAGCAGGTTCTGGCGCGAATCGAGTAAGGCGTGCCGGCACCAACAGGCATCCGCGGGTGAACGCGATGCCCAGCAAGACGTCCATCAAAATCAGACAAGATGGCAAACAAGGCCGCCGCCAAGCGGGTCGCCCGATCCGCTTCAGCTCGTCTTCAGAGGAGGTCCTCGTGAACTGGAATATTTGGATTCGGCAATTCCACCGCTGGCTATCGATCATTTTTACGGCGGTCGTCGCCGCCATCTTCATCACCTTGGGCGTAGGTGTGGAGCCCGCCTCCTGGGTATACCTGATGCCGTTGATCCCGCTTGCCTTGCTCATGCTCAGCGGTCTGTACCTATTCGCGTTGCCCTATGCCGGCAGGTGGCGCAGCGGACGACGCACGGCGTAGTAGCGTGAACATGACGGACAAGACGCCCGCGAATCCATCTACAGCTGAAATTGAATCACCGCCCGAGCTCAGGTAGCTATCCTGGCCCGCCCGCTTGACAATGGGGTAAGGCTGCGCGACGCCAGACGGGTGCGGCGGCAGTCATAATCTCTGATAAGTACGGGTTGGCATGGCGACAGTGGCAAAGACGCTGAATAGCATTTCGCGGCCGCGCTTCGGCGCAGGCGCCGCGTTCGGGACAAGGCTGTGACCAAACCGCGCTCGCGCCGCGGCGGAGGCCGTCCGACCATCGCCGATGTCGCGCGCAAAGCAGGTGTCGGCGCCATCACCGTCTCACGCGCCCTGCGCGCGCCGGAGCGGGTTTCGGAAGATCTGCGCCGCCAGATCCAGGCGGCCGTGGATGAGCTCGGCTATCTGCCCGATCCGAATGCCCGGGCGCTTGCATCGGCGCGTGCCGAAGTCTTTGGCGTGCTGGTGCCGTCGCTCACCAACAGCGTCTTTGCCGAAGTGCTGCGCGGCATCTATGACAGCCTGTCCGACAGTTCCTTCCGCATCCAGCTCGGCAATACCCATTATTCCGGCCTTGAGGAGGAACGGCTGCTGCAGGTGTTCGGCCCGCAGCGCCCGGCGGCGCTGATCGTGGCGGGCATCGACCAGACGCCTATTTCGCGAAGACTGCTCGAGACGGCCGGCTGCCCTGTGGTGCAGGTCATGGAGACCGGGCCCGATCCGGTCGACATGATGGTCGGCTTCTCGCATTTCGACGGCGGCAGAGCGGCGACGGAGCACATGATCGAAATGGGCTATCGCCGCATCGGTTTCATCGGCGCGCGTATGGACCCGCGTTCGCAGCGGCGCCTGGCCGGCTATCGGGCGGCGATGGAAGCGGCCGGTCTGTTCGATGCGCGGCTGATCACCACCACGCCGGTGCCGTCCAGCGTGACGCTCGGGCGCGAATTGTTCCGCGACGCGCTGGCCAAGGTGCCGACGCTCGACGGGGTTTTCTGCAACAATGACGACATCGCGCTCGGCGTGCTGTTCGAGTGCCATCGCGCCTCGATCGCCGTGCCGAAGACGATCGGCATCACCGGCTTCAACGATCTCGACATGATGGAAGTGGCCTTTCCGTCGGTCACCAGCATCCGGACGCCTCGTTACGAGATCGGCCGGCGGTCGGTCGCCATGGCGCTCGCGGCGATTGCAGGCAAGCGGCCGCAAGAGCCGGTCGTCGACCTCGGCTTCGAACTCAAGCGCCGCGAGAGCACGGCCCGCTGAAGGCACTTTGCAGGCATTGCGAAATGCCGCTTTACACTACGTCATGGTAGCGCTACCATCTGCTTCTGGGCAAAACTCGCGGCAAAGACCGAAGTCTGTTTATTATATATAAGCGACAGCTCATGCTTGTTTATTATGTATAATATGATAGTTTTTACTTCGGTTGCCGTGCGGCAAGGGAGGAGATCGGGTCGGCATTCGGCCACCTGAAATGCGCGAGGGGCAAGGCTGGAGGTGCCGGGCCAAACGCGCGAGACGCGTAAGAAACAATCACAAACTGCAACTGGGAGGAATATCGATGATCAAGTCGCTCGTTGGCGGCATCGTTGCCGCCACTGCATTCGTCATGCTGAGCTCGTCGGCGCTCGCCGAGCCCGAAATCGTCACTGGCCCGTCCGCCGAGCCGGACTGCTTTGCGCCATGGGCCGCCGACACACAGTTCTTCAAGTTCCCCAAGAAGGAAGGCCCATACCGCGTCGCGCTCGCCAATGGCTATATCGCCAATACGTGGCGCATCCAGATGGTGCAGACGGCGAAGGCCTATGCAGCGCAGCCGGAGGTCGCGGCGAAACTGAAGGAGTTCAAGGTCGTCTCGACTGGCGAAGACGTGCCGGCGCAGATTTCGGCGATCAACAACTTCATCGATTCCGGCTATGACGCGATCGTTGTCAACGCGCAGAATCCGACGGCTTTCGGGCCGGTCATCAAGCGCGCCAAGGAAGCCGGCGTCGTGCTGGTCGCATTCGACAACATCCTCGGAACCAAGGACGCCATCAACGTCAATGTCGACCAGAAGGGCCTCGGCGAATTGTGGGGCAACTGGCTGATCAAGCATATTCCCAATGGTGGCAAGATCCTCGAAGTGCGCGGCGTTGCCGGCACGTCGGTCGATACCGACCGCCACAATGGCATCCATGAGGTCTTCGATGCTTCGGGCAAGAAGTGGGAGGTCACCGAAGTCGTCGGCAAATGGGACGATGGCGTGGCGCAAAAGGCCTCGGCCGACGCGATCGCCACCAACGGTCCCTTCGACGGCGTCACCGGCCAGGGCGGCGACACCGGCATCGTCCAGGCGATGATCGATGCCAAGCATCCGTTCGTGCCGTTCGGCGGCGAAACCGAGAACGGCTTCCGCAAATTCTGCGCCAAGTTTGCCGCAGACGGGCTGAAATGCTCGTCGGCCGGAACCGGTCCCGCCCAGGTCGCGGTCGCCATCAAGACGGCGATTGCCGCGCTCGAAGGCCAGGTCGTTCCGCAAGCGGTGAAGCTGCCGCTGGCGATCGTCGAGGATCCGAACTTCAAGGAAGGCGAGGACTATTTCCCCGACCAGTCCGACAATTTCTTCGTCGGCAATTCTTTTCCGACCTGCGGCATCAACTTCACCGCGCAGGAAATCATGGGCCAGAGCAAGGAAAACCAATAGGCTGATCGCTGGCGCCGCGGGCTAATCCTGCGGCGCCAGTCCCGAAAAGCAAGCGCCTTGGGAGGGGCCGATGGACGGTGCGGTTCCGCTCTTCCGGATGGAAGGCATATCCAAGCGCTATGGCGGTGTGCGGGCGCTGGAAAAGGCCGAGCTTTCAGTTACGTCAGGCAGCATCCATGCCATCCTCGGCGAAAACGGCGCCGGTAAGTCGACGCTGATCAAGGTCATGGCCGGCGTCGTCGCGCCTGACGAAGGTCGCATGACGCTGGATGGAAGCGAGGTGACCTTCGCGTCGCCGGCCGCGGCCAACCAGGCCGGCATCGTCTGCATCTTCCAGGAACTGTCGCTCGTCCCTGAACTCAGCGTTGCCGACAACATCGTCATTTCCGATCCGCCCAAGCGCTTCGGCATGATTGACCGCAAGGCGCAGCGACGCATCGCGGAGGAGGCGCTGGCGCGCGCGGGCGCCGCCGACATCCACCCGCTGGCGCTGGTCAAGGATCTTCCTCTTTCAAGAAGGCAGATGGTCGAGATCGCCAAGGCGCTTGCCAGGAAGCCCCGAATCCTGATCCTCGACGAGGCGACCTCGGCGCTTACCGCGGCCGACGTCGCCAAGATATTCGGCGTCTTGAAGCGGCTGCGCTCGGAAGGGCTGGCGCTGCTCTACATCTCGCATCGCATGAACGAGATCGCCGAGCTTGCCGACCAGTGCACGGTGTTCCGCAACGGCCGCAATGTCGCCAGTTATGCGGCAGGCACGAAGAGCGACAATGAAGTCGTCGAGCTGATGATCGGCCGCGAATACAGCCACATCTTTCCGCCAAAGCCGGTGCGCGCGCCGGCCACCGCCGCGCCCGTTCTAGAGGCGCGAAAACTGTCCTGGACTGACCGGTTGGACAATGTCTCGCTGACGGTCGGGGCAGGCGAGGTCGTCGGTCTCGGCGGTCTCGACGGCCAGGGCCAGCGTGAATTGCTGCTCGCCTTCTTCGGCGTGCTGCGCGGCCTTTCCGGCCAGATATTGATCGATGGCAAACCGGTGGCGATCGCCAGCCCAGCCAAGGCGCGTGACGACCGGATCGGCATGGCCTTGATCCCCGAGGACCGCAAGACGGAAGGCCTGATGCTGCCAATGACGGTGCGCGAAAACCTCTCCTTCGCCGCGCTCGACCGGCTGTCCAGGGCCGGCATCATCGATCGCGTTGCCGAGCAGCGGCTGATCGACGACATGGTCGGTCTGCTGGCGATCAAGACCGCCGGCCTCGACATTCCGGTCGGTGCGCTGTCCGGCGGCAACCAGCAGAAGGTCGTCATCGCCAAATGGCTGATGCGGCAGCCGCGCATCATCCTGCTCAACGACCCGACGCGAGGCATCGATGTCGGCACCAAGCAGGAACTGTATCAGCTGATGCGCAAACTCGCCGACCAGGGTGCGGCGATCCTGTTTTACTCGACCGACTATGACGAGCTGATCGGCTGCTGCGACCGGGTGCTGGTGCTCTATGACGGTGCGGTCAAGCGCGAGCTGGTCGGCGCCGAGATCACCGAGCGGGCGCTGATATCAAGCGCGCTCAACATCCATGGCGAAGAGATGGCTGTTGGCGGCATGGCGAAGACGCCAGCCCGAGGCATGGCGAAGACGCCAGCCCGAGGAGCGGACGCGTGAAAGGGATCATGGCGTGAAAGATTGGCGCTACTGGCTTGCCGAACAACGCGGAACGCTGCTGGCGTTCGGCATCTTCATCGTGATGTTTACGATCTACACCTCGAACCATCCGGCGGGCTTTACCGCCAATGTCGTGCAGACGGCCTCGAACAAGGGCGTGCTGCTCGCCTTCGTCGCCATGGCGCAGACGCTGGTGGTGATCACAGCCGGCATCGACCTATCCGTCGGCATGATCTTTCTGCTGACCAACTGCCTGGCCTCATGGCTGGTCGTTGGCACCGGCATCGAGACCGCCTTCGGCGTCGTCGCGGTGCTTGGCGCCGGGCTGCTTTGCGGCGCGATCAACGGCGCCATCGTCATCTACGGACGGCTGCAACCGATCGTCACTACCATCGCGACGGGCGCGGTCTATTTCGGCATCGCGCTGCTTTTGAGACCGTTTCCGGGCGGTTCGGTCAACGAGGATCTCGCCGACGCGCTGACCGGGCGGCTGTTCGGCGTGGTGCCAGCGAGTCTGGTGGTGCTCCTGGCCGTCGTGCTCGTCGTCTGGGTCCCGTTCAGCCGCTCGGTGCTCGGCCGCGCGGCCTATGCCGCGGGATCGTCGGAGATGGCGGCCTACATGTCCGGCGTGCCGATCCGCCGCGGGAAATTCGCTGCCTACGCGCTGGCCGGCCTGCTGGCCGCTATCGGCGGATTGTTCCTGACCTTCTTCACCTATACGGGCGAGGCGGCCTATGCCAGCGGCAATGCCTATACGCTGTTTTCCATCGCCGCCGTGGTGCTTGGCGGCGTTTCATTGTTCGGCGGCAAGGGCAGCGCCATCGGCGCGATTTTTGGGGCGCTCGCCTTCCGCACCATCGGCGACCTGCTCTTCGTCTTCGATTTCGATCCGCTCTGGCAGCCGCTGTTCCAGGGCGTCATCCTGCTGATCGCGGTCAGTCTCGGCGCCTTCGCCCTGTTCAGGGTCCGCAACCGCCTGGAGTGGTTCCTGTGAGCGAAACGACCATCGGCGGCATTGCCGGCCGCATGCCGAAATTCATCCGCCGCGCCGATCCGGCGGTGCTGACCGCCTTTGCCTGCATCGTGCTGCTGCTGTTTGTCGGCAGCCTCTACTCGCGCAGCTTCCTGTCGCCGGAATATCTGCTGCAGCAGCTCAAGGTGGCCTCGTTTCTCGGCGTCATCGCCACCGGCATGATGCTGGTCATCCTGCTCGGCCAGATCGACCTGTCGGTGCCGTGGTCGGTAGCGGCAGGCGCGATGATGGCCTGCGCGGCCGCCGCCTATGGCCCGGTCGGCGTGGCGCTGGCGATCCCGTTCGGCATTTTCTGCGGTGTCGCGATCGGCATCGTCAACGGCATCGGTGTCGCTTATCTGCGCATTCCATCGATGATCATCACGCTCGCGACCAATGCCGTCGCGCAAGGGCTGATGGTGGTCTATACGGGCGGATTCTCGCCGCAGGATTCGGCGACCAGGGCGATGCGCTATCTGGCGACCGGCTTTGCCGTTCCGGGCGTGCCCAACGCGGTCATCATCTGGGCGCTGATCGGTGCGGCGATGGTCTTTGTGCTGACGCGCACCGGCTTCGGCCGCACCGTCTACGGCATCGGCAACCGCGAACGCGCTGCCTACCTCTCCGGCATCGATACGCGGCGTATCGTAATGATCGCGTTCGCCGTGTCCGGCGGGCTCTCGGCCTTCGGCGGCGTGCTTCTGGCCGGCTATGCTTCCAAGGCGGCACAGTCGATGGGCGATGCCTATCTCCTGCCGTCGATCGCAGCGGTCGTGCTTGGCGGCACCTCGATCCTCGGCGGGCGCGGCTCCTATCTCGGCACGGTCGCCGGCGTCATCCTGATCACGCTTCTGCAATCCATTCTTTCGGTCATGCAGATGCCTGAGGCGGGGCGCCAGATCATCTATGGCGTCGTCATCGTTGCCATGCTCCTGCTTTACGGCCGCGCGCCGGCCAGCCGCTGACCCGCATCGTGGACGAAAAGGCAGCACAAATGCACAGGGGTCCCGTTCGGTCCGCACCGGCGGTCGTGGTGATGGGCGTCGCCGGTTGCGGCAAGTCGGCGGTCGGCGAAGCGCTGGCCGCAGCGTTAGGCGCCATCTTCGTCGAGGGCGACAGGCTGCATCCGCCCGAAAACGTCGCGCGCATGGCGCGCGGCGAGCCGCTGACCGACGCATTGCGCGAAGGCTGGCTCGACGCGATCGGCCGGCGCATTGCAGGATCGGTCGGCGAGGGGCAGGGCGTCGTCGCCGCCTGCTCGGCGCTGAAGCGCAGCTACCGCGAGCGCCTGCGCGGCTTTTGCCAGGACATCGTTTTCCTCTACCTGGAAATCGATCCCGCGACGGCAAAGCAGCGCGTCGGCTCCCGCCAGGGCCACTTCATGCCGGCAAGCCTGGTCGACAGCCAGTTCGCGACGCTCGAAGCGCCGGCAGCGGACGAGCGGGCTTTGACGCTCGACGCGAGGCGTCCGGTCGCCGACATTGTCGCCGATGCCGCGGGCCTGTTCGAAGCGAATTCATGAACGGTCTCGCGGATCCCGCTTCAGGACGCCCGATCAGATCTGCGACGTCAGCTCGACCGGAAAATCGTCATTGTCGGCATCGCGCATGGCGGCGAGGCTGCGATTGTCCAGCACCTCGGCGATCGCCTGGCGCACTTCCAGCATCATGTGCCGGACCTGGCATGTCGCCTCGTCGCAATCCTCGCAGCGCTGATATTGCGTGCGGCTGGCGCAAGGGATCGGCGCCAGCGGCCCGTCGAGGACACGCACGACATGGCCGATCTTGATCTCGGAGGCCGGCCGGGCGAGGCGATAGCCGCCTTCCTTGCCCTTGCGGCTCTGGACGAAGCCGGCATTGCGCAATTCGCCCAGAATGGCATCCAGGAATTTCTTCGGGATGTTGTTGGCGACCGCAATGTCGTTGACGAATGCGAGCTGGCCGACCGGCAGGCCGGACAGATGCACGAGGGCCTTGAGGCCGTATTTGCCTTTTTTGGTAAGCATGCCCGAGTCAGTTCATGAAAACCCCAACCGCCCGCATCTGGCGGTTGTTTGTGTGCAAATCATGACGGTTTGGTCGCGCTATGCGGTTTCGCGAACAAGCCGTCTGAAGGAACAGTAGGCACAAACACGTTGATTCTTCGTGACGTTTTGGACGGCAGGCGCGCGGAAAGCGGGAAATCAGCTTTGCGGAGCGGAAAAACGAAGAAAGCCGGCAAAAGCCGGCTTTCGCTTCAGGTTTGAAGATCGCTCGCTTCAGCGACTGCCATAGGTCTGGTCGAGCAGTCCGCCAGCGGCGAAATGCTCGGTCTGGACCTTGGTCCAGCCGCCGAAGACGTCTTCCACTGTCAGCAGGCGAACGTCGGGAAACTCAGCCTTGTATTTGGCGGCGACCGCCGCGTCGCGAGCCCGCAGGCCGTTGCGGGCGGCGATGTCCTGGCCCTCCGGCGTATAGAGGAAGTCGAGATAGGTCTTGGCCAGCTCGCGTGTGCCGTGTTCGTCGGCGACCGTGTCGACGATCGCCACCGGAAATTCGGCCAAAAGGCTGACCGAAGGCGTCACCTGCTCGAATTTGTCCTCGCCATACTCCCTGCTGATACCGCGCGTTTCCGACTCGAAGGTGATCAGCACGTCGCCGATCTCGCGCTGCACGAAGGTGGTGGTCGCAGCGCGTCCGCCACTGTCGAAGATCGGCACGTTGTTGAAGAGCTTGGTGACGAATTCCTTCACCTTGGCATCGTCGCCCTTGAAGGCTTCCTTGGCGTAGGCGGTGGCCGCGAGATAGGTGTAGCGCGCATTGCCTGACGTTTTCGGATTGGGGAAGATCACCTGCACGTCGTCGCGCACGAGATCGTTCCAATCCTTGATGTTTTTCGGATTGCCGGCGCGCACCAGGAAGGACGGCAGCGAATAGAAAGGCGAGGCGTTGTCGGGAAAATCCTTCTGCCAGTCGGCGGAGACAAGACCCTTCGAGACCAGGAAGTCGATGTCGAGGACCTGGTTGAAGGTGACGACATCGGCACCGAGACCCTCGGCGATGGCACGCGCCTGCGCCGACGTTCCGGCGTGCGACTGATCGACGGTAACGCCGGGGTGCCCAGCGATGAAGGCCTTGTTGACCTGCGCAAACAATTCGCGGCCGACATCGTAGGACGCGTTCAGCAGCTTGTCGGCCGACCAGGCTTGGGAGGATGCGAGGAACAGGCCGGCCAATGTGGCGACGCCAAGCAAAAATCGCTTCATGAAAACAGGCTCCTTGAAAACGCCGTTTGTTGAATTCTGCAGGATAATCGAGCGATGCCCGGCGAGACGAGGCATGCAGGCCGGATCTATGGCGTTGCAGTGAGAAAAAGCGTTGCCGAAACAGCCCATTGCTAGGATTTTCTTCCAAGCAGAGTCAATTTCTCGCCATGCCGCCGGTGCTTTCCAATCACCTTCCTAGGAGGTAAAGCGAAATAGATACACATTGTGTATGCGGAGTGCTATGGTGGGAAAGAGGAGTCCTCCATGACAAAGACCACACATGAAACCCGTGCAAAGCCTGTCAATCTGCGCATCCGAGAGGATGTGCGCATTCTGATTGACCGCGCTGCGAAAATACGCGGGAAAACCCGCTCCGATTTTATGATCGACGCCGCTTACCGCGCGGCCGAAGACACGCTGCTCGACCAAGCGCTGATCAAGGTGGATCCCGAGAGCTACCAGCATTATCTCGAAATTCTCGACGAACCACCGAGCGGTGAAGGTTATGCACGGCTTATGAATGCGCCCAAGCCTTGGCAGGGTTGATGCTGTCGGCGCCTACGCCTCTTACCGACAATCATGATCTCGAACTATTCCAAAGCGGGACCGAGAGCCTGGATCAATGGCTTCGTCGCAGGGCGCGGGCCAACCAGGTCAGCGGCGCCTCCCGCACTTATGTAGTAACGGAAGGCGTGCGCGTTGTCGGCTACTACTGTCTGTCCTCGGGCGGGCTTGATCTTGCGGAAGCGCCAGGCGCCATTCGCCGCAATATGCCGGATCCCGTTCCTATGGCTGTGCTCGGGCGTCTCGCGGTGGACGCAAGCTGGCAAGGGAAGGGGCTAGGCGCAGCGCTCTTACAAGACGCCGTTCTGCGCACCGGTCACGCCGCGGCGATTCTCGGGATTCGCGGCATTTTTGTTCATGCCATATCGGCTGAAGCGAAAGCCTTCTACGAGCACTACGGCTTTGCGGCTTCTCCAAAGAATCCGATGACCCTGGTGCTCTCGCTAAAGGCGCGTTGAAAAGTAACCGATGCCGCTCAGCATAAAGAGGCGGCTGTCATCAGCACGGATTCGCCATCGCCTTGTGGCTAAGCGGCTGGAAAAAGCTTCCAGCGCCGCGGCCTGAACGCCACCCGGCTTTTCTGCGCCGCCGGATGGTCGACGGGCAGCTCGATCTCGACCCGCTGCCGCTCGCCGCCGATTTCGAGTTCCACCCGTCTGGTGCCGGCGACGCGACGGCTGGCGGCGACCGTGCCGGCGATGCAGCCATTGCATTCGTCCACCAGTTCGACATCGTGCGGGCGGAAGAACAGCGTCGCTTCGCCCTGCGGCGCCTGTGGCGCGGAGAGCCCGATCGGGCGATCGGCGATCCAGACCTGGCCGTCCTCGACCTTGACGGGAAGTGAGCTCGATTCACCGATGAAGCCGTAGACGAAGGGCGAGTTCGGCGTGTCGTAGATTTCATCGGCGGTGCCGACCTGCTCGATGCTGCCCTGGCTCATCACCACGACGCGGTCGGCAAGCTCCAGCGCTTCTTCCTGGTCATGGGTGACGAAGACCGTGGTGTGGCCGGTGGCGTCGTGGATGTCGCGCAGCCAGCGGCGCAACTCGCGGCGGACCTGGGCATCGAGCGCGCCGAACGGCTCGTCGAGCAAAAGCACGGCCGGTTCGATCGCCATGGCGCGGGCAAGCGCCACACGCTGGCGCTGGCCGCCCGAAAGCTGCGCCGGATAGCGCTTTTCCAAGCCGGAAAGCTGGACGAGGTCGAGAAGCTCGGAGGCGCGGCGGCGGATTTCCTGCGCCGACGGACGTGTCGGCCCGTGCCGGACCTTGAGGCCGAAGCCGATATTGTCGGCGACCGTCATATGGCGAAACAGCGCATAATGCTGGAAGACGAAGCCGACATTGCGCTCCTGGATCGACTTGTGCGACGCGTCCTCCTCACCGAAGAAGATCTTTCCCCTCGTCGGCCGCTCCAGCCCGGCGATCAGCCTGAGCAGCGTCGTCTTGCCGGAACCGGAAGGCCCGAGCAGGGCGATCAGTTCACCGGACTTGATGTCGAGCGAAACGTCATGGAGGGCCGGAAACCGCTCAAACTCCTTGCGCACGTTGGCAACGCGAACTTCCATCAACCGTCCCTTTGTTGTCGATGCATGTCGTTATCCCAAAACCGCTACGCGCTTTTGGGCGACATCAAAATCTTTGTTTATGCATGTCGCCCAAAATACCTACGCACTTTGGGGCGACATGCATTCAATGTCCGCGCGTCGCGGCGATCTCGGCGCCGTAGCGCATTTCGAGAAGTGTTTTCAAGACCAGCGTGACGAGCGCCAGGCCGGCAAGCAGCGAAGCGACGGCGAAGGCGGCGGCGGCATTGTACTCGTTGTAGAGGATTTCGACATGCAGCGGCATGGTGTTGGTCAGTCCGCGTATGTGGCCCGACACGACTGAGACCGCGCCGAATTCGCCCATGGCGCGGGCATTACACAACAAGACGCCGTAGAGCAGTCCCCATTTGACGTTGGGCAGCGTCACATACCAGAAGGCCTGCCAGCCATTGGCGCCGAGCGACAGGGCTGCCTCCTCGTCGCCATTGCCCTGTTCCTGCATCAAGGGGATCAGTTCGCGGGCGACGAAGGGAAAGGTGACGAAGATGGTGGCCAGCACGATGCCCGGCACGGCAAACAGGATGACGATGCCATGCGCCTTCAGCCAGGCGCCGAACAAGCCTTGCGCGCCGAACAACAGCACATAGACGAGGCCGGAAATGACCGGCGAGACCGAAAACGGCAGGTCGATGAGCGTGGTCAGGAAGGCCTTGCCCTTGAACTCGAATTTGGCGATCGCCCAGGCGGCGGAGATGCCGAAGACGACGTTAAGTGGCACCGAGATCGCCGCCACCAGCAGCGTCAGGTGGATCGCCGAGCGCGTGTCTGGGTTGGTCAGCGCCTCAGTATAAGCGCTGAGACCCTTTGCGAAGGCTTCGTTGAAGACGACGATCAGCGGCAACAGCAGGAAAATGCCGAGGAAGGCAAAGGTCACGATCATCAGCACAGCTTTCGCCGGGCGGCTTTCGGTTACTGCCGCCGACTGGCTTTCATGGTGCGGTGCGTAGGATTTGATCTCGGGGTCAGCCATAGCGCTTGCGGCTCCACGTCTGCACCAGATTGATGACCAGCAGCATCAAGAACGACAAAGCGAGCATGATTGCCGCGATCGCGGTCGCCGCGGCATAATTGTATTCCTCCAGCCGGATGACGATCAGCAGCGGCGCGATCTCGGATTTGTAGGGCAGATTGCCGGCGATGAAGATCACGGATCCGTACTCGCCGACGCCGCGCGCGAAAGCCAGCGCGAAACCGGTGACAATGGCCGGCGCGAGCCCCGGAAGCAGAACCCGGGCGATGGTCTGGAAGCGGTTAGCGCCGAGCGTTGCGGCCACTTCCTCCACCTCCTTGTCGATCTCTTCCATGATCGGCTGGACGGTACGCACGACGAAAGGCAGGCCAATGAAGATCAGCGCGATGACGATGCCGAGCGGCGTGTAGGCGACCTTGATGCCGAGTGGCGCCAGCAGGCTGCCGAGCCAGCCGTTCGGCGCGTAGAGCGTGGTCAGCGCGATGCCGGCCACTGCTGTCGGCAGCGCGAAGGGCAAGTCTACCATGGCATCGACGATGCGGCGGCCAGGAAAGTTGTAGCGCACCAGCACCCAGGCGACGATCGTGCCGAAGACGACGTTGACCGCGGCGGCAACGAAGGCGGTGCCGAAGCTGATCTGAAGCGCGTTGATGGTGCGGCGGTCGATGGCGATCGCCCAGAAATCGGTCCAGCCGAGCGCGGCCGATCGCCAGATCAGCCCCGACAGGGGAATGAGGATGATGAGGGTGAGGTAGGCAAGCGAGAAGCCGAGCGTCAATCCGAAACCCGGAATGACGCTCGGCTGTCTGAACCGCCACCCCGCCTTGGCGGGTGCTGTGGTCATGTCGTCCTGATCTAGAGTTTAGCTTACTGGGCCGGCTTATAGATCTGGTCGAATATACCACCGTCGCCGAAATGGTAAGGCTGCGCCTTCTTCCAACCGCCAAAAAGTGGATCGTCGATGGTGATCAGTTTGATCTCGGGCAATTTGGCGAGGTCCTCCGCCGGCACCAAATCGGGCTTCGACGGGCGATAGTGGTTCTTGGCGATCAGCGTCTGGCCTTCCTTGGAGTAGAGATAGCTCAGATAGGCTTCGGCGACTTTTCGCGTGCCCTTGGCATCGACATTGGCGTCGACCACGGCGACCGGCGGCTCGGCCAGGATCGAGGTCGGCGGGTAGACGATGTCGAAATTGTCGGCGCCGAATTCGTCGAGCGCCAGATAAGCCTCGTTCTCCCAGGCCAGCAGCACGTCGCCCAGGCCCTTTTGCGCGAAGGTCACGGTGGAGCCGCGCGCGCCGGTGTCGAGCACCGGAACATGGGCGTAGAGATTGCCGACGAATTCCTTGGTCTTGGCCTCGTCGCCGCCATCCTTGGCGTTGGCATAGGACCAGGCGGCGAGATAATTCCAGCGCGCGCCGCCCGAAGTCTTGGGGTTCGGCGTGATCACCTGGACGTCGTCCTTGACCAGATCGCCCCAGTCCTGGATGCCCTTTGGATTGCCCTTGCGGACGAGGAAGACGATGGTCGAAGTGTAGGGCGCCGAATTGTTCTCGAACTTGGTCCGCCAGTCGGGATTGATCTTCTGCGATTTCGAGACGATGGCGTTGATATCGCCTTCGAGCGCCAGCGTCACCACGTCGGCGTCGAGACCGTCGATCACGGCACGGGCCTGCGCGCCCGACCCGCCATGCGACTGCTGGACGGTTACTGTCTCACCGGTCTCGGCCTTCCAGTGGGCGACAAAGGCCTCGTCGAATTGCTTGTACAACTCACGCGTCGGATCATAGGACACGTTGAGGATGGTGGTATCGGCAAATGCAAAGCC
The DNA here is from genome assembly GCF_040319125.1 of Mesorhizobium sp. M0938. Taxonomy (NCBI): domain Bacteria; kingdom Pseudomonadati; phylum Pseudomonadota; class Alphaproteobacteria; order Hyphomicrobiales; family Phyllobacteriaceae; genus Mesorhizobium; species Mesorhizobium sp. M0938. The sequence continues at coordinate 139,294 of NZ_JAMYNS010000015.1, read as the reverse complement.
GAGTGTTCCGAATTGGACCGATGCAGCGACAAGGGCGCCGAGCAGTTTCCTGAAATGAGGATTGGTCATTTACGCCTCCGTTGAGATCACTTCAAATCTACCGAATTGGTAGAAATTAGATGCACTCAATGTTGCTTTTTTCGCCGTCTTGAAGCAATTTTTCGCTGATATTTGGCCCCATCGAGAAATTCTTTCCTCTCGGCGCCACGGTGCCGAATCCGAACTCATGAAGCGATCTATCTAGAGACAGGTCGGGACTAGGCAATGGCTGGATGTGATCTGGACGCGATTTACTTTCGCGACGGCCAGTGGTTCAGCCGGCGGTGACGGGAAAATCGAAACGCTGCTTTGGAAACGGCTCGTTTCGTTTCGACATCCCTCTGCCTGCCCGGCAGAGGGATGTCTCGCAATTGGCATTGCGAGGATCCTGCTGTCCGCTGACTTATGGAAAGCCAATGCGCTGAATCGTTTGGCGCATTCTATTCAACGAAGACTTTCACGCTGGCCGCGCGACCGGCCGCATCGATCACGGTGAGGGTCGAATAGCCGGCGCCGTCCGGCTGCCAGGTCGCGGTGCGCCGCCGGTCGATGCCGACCAGCGGCTTGCCGTTGGCCAGCCAGCGGAACGGCGCGCGGCCGCCTTGCAGCTTCAGCACTAGCGGTGAGCCCTCGGCGGTGGTGGTGCCGAGATCGACGCGGGCGCCGTTGGGCGGAAAGAGGATCGTCGGCGCCGGCTCGGTCGGTGTCGGCTGGACCAGCCCATCGGCGCCAGAACCGAAGCGCGCCAATGTCACCGGCAGATCGTCGCGCCTGGATCTGATGACGCCGGCCGGCTGGCTTGGCAGCGGCACGGCAGCCAGGCCGGAACGGACAAAGCCCTCGAACAGGATGGGTGCGGCCGAGACATAGCCGGACAGGCCGGGCACGGCGCCGGCATCGGGACGGCCGACCCAGACGCCCAGCACGTAGCGTCCGTCGAAGCCGACCGACCAGGCATCGCGGTAGCCATAGGAGGTGCCGGTCTTGTAGGCGATGCCGCGCTGTGCGGCGCCCTCCGGCGGCTTGACTCCCGACAATATGTCGGTGATCTGCCAGTTCGCCTGATCGTCGAGGATGGTAGTGGTGGAGCGTTCGGCATTGGCCGGCTCGGTGCCGTCATGCAGCGTGTGCGCCTTGCCGCCATTGGCAAGCCCGGCATAGAGCTGGACGAGGTCGTGCAGCGTTGTGCCGACGCCGCCAAGGCCGATGGCGAGACCCGGCGCCTTGTCGGCGGGCAGGACCGGCGTGACGCCGGCCTGCCGGAAGCGCGCCAGCAGCCGCGCCGGCCCGACGGCGTCAAGCACCCTGATCGCCGGCACGTTGAGCGACAGTTGCAGCGCCTGCCGGATGCTGACGTCTCCCTGGTAGCCCAGGTCGAAATTCTTCGGCCGGTAGCCGGAAAAATCCGCCGGACTGTCGTTGATCAGCGTTTCCTGCGCGACCAGTCCCTGTTCGAAGGCGAGCCCGTAGATGAACGGTTTCAACGTCGAGCCGGGCGAGCGGAGGATCCTGGTCATGTCGATCCAGCCGGAACGGCTGGCGTCGAAATAGTTGGCGGAGCCGACCTCGCCAAGGATGTCGCCGGTGCGGGCGTCGGCCATCACCATGGCGACGGACAGGCGGGGGCCGAGCCTGGTGGCGGCATCCCTGGCCACCTGTTCCAGTCCTTCCTGAACGCTTTTGCGGATCGTCAATTGCAGGGGTTGGCCAGGAACGGCTTTGGGCAGCACCGCATAGGCGGCATGGGCGGCGAGCGCCGGCAGCGTGCGGCGTATGCTGGAAACTTCGTCGAGCGCAGCACGTGCGGCCTCGCGTTCGCCAAGCAGGCCTGATGAAACCATGCGCGTCAGCACCCGGTCGCGGGCGGCATGAGCGATTGCGAGGTTGCGGTCGGGCCGTCGCTTTTCCGGCAATTGCGGCAGGGCGACGAGCAGCGCCGCCTCAGAGACCGTCAGCCGCTTCGGCTCCTTGCCGAAATAGGCCAGCGAAGCGGCGCGCACGCCTTCGAGATTGCCGCCATAGGGGGCCAGCGTCAAATAGCGTTCGAGGATCTCGCGCTTGGTGAGCCGCCGCTCGATCTGCAGGGCGCGCAGCATCTGCCTGATCTTCGAGCCGAGGCTGCGGCTGTCGCGCGGCTCTGCCAGCCGGGCGAGTTGCATCGACAGTGTCGAGCCGCCGGAGACGATACGGCCATTGGTCATGAACTGGCCGGCGGCGCGGGCCAGCGCCAGCACGTCGACGCCTTGATGGTCCCAGAAGCGCTTGTCTTCGTACGCCACCAGCATGTCGACGAGCTGCTTGTCGACCTGATCGAGCCGGGTGGCCAGCCGCCAATAACCGTCCGGCGTGGCGAAGGCCCGCAACAGCTGGCCGTCGCGGTCCTGCACTTCGGTCGACACCGTCAGCGCGGCTGGCAGCGGCGGAGGATAGGCGCGGTCGAGCTGCCAAAGCCCGCCCGCGGCGATTGCTGCAAATCCGGCGAGGGAGGCGGCGGCGATGGCCGAACGGCGCAGCGCGGTCGTCATGATCATGTTCGCCACCATCGGTCCCTTACGGCGCCTTGACCTCCATCATGCCGGTCGCGGTGCGGGCCGAATATTGCGGCCGATACATGTCCTCGACCGTTGCCGCCGGATGGGCATAGGTGCCCGGCGTCACCGCGCGCACGACATAGGCGAGCGTGATGTTGCGGTCGCCGTCGCCATCGTTCGGATTGAAGGCGGCGACGAAACGGTCGTCGCGGAATTCGAGATGGGCGGCGTCGGTCTGGGCCAGCCAGGAGAAGTTCGACAACTGGGCGCTGGAAACCAGGCCCGGATTGTCGATCTCGAAGCCGGCCGGCAGCAGATCGGTGATGACGAGCCGCGACGGCCACCTGTTCTGCTCGTAGATGTTGAGCACGACGACATAGCGTTCGTTCTGGGTCGCCTCGGTGACGTTGGCTTCGGTGCCGTCGAGCTTGTAGTAGGTGCGGCCGATGGTGAAGCCATTGCCGCTGGCCGGCAGCGGCTGGATCGGCGAGGCGACCGTGGTGACGACCGCCTGCAGCGGGTTGCTGCCGGTATTGGCGACGGTCAGCGGGCTGTCGAGCAGATCGCTGCCGGCGATCTGGTCCGAATAGGCGCCGGCATGCGGCGCGCCGTTGATGGTCAGCGCGATCGCATCATTGCCGGCCTTCAGCGCGCGGGCCGCCAGCAGCATCCAGGACTCGTCCTGCGTGCTGGTCCACCTGACGGCGGCGCGTTCCTTCGTCACCAGCTTGATCAGTGCCGGCACGATCGTCGGCACCGGCTTCGATTCGGCGGCAAGCGCCAGCATCGCCGCGCCGTCACGCAGCGGCGAGCCATAGTCGGACCTGTAGTAGTCGTATGCGGAGGTTGAATTGGCCAGCTGCAGGGCGGCCTGGAAGGTGGCTTCCGAGCGCTGCGTGTCGCCGTAGAGCGCCAGGCCCGCCGCCAATTGGGCAAGGGCCATCGGACTCGTAAAGGCTTCGAGCTGCGTGTCGGCATAGTAGCGCAGATCGCCGATCGAGGCCTTCTTGTTGCGGGCCAGCACATAGAGCGCATAGGCGATCTCGCTGCCGCGATCCTTGACGTCCTGGTCGTAGCCGATCGAGTTTTGCAGATTGCTCAGCGCCTGGTTCATCGCCAGGGCCGGCACGTCGTATTTCTGCTCGCGCGCCCGGGTCAGGAAATCGGTGACATAGGCGTCGAGCCATAGATCGCCGGAGCCCGGACCCCACAGGCCGAAGCTGCCGGCGGAGGCCTGATAGCTCAGCACCTTGTAGATGGCGTCCTGGATGCGGCCGCGCAGGTCGGGGTCGCTGGCCATGCCGATGCCCGAGGCCATGTCGTTGACATAGAGAAGCGGCATGGCGCGGCTGGTGGTCTGCTCGGCGCAGCCATAGGGGTAGCGGTCAAGCGTCATCAAGAGCGACGGCACGTCGAAGGCCGCCGCCTGTGAAACGCCGACGCTGACCGAAGCGCCGTCGAGCAGGCTTGCCGCCAGGAGTTCCTTGTCGACGCGCAGCGACCCGCCATTACCCTTGAGATCGACCACCATGCGGGTGGTGACAGGCAATTGCGCCGGGCGCACCGGCACGTAGAGCGTCTGCTCGACAGCAGTGCCGTCGGCATGCGCGAGCTTGACGGTGATCGAGGCGTTGCCCGGTGTTTGAGCCATCAGCGGCACGGTCAGCGTCTGCCGCTTGCCTTTGGCCAGCGTCAGCTTTTCGGGCAGGGTGGCATTGCCGGTCGAAAGATCGCCTGTCGTGTCGATGGTAAGCGCATAGTCACCCTCCGGACCGTCGGCGTCGGTGACGTCGAGCCGCATGACGGCCGAATCGCCGGGCGCCAGGAAGCGCGGCAGGCCGGCGGTGATCACCACCGGATCGCGCACGATCACATCGGACTGGGCATGGCCGACCCCGTCCCTGGTCCAGGCGACGGCCATGACGCGCACGGTGCCGTTGAACTGCGGGATGTCGAAGTCGATCCGCGCCTTGCCATCCGCGTCCAGCTGGACCGGACCGGAGAAGAAGGCGACCAGTTTTTCGGTCGGCGGACTGCCTTGCGACTGCATGTTGGCGCCGTCGCCGCCGGTGCGCAGCTTGCCTGACGTGCCCAGCGAGCCGTCGATCAGCCGGCCGTATAGGTCGCGTACCTCAAGGCCGAGCATGCGCTGGCCGAAGAACCAGGTCTCCGGGTCCGGCACCTTGTAATTGGTCAGGTTGAGGATGCCGACATCGACGGCCGCGACCATGACATAGGCATTGGCGCCCGGCTGCACGCCGGCCACGGAAACCGGGATCGACAGCTGCTGGCGCGGCATGGTCTTGTCCGGCGGCGTCAAGGTGACGGCGAGCTTCTTCGAGCCCGAATCGACCTTCAGCCATTTGACGCCGATGGCGCGCGCCGGCATGCGCGTTTCCTGCGCATCGCCAGGCCTGAACAGCGTTGCCGTGACATAGGCGCCGGCGCCCCAGTCGTCGCCGACCGGGATGTCGATGCTGCTGCCGCCGGCCGGCACGGTTGCCGTGACGGTCTTTAACAGCTTGTCGGCGCCAATGGTGACGAGCAGCTCGCCGGCAAAATGCGGCGAAACCTTCAGCTTGGCCACTTCGCCCGCCGCATACATGTCCTTGTCGAGGGCGATCTCGAGACCGTCGGGCGTTTCGGTGGTAGTGGAGGAGACGTACCAGCCGGCGTCGAACTCGTAACTGGTCGCCGGGCCTTCCGGATCCGATGTCTCAATCTCAAGCCGGTAGCGGCCCCAGTCGACCGGCAGCGAAACGGTGGCCTCGCCGTCGGCGGTGAGGTCGACCTGGCCGTTGGCTACCGACTTGGTGAAGGTGACCGGCTCGTAGTTCCAGGAATTGCTCGAGCGGTACCATTGGTAATTGCGTTCGACCTTGACCAGCGACCATTGCGTTCCCTGCAGCGCCTCGCGCTTGCCGTCGGGATCGACGGCGATCAGGCCGAATTTCGCGGTGCCGCCTTGCGGCACCTCGTCGCCGTCGAAATCCGGACGGATGCCGATCATATGGCCTTGCGGCCGGATGCCGATGTTGAGTGAGCGCTCGACGGCGCGGCCGCCGGTCTCGCGCATCCTGACCGTGACCTTGGCATCGACGAGCTTGGTGGTCGAGGGCAACTGATCGACGGAAACCGGGAAGGTCGCCTTGCCGTCCTCGCCAACCACCGGCAGGCCGGCAAACGGCGTGACCGACGGTTCCGCCGACTGCTCGTCGGCGAGGCCGAAGGAATAGCCCTTGAAACGGTCCCAGTTGCGGGTGGTCGACAGCGTCAGCTCGCCTTCGAGCGCCAGCCCGGCGGCCGGCGCGCCATAAAGGAAGCGGCCGTCGACGGTGACGTTGGCTGTTTCGCCCTGCGCGATCTCCTGCTTGTCGGAGGCGAGGTCGAACTCGATGCGATCAGGCACGAAATCCTCGACCAGGAACATGTGGCTGGCGACCGCCGCCTGCTTGGGATCGGTGTGGATCGCCACCGTCCAGGTGCCGCGCATTGCGTTGGGTTCGAGCGGCAGGTCGACGGCATGGCCGCCGGCCGATGCGCCATCGCTGACGATGCGACGGTTCTCGACGCCGTCGGGACGGGTGAAGATGAAGGTCAGCGGCAGGTTCTCGACCGCCTTGGCGGCGCTGTCGCGGGCAAGCGCTGCAACATGGACGTCTTCGCCGGCGCGGTAAATGCCGCGTTCGGTCCAGGCATAGACGTCGAGCGCGCCCGGCGCCGGACGCCCGGTGACGCCACGGTCGGACAGGTCGAAGCCGGCGCGGCCCATGTCGAGAAAGACGAAGTCGCTGTCGCCCTGCTTGGCTGTCAGTACAGCCGGCACCATGCCGCCGTCGCCGCGCGTCAGGCCGGGGTTGAAGACGGCGCGGCCTTCTGCATCCGTGATCGCAGTGCCGAGGATTTCGTTGTTTCTGGCGAGCAGCGTCAGTTCGGCACCTGATATCGGCTTGGCGGTTCCGAGCGAACGGGCAAAGACGTTCAGCCCATCCTGTCCGGTATAGGTCGACAGGCCGATGTCGGAGACGACGAACCATTGCGTGGCGCGCGAATCATAGTCTTCGTTGTCATCGTCATTCTCGTCGACCGGTTGCGCGGTCAGCACATAGACGCCGGGCTTGCGCTGCGGCAGCGCTTCGTCGACCGGGAAGGACGTGGTGACTTCCTTGTTCAGGTCGTTGGCGATGTCGAGCTGGCCTTGCCAGACCGGCTCGCCCATCTGGCCGGAGATGTTGGAGATGTCGTAGCCGTCAAGCTGGCGCAGGAACTGGTAGCCGGACAGAAGCTGAGTCAGCGAGCGGTCGCCGATGCGGTAGAGCTTCATTTCGGCGGCGTTCATGTTGACGGTGACGACCGGAATGCCGCGGCGCGCGCCGGCGGGCAGCACGAAGCTGTCGCCGGTGAAGCGGGCGGATGGGGCGCGGTCCTGCACATAGATCGACAGCACCACCGGGGCGGTGATCACCTCGCCGATGGCGGCCGGCAGGCCGGGGCGGAAGGTCACGTCGTAATGCTGGCCATGCTCGAGCCCTTCGACGCAGATCTGCTTGTCCTTGGCTTCGACGCCTTTGGGGGCGGCGTTGTCGACGGTGACGAATTGCGAATAGTCGACGCCGGTCTTGACCAATTCCTCGGAAAACTGCGCGCAGATGCGCGGCGCGCTGGTGTCGGCGTCGACCGTGTGATCGACGACGCGGAAACCCTTGCGCGCCTTCAGGTCCTGATAGGCGGCCGAGACCCAAGACGAATTGACCAGCGCGAGGCTCGCTTCGTAGGCCTGGAGGGCCGGCCGGGCGAGGTCGCGGCGATCGAGTCCGTCGCCGAGCAGTGCCAGTGCTTCGGCGCGCGTCTTGGTGGTGCGCAGCAATTTGTAGGCGTTGAAGGCGGCGGAGGTGGCGTTCGCGGGCAGGGTGGACACTTCCGCGCTGTTGGCGGTCGGTTGCACCGCGAGCGTTTCCCGCGCCAGTTCAAGCCAGAGCTGGCCGTCGTCGGGCAATACCGAAACCAAAGCCTCGTATTTTTGCATGGCCGAGCGGCGGTCGCCGGTCTGCGCCGCTTGTTCTGCCGCCGCCTTCAGCGCCGCCAGCCCTTCGGTGGGCTTGGTGTAGGCCGGGCCTGTGAGCCTGTTGCGGTACTGCTGGGCCTGGTCGGCCATCCAGGCGGGGAAAAAGGCGAGGTCCGGCGGCGCGCCGATATCGGGGTCGCCATCGATGTTGACGACCTTGCCGGCGACGGCGCCTTTGAAGGGCTTCAGCAAATTATAGTCGGATTTGAGAAAACACCATTTGGCCTTGGGGTTGTAGGTGAAGGCGCGGCAGGCGGGATCGCCTAGACATGTCGTCTTGCACTGGTCGAGACTGACATTCTGGTCGGATCTGAGATCGAAACCGAAATAATCGGAATTGTCCGATGTCACCACCCGGCGTGCTTCGGCCGCTTGCGCGACACTGCCCCAGGCGAAAAAGAGAAGGAAAAGGATCGATAGACCACGAGCCGCGCGCATTGCCATAACACCCCTCCAGACACTGCTTTTCGCATCGGCCCGAAAATCGAAATCGGTTTCGGAAAGCACGATGCGACACTTCAAAGTCTTGGAGCGTACCTTGTGCGTCCGGATGGACGCACGTCGCTCTAACGTCAAGACATGTTCAAGCTTCAATCAGGCTTGTCAACACAAGGACGCGGCAGGTTCCGCCTGCCGACGGTTTCCTTTCCGGCCGATCGCCGGTAGTACCTCCACAGGACAGGGATCACGCTTTCTTGCGGCGACGCAGAAGGTGTGAATTCCAAGCCCTGTCTATTTCAGACAATTGGATTGTGGCTCCTTTACGAGCAATTCAGAAGTTCATTCCAATTTTAGCTTTGGGAGCTAGTGTAGAGTTGTAATGTTGGCGTACGAGAGGCAGATGTGGGGGGGGAAAGCGCCACGGCGCGTGCTTTTGCACGCCTTGCTTTTCGCCTTGCTGTGCTCGACTGCATTGGTTTCCGCGACTGGAAACGCGGCCGCTTTCGAGATTTTCGGCATCAAGCTGTGGGGATCGTCGGAGGATGAAGACGCCGACATCGTCGATCCACTGCGCTATGCGGTGACCATCGAAGCGCCCGATGCCGACGAGGATCTCGTCAAGAAGCTCGAAAATGCCTCGGCGCTGAAGGCCGACGAAGAACGTCCGGTCTCCGGTTCGCTCGGCCTGATGGCCAAGGCGCGCGGCGACCGCGATCAGCTTATCGCCGCACTTTACGCGGACGCCCGCTACGAGGGCGTCGTCACCATCACGATCGAGGGCAAGCCGCTCGACGATTTGCCGCCCGACGCCGAATTTTCCGGTCCGCAGCCTATCCCGGTGGTGATCAACGTTGCGACCGGGCCGAAATTCACGCTTGGCGACATCAGGCTGGAGGGCGATGCGGCGGGACTGGCGAGCGCCGACTTCGGCCTGATCGCCGGCGGCGATGCCGGTTCCGGTGCCGTGCTCAAGGCCGAGGTCTCGATCGTGCGGGCGCTCAAAGAGGAAGGCAGGCCGCTGGCCAAGGTGACGGACCGAGAGATCATTGCCGACCACGCCACCTCGACGCTCGACGTGACGCTGACCGTGGCGGCCGGGCCGGTTGCCGGCTATGGCGACACCACGGTCGAGGGGACCGAGAAGGTCGACCGCGATTTCACCGAATACATGACCGGCCTGGAGCGCGGCCGCCAATATTCGCCGGAAGAGGTCGATGAGGCGCGCGACCGGCTGCTCGGGCTGGAAGTTTTCAATAGCGTGACGCTGAAGGAGGCCGACAGTCTCGACGCCGACGGCAACATCCCGATCGGCGTCGAAGTCAGCGAGCGCAAGCCGCGCTATTTCGGCCTTGGCGGCACCTTCTCCAACACCGAGGGGCTCGGCCTCGAAGGCTATTGGGGCCACCGCAATCTGTTCGGCCGTGCCGAAAAGCTGCGCATCGAGGGTGCAATCAGCGGCATCGGCAGCAACGACCTGACCGAGCTCAACTACAATGCCGGCATCATGTTCGAAAAGCCGGGCGTGGTCGGGCCGGCATCGAAGTTCTTCGCCGGCGTCAACACCGTGTTGGAGCATCCCGATGCGTATGATCATTTCTCGGTCAAGGGCAATACCGGCCTGTCGTATGAACTCGACAAGCAGCAGACGGTTTCCGCGGAAGTCGCGCTCGACTATTCGAAGATCACCGATTCTTTCGGCAAGCACACCTACCTGATCGCCAGCGTTCCGCTGCAATATGTCTACGACAACCGCGACAGCCGGCTGAACCCGACGAAGGGCTTCAGGCTGCTGGCCTATGCCGAGCCGAGCTACGATATTTTGAACGGCGCGGCCTTCGTCAAGCTGAGGGGCGAAGGATCGGCCTATCAGTCGCTCGACACGGCCTCCAAGTTCATCTTGGCCGAACGCGTCGCCATTGGCTCGATCATCGGTGCCGGCCTTCAGGATGTTCCGGCGGACCGGCGCTTCTATTCCGGTGGCGGCGGCTCGGTGCGCGGTTATGCCTATCAGGGCATCGGTCCGAAGGACATCGACGGACAGCCGATCGGCGGGCTCTCCTTCTTCGAAACCTCGCTCGAGATGCGCATTGCCGTCACCGATACGATCGGCGTCGTGCCGTTCGTCGATGCCGGCACTGTCTCGACCGAGCAATTCCCGGATTTTTCCGACATGAAGGTCGGCGCCGGCGTCGGCTTGCGCTATATTACGCCGTTCGGGCCGCTGCGCGTCGATGCGGCGGTGCCGCTCAATCGGGGTCCCGACGACCCGCGTTTCGGCATTTATGCCGGCATCGGTCAGGCGTTCTGATGGCAATGTTCAAGCGCATCCTCCGCATTGTCCTCTACACGCTGCTCGTCTTGGTGGCGGCGGTGGTCGGTGCGCTCGTCGTGCTGACCAAGACCGAGCGCGGCCGCGACAATCTCGCCGGCATCATCTCAACCGTGGCGTCGACCGACGACCGAAAGGTCACGGTCAGCGGCATCGACGGCATCTGGTCCGGCGCGCTGACTGTCGACCATGTGGTGCTGGAGGATCGCCAGGGCGCCTGGCTGGTGGCGCGCAAGGTGGCCGTCGACTGGTCGCCGTTGGCGCTTCTGTCGAAAAACTTAAGCGCCGGCCGCATCGCGGCCGATCGCATCGAGCTGGCGCGATTGCCGGTGGCGAGCACGCAGCCGAGCCAAGGCGGCGCCACCACACTGCCGGTGTCGCTCGACATCAAGCAGATCGACCTGCCCGAAATCGCGCTTGGGCAGGCCCTGGCCGGCAGCGGTATCGCAGAGCTCGCGGCCAAAGGTTCGTTCAAGGCCGACGCGGCGCCTTTGGCGCTCGAAACGAACCTCAACATCACCCGCCACGATGGCAAGGAAGGTAAGGTCGACGCCAACATCCATTTCGCGCCCGCCGACAACAAGCTCGACCTCGATCTGAAGGCATCCGAGCCGGCCGGCGGCATCATCGCCAATCTGCTCAAGCTGCCGGATGCGCCTCCAGTCGACATCGTCATCACGGGCACGGGGCCGGTCGCCAACTGGAGCGGCATCGGTACCTTCGTCGTCGACGGCCAGATCGTCACCCAGCTTACCGGCCGTCACCAGCTTACCGACAAGGGCAACTATGTCGAGGCCAAGGGCGACGGCGACTTCCAGCGCTTCATACCCGATAATCTGAAACCCTTGTTTGCCGGCAAGACCAGCTTCGACCTCGCCGGAACTGCGATCGTGACGGGCGGCATCGAAGTCGAGCGTGCCAATATCGACAGCGATGCCGTGCATGGCACCGCCGCGGGCATCGTCGATCCCAATGGCGCCAGCGATCTTTCGGTGGAACTCGCTGCCAAGGGTCCGCCGATCGTCCTCAGCCTCGGTACTGCGGCGCAGCCGGTGACCGTCGCGATCACCGGCGCCACGGCCCGCGCGTTCGGCGGCGGCAAGGCGCCGATCATCGATATCGGCGCGTCTCTGGTTTCGGTGGTGGCGGGCGGCACGCGAGTGGACGATCTGGCGGCTGAAATCCATTCCGACGGCTTCGACATCCAAGACCGCAGCGGACCGGTCACCATCAAGCTTGCGGCCGGCGGCCTGAACACCGATGTGGCGACGCTGGCGCCGCTGGTGACCGGCAGGGTGACAGCGGATCTCGCCGGATCGGTCAGCAAGGAGGGGATCCTCCTCGATCAAGGCACGCTGCGCAGCGCCGCGCTCAATGCCTCGGTGACGGCCAATGTGACGCTGGCCGATCTGGCGATGACGCTCAAGATGAATGCCGATGCCGTTTCGACGGCGCTGCCGCCGCAGATCCGCTCGGTTCTCGGCGAGCGCGTGACATTCTCGGCGACAGCAACGCGTGACCCGCAGGGTTCCTTTGCCGCCAATGCGCTGCAATTTACCTCGGGCTCGCTCAGCGCCAGCGGCACCGCCAGCGCGATCGGCACCGACATTCAGGCCGACATCAAAGGCACGCTCGGCGACGTTTCGGTGCTGTCGCCCATGGTCGGCGTACCGGTCGGCGGGGCCGTCGATTTCGCGCTGAAGGCGAGCGGCGCGCGCTCGGCGCCGGATTTCTCGGTTTCGGCCGACAGCGACAGCCTTACGGCGTCCGGTCATACGGTCAAGACGATCAAGCTGGCGGCGACCGGGAAGGCCGACATAGCCAACCCTGCCGCCGATGTCTCACTGACCGGGTCCGTCGACGACCAGCCGCTCGATCTCAGGGCATCATTGGTCACGAATGACGGAAAGCGTTCGCTCAGCGGGCTGAGCCTGTCGCTGGCCGACAACAAGGTCTCGGGCGATCTCGCTCTCGGCGACGGCTTGCTGCCGCTGGGGACGTTGACGCTCGAAGCGCCCGATATCGGCCCTCTGGCCGCACTTGCCGGGCAGACGGCGATGGGCGACGTGCAGGGCAGCATCCGGTTCTCGAATGATGATGGCGCGCCGGCAGTTGCCATCGATATGACAAGCGGGTCCATTTCGCGCGGCGACCTGGCGGCGAAGACTATTGCCGTCAATGCGCTGGTCGCCAACTATCTCAAGGGCCCGGCAATCTCCGGCACGATCAAGGCCGATACGGTCACATCAGGCGCCACCGTGATCAGCGGCATCGGGGTCGATTTGAAGCGCGATGGCGACTGGACCGGGTTTACCGGCGGCGCCACTGTGGCCGGCATTCCGGCCACAGCCGAAGGTCGGGTGAAGATCGCGGACGGCACGACAAGTGTCGAGATCGCCTCGGGCGAAGCGACCATCCGCGGCATCAAGGCAGCGATTGCGCAGCCGTCGAGCTTGAGCATCGCCAATGGCGCGGCCAGCATCGAGAAGCTGATGCTCGATGTCGGCGGCGGATCGGTCAACGTGTCCGGCACCGCCGGCCAGACGCTCGACCTCGCGGCAGAATTTTCCGCATTGCCGGCCGCCCTTGCCAATGATTTTTCACCCGGCCTCGACGCCGCGGGCGCGCTCAGCGGAACAGCTGAAGTGACGGGGCCGTCGGCTGCCCCGGACATTCGTTTCAATGCACAACTCGACGGCGCCGAAACCAGCCAGACGCGCCAGGCGGGGCTCGGTCCGCTCAATGTCAATGCGGCAGGCAGTTTCTCCTCCGCCGGCGGCATTGCCATTGATCGAGCGACGCTCGCTGGCGACAAGATTTCGGGCAAGGCCGCCGGCACTATCAATCCAAACGGCATCAGCGATTTTGCGCTCGACCTGGCCTCGACCGGCCCGAGCCTGCCGCTGGCGCTTGGCAGCGCCGAAAGCCCGATCAAGCTCGAGCTGCAGGCGCTTTCGGTAAAGGCTGCGGGGCAGGGCACGCAGCCGAAGCTCGATATCTCCGCTGTTCTGCCTTCGGTCGCGACGAATTTCACCAATGTCGAGGGGCTCACCCTTTCATTGCACTCGGACGCCTTCGACGTGAAAAGCCGGACGGGGCCGATCTCCGGCACGGTGACGGCGGACAAGATCGGCCTGGACAATCCGACCATCGCGCCGCTGATCGCCGGCAAGATCACAGCCAAGGTCGCCGGCAGCCTCGCTGTCGACACCGTCGTCATCGACAGCGGGTCGGTGACGGGCGATGCGCTGAACACCGGCTTCAACGGAAGGGTCTCGCTGGCCGACGGCGCCATCGATCTCCACCTCAGGGCGGATGCGGCTTCCGCGGCGCTGCCGGCGGCAGCGCGCGGTGTGCTCGCCGAGCGAACGGAACTCAGCGCCGCGCTGAAGCGCGACGCCAATGGCAATATCACCGCCAACGCAATCCGGCTGGTGTCCGGCGCGCTGACCGCCGACGGGCAGGCCAGCCTTGCCGACAACAAACTCGCCGCCGATATCAAGGGCGCGCTGGCCGACATCTCGCTTCTGTCCAGGGATGCCAAAGGCGCCATCGCTTTCGCGCTGAACGCGCAAGGCGCCAGCACCGCGCCCGACCTGTCGCTGACGGTGAACAGCGACCGGCTTTCGGTGGCCGAACGCGAGATCACCGGGCTGAGGCTCACCGCAACCGGCAAGGCCGATGCCGCCAACCCGGCGGCCGATGTACGACTGACCGGAAATGTCGCGGGCCAGCCCCTGCAAGGCAGTGCCGTGCTGGCGACCTCAGACGGCAAGCGCGCCATCAATGGGCTTCTGCTGTCGCTCGGCAAAAACCGGATATCAGGCGACCTGGCACTCGATAATGCCTTCGTGCCCGATGGCACAGTGGCGCTCGACCTGCCTGACATCGGACCGCTCGCAGCGCTTGCGCTGGAAAAGGCGGAAGGCGACGTGCGCGGCACGATCTTCTTTTCGAAAACCGGCAATGCGCCTGAGGTCACCATCAGGGCTTCGACGGCTTCGATTTCGCGCGGCGATCTCTCGGCAAAGACGGTCAACATCGATGCGCAGATCGCCAACTATCTCGCGGCGCCGGTGATCTCCGGAAAAATTCGTGCCGACAGCGTCACTTCGGGCGGCACCGTCATTCGCGGCATCGACGTCGATCTAAAGCGTGACGGCGACTGGACCGGCTTTTCCGGCGGCGCCAACGTCAAGGACATTCCAGCCAGGGCCGCCGGCCGCGTCAGGATCGCCGAGGGCACGACGACGGTCGAACTCACCTCGGGCGAGGCGACCATGCGCGGCATCAAGGCAGCGATCGCCCAGGCCTCGACCATAACCATCGCCAACGGCACGACCAGCCTGGACAGGGTCGTGCTCAACCTCGGCGGCGGCACGGCGACGGTTTCGGGCAAGGCCGGGCAGGCGCTTGATCTGAACGCGACGCTGGCGCGGGTGCCGATCTCGCTGGCCAATAGTTTTTCGCCGGGCCTCGATGCCGCCGGCTCGATTTCGGGCACGGTGAAGGTGACGGGCGCGCCGGCCAATCCGGCCGTTGCCTTCAACATCGACGCCGCAGGCGTTCAGACGTCGCAGACCCGCGGCGCCGGCTTCGGCGGCATGGGTGTTTCGTCCTCCGGCACGTATTCGGGCAACAGACTGGCCTTCGACGCCAATATGAGCGACGGCGCCGGCCTCGGTCTCAAGGGCGGCGGCACGGTGGCGACATCAGGCACACCCACTCTTGATCTCGACTTTTCCGGCAAGGTGCCGTTCGCCTTCCTCACCCGGACGCTCGCCGCGCAAGGCCTGTCGTTGAGCGGCGCGGCCGACGTGAATCTGCAGGTGCGCGGCCCGGCGACATCGCCGGTGATCTCAGGCACGGTCCGCGCGTCAGGCGCTCGCCTGATCGATGCACGCTCGGGCCTTGCGATCAACGACATCGCCGCCGATGTCGCAATCGGCGGTGGCGTCGCCAGGATCAACCGCCTGACCGGCACGCTGTCGACGCGCGGCAGTCTGTCGGCCAGCGGTACTGTCGGCATCGCTCCGGCGCAAGGTTTTCCGGCCGACCTGTCGGTCAAGCTCGTCGACGGCCGCTATACCGACGGCAGGGTGGTCACCGCCAATCTCGGCGGCGACCTGACGATCAAGGGGCCGCTCGCGTCGGCGCCGGTGATTTCGGGCACGATCAATCTGGCCAAGACCGTGATCACCGTTCCCGAAAAGCTGCCGGGCTCGCTGGCCGCGCTCGATGTCAAGCACAGGAACGCGCCGGCCGCAGTACGCGCGCAGGAAAAGGCGTTGCGCCCGGCGACGGCGAGCGGCGGCAGTGGCGGCAGCGGCCTCAACCTCGACGTCACCGTCAACGCGCCGAGCCAGATCTTCATCCAGGGCAGGGGTGTAGATGCCGAGCTTGGTGGTTCGCTGCGGCTGACCGGCCCGGCATCGTCGCCGCAAGCGGTCGGTACTTTTGATTTGCAGCGCGGCCGGCTGACGATTCTCGCCAAGCGGCTGACCTTCACCGAAGGCACGGTCGGCTTTTCAGGGTCGCTGGTGCCTTATCTCAATCTCACAGCGACATCGACGACGAACAGCGCCACCGTCACCATCGTGGTGTCTGGCGAGGCGACCAATCCGAAATTCAACTTCTCGTCGGTGCCGGCGCTGCCGGAAGACGAGGTTCTGGCGCAGCTGATCTTTGGCCGCTCTATGTCGAACCTGTCGCCGCTGCAGATCGCCCAGCTTGCCGAAGCCGCCGCGCAACTGGCCGGTGTCGGCGGCTCGACCTCGCTGCTTCAGAATCTTCGCAGCGCGATCGGCGTCGATGATCTCGACGTCATCACCGACGAGGAGGGCGGCACCGCCGTCTCGGCGGGCAAATATCTGAACGACCGTACCTATGTGACGATCCAGAAGGGCGACAAGCCGGGTTCGGGCAGGGCGGCGATCGATTTCAATGTCGGGCGCGGCGTCAAATTGCGCGGCGAGGCCACCGATGCCGGCGAAGCCAAGGGCGGCGTCTTTTACGAACGCGAATACTAAAGCCAGCCGGCATGACGCCACGGTTTTTGGCACCATGCTCGGGATTGGGCTGGCGCTGTGCAAGCCCTGGCGCATGACCCAGAACACCGGATCGGTTTCGAAAGGATGTGTCCAAGATTACCGCGCCGAGTGAGGCTTGGCGCCGCGGCGAATGTCTCAGTTTAATCGATGCCGGAGATTCGAACGAAATCTGCCGGGCAGTAGCAATTTTGCGCCAAGACTGTCGTTATCACGCGAACCGCTTCCCTTCCAAAGTTGCACATTCTTTGGGATGTTCCCAATCCGTGCCGTTTTTGACATCATGGCCCGGATGCGGAATGGTAAAAGGCAGAAAGCCAACAATGGGAGTTCGTGATGACAATCTTTAGGAGTAATGGCGATCGCGTTCCGGATCACATCCATGCAATGGCCAAAGAAGCCAGGGCCGGACGTGTCGATCGCCGTGAGTTTCTCGCTTTGGCCAGCGTCTTCGGCGCGTCCACGGCGATGGCCTATGGCATGATCGGACTTGCCGATCCGACGCCGGCGAGAGCGCAGGACGCGGAGGCCAAGAAGGGCGGCATACTGAAAGTCGCGATGTGGATCAAGGATCCGAAGGATCCGCGCAAGGCCGACTGGTCGGAAATCGCGAATGCCGAGCGCCAGGCGCTCGAGCCGTTGGTCAAATACACAACCGAATACACGTTCCGCCCCTACCTGCTCGAAAGCTGGGACGTCAACGACGATGCCACCGAGTACACGCTGCATGTGCGCAAGGACGTGACGTGGTCGAACGGCGATCCGTTCACCGCCGAGGACGTGATCTTCAACATTCGTCGCTGGGCCGACAAGAAGGCCGAGGGCAATTCCATGCCCGGCCGCCTCGGTTCGCTTGTCAAGAATGACAAGCTGGACGAAAGCGCGGTGACCAAGGTCGACGATTTGACCGTGAAGCTGAAGCTCGACACGCCTGATATCGCGCTCATTCCCAACATGTGCGACTATCCCGGCCTCATCGTTCACAAGACCTTCGACGAAAAGGGCGGCGATTTCAAAGCCTGCCCGATCGGCACTGGTCCGTTCGAACTCGTCTCCTACGATGTCGGCCAGAAAGTCGTCTACAAGCGCCGCGAAGACAACAAGTGGTGGGACGGCGAGGTGTTCCTCGACGGCATCGAGTTCATCGACTACGGCACCGATCCCGCGGCCACGGTCAGCGCCTTCGAATCAGGAGAGGTCCATACCAATTTCGAGACGTCGGCCGACTACGTGTCGATCCTCGACGGTGTCGACCTGATCAAGTACGAGGTGGTCACCGCAGCGACGATCGTCTGCCGCACCAATGTGGCCAACAAACCTTACGATGACCAGAAGGTTCGCAATGCGCTGCAGCTTGCGGTCGACAACGCTGTCGTGCTCCAGCTTGGCAACGGCAATGCCGGTACTGTCGCCGAAAACCACCATGTTGCCCCGATCCATCCGGAATACTATGAGTTGGCAAAGGTTGCTCGCGACCCGGCCAAGGCGAAGGCGCTGATGGAAGAGGCCGGTCAGGCCGATTTCGAGCACGAGCTGATCACGGTCGACGAGGACTGGCACAAGAACACCGGTGATGCGATCGCCGCGCAGATGCGCGACGCCGGCATCAAGGTGAAGCGCACGGTGCTGCCGGGTTCGACGTTCTGGAACGACTGGACCAAGTATCCGCTGTCGATGACCAACTGGAACATGCGGCCGCTCGGCGTCCAGGTTCTGGCGATCGGCTATCGTACCGGCGAAGCCTGGAACGAAAGCGCCTGGTCGAATCCCGAATGGGACGCCAAGCTCAACGCGGCGCTTTCGGTCGCTGACGCGGCCAAGCGCAAGGAGATGATGAAGGACATCGAGCAGATCCTGCAGGATTCCGGTATCATCATCCAGCCCTATTGGCGCAAGCTCTACAGCCACTCGGTGGCTGCCGTTAAGAACTATGCCATGCATCCGACATACGAGCGCGATTACGGCAAGATCTGGCTCGACGAGGCCTGATCCGATCGATCGTGGAAGGGGCGGTTCGCCCCTTCCACCCACTCCACGCATGATTCCACAACCGAAAGTCGGCGCAGCAAACAAGGCGCGAACACTTCGGATTGGGGTGTGCGATAAGACAGGGTTGATCGCATTCTGAGGTCCGTTTGACAGCCAGCTTTGCCGCCAGCGGCTGAGCTGGTTCCAAGCTGACCCCAACCCCAACCAGACCGGCAGGGGACCGCCATGCTTTCTTTCATCATTCGACGCCTCGGTACCATGGCATTGACGATGCTGTGCCTGACGATGGTCGTGTTCTTCCTGATCAATCTCGATCCCAATCTGAAAAAGCTGGCGATCAGCCAGACTGAAATGCACACCTCGGCCGAGCAGCTCGAAAGCTGGCTGGTCAACCATGGCTACCGCCAGAATTTCTTCTCCCGTTATGGCCAATGGCTGGGTATCGTGCCCAAACAGCCGGTCACAGATCCGGCAACGGGCGAGCCGGCGCGACGTTTTTCTTTCTGCAATGATCCTGTCGAGCCGACGTTCTCCGGCGTGCTGCAAGGCGACTTCGGCTGCTCGACCAAGTTCAAGACGACGGTCGCATCGAAGCTTTTCCCGGCGCTCGCCGCCACAGGAATCCTGATGTTCTGGGTGCTTGTGGTGATGGTGCCGATCTCGCTTCTGATCGGCATCCTCGCCGGCATGCGCGAGGGCTCTCGAACCGACCGGACATTGTCCGTCGCCTCGATTGCCTCGACGGCGACGCCCGAATATGTGTCGGGCGTCATCTTCACGGTCATTTTCGCCTCATGGCTCGGCTGGCTCAACGGTTCGGCGGCCTCGGCCAGCCGGGGCATCACCTTCTACAACTTCACGCTGCCTGTCATGACGCTGGCGATCTACGGCATCGGCTACATCGCCCGCATGACCCGCGCCTCGATGGTCGAGGTGATGACGCAGCAATATATCCGCACCGCCCGGTTGAAGGGCCTCTCCTTCGGAAGCGTGGTGGTCAAGCATGCGCTGCGCAACGCACTCATTGCGCCGTTCACCGTCATCATGCTGCAATTCCCCTGGCTGCTCACCGGCGTCGTCATCGTCGAGGTGATGTTCCGTTATCAGGGCTTCGGCTACACGCTGGTCGAGGCGGCCGGCAACAACGACATCGATCTTTTGCTCGGCTGCTCCCTGGTCTCGGTGTTCATCGTCCTGATCACGCAACTCATTTCCGATGTCGGCTACGCGTTTCTCAATCCGCGTATCAGAGTTCAATAGGGGATCGGGCGGATGCAGCTTGAATATATCGGCGCCTTCAACGTGGTGCTTGGCGTGCTTGCCCGTTTCTGGCCGGTCTGGATCGCTCTCGTCCTGGTGATGGGGGCGAGCTTCGCCTACAAGAAGAGGCTTGGCCTCTATGGTCAGCTTTTCGACAGCAGCGTCGGCATCGTCGGCGTCGGCATCTGTCTGTTCTGGATGTTCACGGCGATCTTCGCGTCGACCATCTCGCCCTTCAATCCGCTTGCCCAGATCCCGATCATGAAGGACGCGCTGCCCGGCGCGATCGAGCCGCAATCTGGACTTGTCTACCTGTTCGGCGGCGACAAGCTTGCCCGCGACGTGTTCAGCCGCATGATCTATGGCAGCCAGATCGTGCTGATCATCGCGCCGGCGGCGACCGGTTTCGCGCTGATGGTCGGCATCACGCTCGGACTGCCTGCCGGCTATTATGGCGGCAGGATCGATACGGTGCTGTCCTTCCTCGCCAATCTGGTGCTCGCCTTCCCGGTTATCCTCCTGTTTTACCTGCTGGTGACGCCGGGCATCATGGAGACACCGATCCCCTATGCGATGGCCGGCCTGTTTTTCCTGTTCCCGATCATCTTTTTCAGCGTGCTGTTCTGGACGCGCTACAAAAAACGACCCGACCGTCTCTACATCCTCTTGGGATTGACGCTGATCATTGGCGGCTGGGTCTATGCCGGCCTCGTCTTCGATGCCGACCCGTTCAGGATCATCCATATCGATCCCAACCAGCTCAATATCTTCGTGGCAGTGGTGTTCGCCTCCAGCCCGGGCGTGTTCCGCATCGTGCGCGGCCTCACCATGGACATCAAGACGCGCGATTATGTGGCGGCGGCGCAGACGCGCGGTGAATCGCCTTGGTACATCATGCTGTGGGAGATACTTCCCAATGCACGCGGGCCGCTGATCGTCGATGCCTGCCTGCGCATCGGCTACACCACGATCCTGCTCGGCACGCTCGGCTATTTCGGCTTGGGACTGGCGCCCGAGAGCCCGGACTGGGGCACCGCGATCAAGGACGCCAGCCGGCTGTTGCGTTCCTTCATCCATCCGGCGCTGCCGCCAACGATCGCGCTGATGTCATTCGTCCTGGGCCTTAATCTCCTGGCCGACTCGCTGCGTGAACAATCGATGAAAGATTGATGGACGGGTTCTCGACCCGATATGAAAAGACAAGGATTGGAGCGACCCATGAATGAGGCAGTTCGAAATCCCGGCAAGCCGACCCCTGGGCCAACCACCGAACCGATCATCGAGATCGAGAACCTGTCGATCTCCTTCTTCACCCGCAAGGGCGAGATACCGGCGGTCATGGACTTTTCCTGCACGGTCATGCCTGGCGAAGCGATGGGCATCGTCGGCGAATCCGGCTGCGGCAAGTCGACCGTGTCGCTCGGCATCATGCGCGATCTCTCCAATATCGGAAAGATCGTCGGCGGCCGGATAAAGTTCCAGGGCAAGGACATGGGCGAACTGTCCGACGAGGAGCTGCGCGCCATCCGCGGCAACAAGATCGCGATGATCTACCAGGAGCCGATGGCCAGCCTGAACCCGGCGATGAAGGTCGGCCAGCAACTGATGGAAGTGCCGCTGATCCACGACAAAGTGTCGAAGGAAGAGGCCTATAAACGCGCGCTCGAAATGGTGCGCTCGGTCAGGCTGCCCGATCCAGAGCGGATGATGCGCTCCTTTCCGCACCAGCTTTCCGGCGGCCAGCAACAGCGCATCGTCATCGCCATGGCGCTGCTGTCGAAGCCGGCGCTGCTCCTGCTCGACGAGCCGACGACGGCGCTCGACGTGACGGTGGAGGCTGGCATCGTCGACCTGGTCAAGGGGCTCGGCGAGAAGTTCGGCACCTCGATGATCTTCGTGTCGCACAATCTCGGCCTGATCCTGGAAACCTGCGACCGCATCACGGTGATGTATTCGGGCGAAGCGGTGGAAACCGGCAAGATCAAGGACGTCTTCGACCGGATGCGCCACCCCTATACGCAAGGCTTGTTCCGCTCGATTCCGTTGCCCGGCGCCGACAAGAATTCGCGGCCTCTGATCTCCATTCCGGGGCAATTGCCGCTGCCGCATGAGCGGCCGAAGGGCTGTAATTTCGGCCCGCGCTGCCACCATTTCGTCGAGGGCGTCTGCAACGCCGCCGAAATTCCGATGATCGCGGTCGAAGGCCATGAAGGTCATTTTTCGCGCTGCGTGCGCTTCAACGAGATTGATTGGGGGGCGCTGCCGCCCGGCGCCAAGAAGGTCAACGAGCGCGTCGAGCCCGGCGCGCCGGTGCTCAAGATCGAGGACCTCAGGAAATACTACAAGGTCGGCGGCAGCGAGGTGTTCGGATCGAGCGAAGGCCGCGTCGTCAAGGCCAACGAGACGATCTCGTTCATGGCGCGCGAATCCGAAACCGTCGCCATCGTCGGCGAGTCCGGTTGTGGGAAGTCGACGCTGGCGAAGGTGCTGCTCGGGTTGGAGACCGCGAGTTCCGGCAACGTGACACTTGGAAATCAACAGATCGGTTCGACCAGCATCGAGAAGCGCAGCGTCGATACGGTGTCGTCGATCCAGATGGTGTTCCAAAATCCGTTCGACACGCTCAATCCCAGCCACTCGGTCGGCTCGCAGATCATCCGCACGCTGGAAAAGTTCAATATCGGCAACACAGTTGCCGATCGCCGCAAGCGCATGCTGGAGCTTCTCGACCTGGTGAAGCTGCCGCGGGCGTTCGAAACCCGCAAGCCGCGCCAGCTTTCCGGCGGCCAAAAGCAGCGCATCGGCGTGGCCAGGGCCTTTGCCGGCAACGCCAAGGTGGTGGTGGCCGACGAGCCGGTCTCGGCGCTCGACGTGTCGGTGCAGGCGGCGGTGACCGAACTGTTGATGGACATCCAGCGCAAGAACAAGACGACGATGCTGTTCATCAGCCACGACTTGTCGGTGGTGCGCTACATCGCCGACCGCGTCGTCGTCATGTATCTCGGCTATATCGTCGAGCAGGGCACGACCGACCAGATCTTTTCGCCGCCCTATCATCCCTATACCGAGGCGCTGCTGTCGGCGATCCCGATTGCCGATACGTCAGTGATCAAGAAGCACATCGTGCTGGAAGGCGACATTCCGTCGGCGATGAACCCGCCAACCGGCTGTCCGTTCCAGACGCGCTGCGGCTACAAGAAACTGGTGCCGGACAATCTTTGCGAGACGCAGGTGCCACCGGTGAAGAATCTCGGTGACGGTCATATGAGCCTGTGCTGGCTTGCCGACGATGTACTGGCGAAAATGGAGCCGGTGATCAAGTTCGACAAGGAGCATGCCGCCCATGAGGGGGTGCCGGACGACGCGCCGCAGGGCGTCGGTCCGGGCTTTGCCGGCACACCGCCCAAGCGTCCACGTGGCAAGAGGCCGAAGCTGTCGGACGGCTAGATCAGTGGCGCCATCAAGGCGCGCACTGCCTTAGCTGCGTGGCGTAGTCGCGAGCCATCTGCTCGGTGGCCCGCGCGTAGCGCTGCACGCCGGCATCGCCCCGTTCGCCGCGCTTGTAGGCGGTCCAGCCGAGATAATAGGCCAGATACAAGTTGTAGGTGTCGTTGCGGGCGACGCCGAGCGTGTCTGATGTCTTGGAATGGTACCAGCCGACGAAATCGACGGCATCGGCAAACCTGGTGCGGCGCGCCGCCCAGCTGCCCGTCTCGTTCTGGTATTGCGCCCAGGTGCCGTCGAGTGCCTGCGAGAAGCCGGTGGCGCTGGAGACACGTTTCCAGGGAATGAAGCCGAGAAGCTTGGTGCGCGGCGGCTTGGCATTGCTCTTGAAGCCGGATTCCTTTCGCACCGTCGCCATCAGCACGGGAACCGGCACGCCGTACTTTTGTTCGACGCGCTCGGCCGCCGCCTGCCAGTTGTCGAACCAGCCGTCATTCTGGTCGAA
Organism: Mesorhizobium sp. M0938; assembly: GCF_040319125.1. Classification (NCBI taxonomy): domain Bacteria; kingdom Pseudomonadati; phylum Pseudomonadota; class Alphaproteobacteria; order Hyphomicrobiales; family Phyllobacteriaceae; genus Mesorhizobium; species Mesorhizobium sp. M0938. The sequence goes on along the minus strand of NZ_JAMYNS010000015.1, from coordinate 115,644 downwards.
CACCGCGCAGACATCGTTGATATGGTTCGGCGGCGTCGCGCAGGCCGACAGCACGAGCAGCACGGTGACGGCTATAATTTTACTAAAACTCGACCTACCCATCGGAACAGGATTAGGCCGAAAACATAAAGGGAATCTTGCTGCGTTCCTTAATCGCTTGTCGGCCGCCCCGTGACGAGAAATCGCTTTCCCAAGAGATCAACGCTGGAAAGCACCTCGTCGGCGGCCGAGTTTGCGCGAAACTTCTCAGTGATCCTTTCCTTCAATTGCGCGCTCAAGAGTTTTGATCCTTCGGCCTGACCTTCGGCGTTCAGATTCCGAGACCACCGGCTATATTTACGGTCTCACCGTTGATGTAGCCCGCAGAAGGTCCGGCGAGAAAGCAGACGGTTTCCGCCACTTCTTCGAGGGTCGCAATGCGACGGATCGGATGCATGTCCAGGATGGCTTCACGGTCCGGAAGCTCACCGGCAACGTCCGAGGCCATGTCCGTGGGCATGATGCCCGGCTGTACGACGTTCACGGTAATATTGCGGGGGCCAAGGTCGCGCGCGATGCCCTTTGCGTATCCGGCGAGCGCCCACTTTGTTCCGGCATAGTCGGCGACACCCGGGAACGGCACGTATGAGCCGAGGAGAGAGCCGATGAAAATGACCCGACCACCGTCGGTCAGTTTGGGCGCCGCCGCGCGCGTGATGGCGATCGTGCCCATGACGTTGACCTGCCACTGGCGATTGTACTTGTCTCCATCGAGCTTGGGATCGTCTACGAGCTGACCCTGGATCGCGATACCGGCATTGTTCACGAGGATGTCGAGCTTGCCGAATTCGGCAATCACCGACTCGATCAGAGGCTTGGCGGTTGAAAGGTCGGCCTGATCGCTCCGGAACGCGAGGGCCCTGACGCCCTTCGCCTTCAGCTTCTCGACCACGGCTTCGGCCTTTTTGGCCGACGCGACGTAGGTGATCGCAACGTCCGCACCCTGGTCGGCAAGTGCCTCGGCCGTAGCGGCGCCGAGCCCGCGCGAGCCGCCTGTCACGAGGGCGACCTTGCCCTTCAATATGTTCGACATGAGAATCCTTTCTATACGCCATTGGAGCGCCGCCTTACCTTGGCGAGCGACAACGCCATGATTACGTAATGAACATTACGATAACGATTGGTATGAAATGTGGACATGCACTGTCAAGTGGTTTAGTAATGGCCATTATGAAAATTTCTGAGTTGAGCTGATGGGGCGCCATCGCGAATTTGACGTGGAGAAAGTGCTCGACGCGGCGCTATGCGTCTTCTGGCGCAAGGGCTACGAGGGTGCCTCCTACGCTGACCTGACCGAGGCCGCCGGCGTAGAGAGGCCCGCCCTCTATTCTGCCTTTGGCAACAAGGAAGCGCTCTTCCGCCGAGCCCTGGATCGCTACTACGAGCGATACATGGATTTCATCCCTGAGGCGCTTCAGCTACCGACATCGCGGCAAGTTGCTGCGCACATCCTGTACAGTGCAGCCGACCTCCATACACGTTACCCCGGCCATACAGGGTGTCTCGGTATCAACGGGGTACTGGCGGGATCGGATGAAGCGGAACCTGTACGACAAGTGTTGATAGATGCCCGCGCGGCTGGTGAGGCGCAGCTTCGTGAACGCTTCGAACGGGCCAAGGCCGAGGGCGACTTGCCGGAGACGGCCAAACCTGACGCCCTGGCGGCATTCGTGATGGCTGTCTCTCACGGCATGGCGGTGCAGGCTAAAGCCGGCTTTAGCCGCGAAATGCTGCAGGCTGTTACTGAGCAAGCGCTTTCCACGTGGCCTACGGATAGTTCCACATAGTCCGGAAAGCCACCCTAAACCTCAGGCGAGAGGCGCGCCGGCCGTCGCTTGCGCTTGGCCTTCCGTAGTGCTCGCCGCCGCATCGCGGCTGTGAGCAGACCTAGTCGAATTGCCGCTCATGACAGCCACGACGCGGCGCATCTCGTAGCGCCGTAGCTCGACGGCCGGGCGAGCGATGATCAATTTTCCGACCTTTCCTGTCGCTTTTGTCTGATAGAAATTGCCAGCGTGCCGCCTTGGCTAAAATCACGCCCGCAGGTGGCGGATTTCTGACAGCCCGATCGCTGTGCCGGCGCTTTGATGCGCCGCATGAACGAACCAAGACGCAAGCGCGGCGCCGAGCGAACCAGCAACAGGGGACCGGCCGCCATTCCGCAACTGCCGCTGCGCCGCGTGACCAATCCCTATCCGCCAATGGCGATGCTCTCGGCAGACCAGATAGAGGCGATCCACCAGGCGTCGATGCACATTCTGGAGAATTTTGGCATCGAGGTGATGAGCCCGCGCGCGCTGTCGCTGTTCGACAAGGCCGGCGCCGAGGTCGATCACGCGGCGGCGAATGTCCGCATCGACCGCGGCATGGTCGAGGAAGCGCTGAAGACGACGCGATCGAACTATACGCTGACCCCGCGCAATCCAGCCCATACCGTCCATCTCGGCGGCAACACCATTAATTTCACCCTGGTCGCCGGGCCGCCCAATGTGCATGACATGGAGCGCGGCCGCCGCGCCGGAAACCTGCGAGACTATTCTGACCTCACGCGGCTGGCGCAGCATTTCAACTGCATCCACATGCTCGGCAACCAGGTCTGCGCACCGGTCGAACTGCCGGCGAATTCCCGCCATCTCGACACCTATTTCGCCAATCTGACGCTGACCGACAAGAGCTTTCACGTTTCGGCGATCGGCCGGGGCAGGGCGCTCGATGGCATCGAGATGATGGCAATCGCACGCGGACTGACGCTTGATGAGATGCGCGACGACCCCGGCGTTACCACCATCATCTCGGTCAACTCGCCGCGCCGCCTCGACGAGATGATGGCCGAGGGGCTGATGACCATGGCCGAATACGGCCAGTCGGTCGCGGTGACGCCGTTCACGCTGATGGGGGCGATGAGCCCGGTGACGCTTGCCGGCGCGCTGGCGCAACAGAATGCCGAGGCGCTGTTCGGAGTGGTCTTGGCGCAGCTTGTCCGCCCTGGCGCTCCGGTCATGTATGGCGCCTTCACCTCCAATGTCGACATGAAGTCCGGCGCACCGGCCTTCGGCACGCCGGAGAACACCAAGGCCAACGTTGCCTCCGGGCAGCTGGCGAGGCGCTATGGACTGCCCTACCGGACGACGCCGGGCTCGGCCTCCAACGCCGCCGACGCGCAGGGCGCCTACGAGACGCTGATGGCGCTGTGGGGCGCGGTGCTCGGCCACGGCAACCTCGTCTACCACGCTGCCGGTTGGCAGGAAGGCGGGCTGACCGCGTCGTTCGAGAAGTTCATCATCGACGTCGAAATGATCCAGCACATGATGGAGTTTTTGCGTCCGATCGAAGTCAACGAGGCGGAACTTGCCGTCGAGGCGCTGGGTGCTGTGCCGACCGGTGGCCATTTCTTCGGCGAGCCGCACACGCTGGAGCGCTATGCCACCGCCTTCTACCAGCCGATGCTGTCCAACTGGCAGAACTACGAGGCGTGGCAGGAGGGCGGCGGGCTCGACGCCACGGCGCGCGCGACGCGGCTGTGGAAGAAAGCGCTCGAAGACCATGTCGAGCCCGCGATGGATATTGCCGTGCGCGAGGCGCTGGAAGCGTATGTGGTAAAGCGCAAGGACGCGATCGGGGCGGGCGAGCCGTGACGGTCAGCGATCCGTTTTCCTACCATCCCGATTCCCGATTCACTTTACCCCTCCAACTCCCTGAAATAACGAGAAAACCCATGAAGTCGCATGCAAAGGTCGTGGTCATTGGCGGAGGCGTCGTCGGCTGTTCCGTGCTGTTCCATCTGGCGCGTCACGGCTGGACCGACATCGTCCTCCTGGAGCGCGACGAGCTGACCTCCGGTTCGACCTGGCATGCGGCCGGCGGCATGCATACGATCAATGGCGATCCCAACGTCGCCAAGCTGCAGAAATACACGATCTCGCTCTACAAGGAGATCGAGGAACTGTCGGGTCAGGCAACTGGCGTCCATCTGACCGGCGGCGTGCTTTTGGCGGCGACCGAAGCGCGGCTCGACTGGCTGCGCGGCGTCGTCGCCAAAGGCCGCTATCTCGGCATCGACCTCGAGGAGATCTCGCCTGACGAGGCGGCCGAGCTGATGCCGCTGCTCGACCCGAAGCAGTTCGTCGGCGCCGTCCGCAACAAGGAGGATGGCCATCTCGATCCTTCGGGGGTCACCCACGCCTATGCCAAAGCGGCGAGGAAACTTGGCGCCGAGGTCGAACGCTTCACCAAGGTCGAGGACATCGTGCGCCGAGCCGACGGGCTGTGGCGCGTCATCACCAACAAGGGCGAGGTGGTGGCAGAGCACGTCGTCAACGCCGGCGGGTTGTGGGCGCGCGAGGTCGGCCGCATGGTCGGGCTGGAACTGCCGGTGCTGGCCATGGAGCACATGTACCTGATCACCGAGGATATGCCGGAGGTCGCCGCCTGGAACCAGAAGACCGGCACGGAAATCATCCACGCGGTCGATTTCGACGGCGAGCTGTATCTGCGCCAGGAGCGCGGCGGCATGCTGATGGGCACTTATGAGAAGGCCAACAAGCCATGGTCCGAATTTTCCACGCCATGGAATTTCGGCCATGAACTGCTGGAGCCCGACATCGACCGCATCGCGCCGTCGCTGGAAGTCGGCTTCCGGCATTTCCCGGCCTTCCAGAACACCGGCATCAAGCAGATCATCAACGGTCCTTTCACCTTCGCGCCGGACGGCAACCCGCTGGTCGGACCGGTGCGCGGCCTGCCGGGTTTCTGGGTCGCCTGCGGCGTCATGGCCGGCTTTTCGCAGGGCGGCGGCGTTGGTCTCGCGCTGTCGAACTGGATGATCGAAGGCGATCCCGGCGCCGACATCTGGGCGATGGATGTCTCGCGCTACGGCGACTGGGCAACGATGGCCTACACCAACGCCAAGGTGCGCGAGAATTATTCGCGGCGTTTTTCCATCCGCTTCCCCAATGAGGAACTGCCTGCCGGGCGGCCGCTCAAGACCACGCCGATCTACGAGCTTTTGTCGGCCAAGGGCGCGCAATGGGGCGTGGCCTACGGGCTGGAAGTGCCGCTGTGGTATGCGCCTGAGGGCGTCAGGGACGAGTTCTCGTGGCGGCGCTCAAGCGATTTCGAGCATGTCGCAAAAGAGGTGAGGACGGTCCGGACAAGTGTCGGCCTGTCGGAGATTTCGAACTTCGCCAAATACAGGGTGACGGGCGTGGGCGCGGGGGCCTGGCTCGACCGCCTGCTTGCCTGCAAATTGCCAAGACCCGGCCGCATGACGCTGGCGCCGATGCTGAAGGAAGACGGCAGGCTGATCGGCGATTTCTCGCTGGCCAATCTCGGCAGTCCCAATTCCAGCGGGGACGGCTGGTTTCTCGCCGGCTCCGGCATTGCCGAGCAGTATCACATGCGTTGGTTTGAGGGGCATCTGCCGAAGGACGGTTCGGTTCGTGTCGAGGCGCTGGCGGCGAAGCTGACGGGCCTGTCGATCGCTGGACCCAAGGCGCGGGACGTGCTGGCTAGGGTTACGCAGGCGGATGTGTCGAATGCGGCGTTTCCGTTCATGGCCATCCGCAAGATGGATATCGGCATGGCGCCGTGCCTTGTCGGCCGCGTCACCTACACCGGCGATGTCGGTTACGAGATCTGGGTGGCGCCGGAATACCAGCGTGCTGCGTACCAGACCCTGATGGCGGCGGGCGAAGAATTCGGCATCGGCCTGTTCGGCTCGCGCGCGCTCAACGCGCTTCGGCTGGAGAAAAATTACGGCTCGTGGGCGCGCGAATACCGGCCGATCTACGGGCCGCTGGAGGCCGGGCTCGACCGTTTCGTCGCCTATGGCAAGGAGGCCGACTTCATCGGCAAAGAGGCAGCGCTCGCCGAGCGCAAACGAGGCGGCAAGCTCAGGCTGCGCGCCTTTGTCGTCGATGCGGCAGACGCCGACGTCATCGGCGACGAGCCGATCTGGTTCGACGGCGCCGTACGCGGCTGGGTCACTTCAGGCGGCTACGCGCATCATTCGAAGACATCCGTGGCCATGGGCTATGTGCCGAAGGAGATCGCCGACGAAGTCGACGGCTTCGAGATTGAGCTCTTGGGCAGGCGCTATGCCGCGCGCGTGCAGCCGTCGCCGCTGTTCGACGCGAATCTCGAGCGGATGCGGGGGTGAAGGCGCCGCTGTTGGCGCCTCAAGCGCTGCGGCGATTGTCCAGCGCAAAAGCGCCGGGGCCGGCGAACACCAGATAGAGGAAGATGAAACAGAAGGAGATCGCCGCATCGCCGCCATTGTTGACCGGAAAAAAGCCGCTTGGCATGTGCGCCATGAAATAGGCGATCGCCATCTGACCGCTGAGAAGGAATGCGACTGGCCTGGTGAACAGCCCCAGTACCAGCAGGATGCCGCCGGCGAATTCCAGGATGCCCGCGGTCAGCGACAGCCCGCTCAGCGCACCGGCTTGATCGCTGACGGGAAAATTAAACAGCTTTTGTGTGCCGTGCTCCATGAACTGAAGTGCCGTCATGATGCGAAGCACCGCCAGGGCCTGCCGCTGATACTTGGCGAGACCGTCAAAAAACTTCATCAAAAACTCCATGTTGCACTCTATCCGGCCATAAATTATCGCCCGGCAATGGACCATTCATTTCTCATGGTCTGCCGTCAACAATCGGTGATTGGAAATGTTCCTCTTCCCTTAATATTTTTCTCGCCAGGGTTGTGTACAAATCGCTATAGTTGTATTGGTATCAAGACACTCCAACCATGTGGGTTCCGTTTGCCATGAGAAAAGTCGTTGTTAGCCTATTCGCTATCCTTGCCGGCACCAGCGTCGCCATGGCTGACGACGCCGGCTGTGCTGCTTTCAAATGGCCGGTGACGCGCGAGGAGGCCCTGTTTGCGGCGGCGCCCGCCGCGCAGTCCGGCACTGACCTTTCGGTTGGCGAGGCTGCAGATGTGGCGTTGGCGCCGGTCGACACGATCAGCTTCACCGTTCCGCCGGAACGCGCGCCGGCAGCCGGTACGTTCGGCGCGACGGCAAGCGTGGCCGTGCCTCCGGAGGGAGAGCTCCAGATCAGCCTGTCCGATGAGGCCTGGATCGATGTCATTCAGGACGGCAAAGCCGTGAAGTTGGCGGCTTTCAGCGGCGTGAAAACCTGTCCGGGCATTCGCAAAAGCGTGCGTTTCAAGCTGGCGGCGGGTGCCGCGACGGTCCAACTCAGCGGCGCCAAAAAGGCCGGTCTCAAAGTTGCAGTGCTGACGCCAGAATGATCCAGCGACAACACTCGGTTGGTCAGGACGCCTACCGTACGGGCGCAAGCAGTGCGAAATGCGCACCTTGCGGGTCCTGGCCCTGCACAATCCATTGGCCGGTCGGCACTTCCATGGGACCCATCAGGATCTTGCCGCCATTGTCGGTGATGCGCTTGGCCGCGGCATTGATGGCCGGGACGTTGAAGTAGAACATCCACACCGGCACTGGCATCTGCTCCGGCTTGTTCATCATGCCGCCGCCGGATTCCGGGCCGGCGGAAAAGGTCTGGTAGATGCCCATCGGCCCCATATCCATCGCATCGCCCTTCTCCCAGCCGAACTGCTCTGAATAGAACTCGAACGCTGCGTTCCAGTCCGACGTGTAGAGTTCGTGCCAGCCGATATGGCCCGGTGTGGTGGCCGGCACCGTTGGCTGATCGGGGCCGGTCGGCTGCATCAACATGAAGGTCGCGCCTTGCGGATCGGCGACGACGGCGAAGCGGCCGACGCTCGGAATGTCGTCGGGTTCGCGGTGAACCGTGCCGCCGGCATTCTTCAACGATTGCGTCGAGGCGTCGACATCTCTGGTGTGGATATAACCGAGCCAGGCCGGCGGCATGCCCATCTTGGCGGCGTCCTCCGGCAGCGTCATCAGACCGGCGACGCCGCGCTCGCCGACATTCATGACGATATAACGCGGCATGCCCGGCCCGGCGTCGAAGGGCTGGGCCGTCCAGCCGACTACGTCGGTATAGAAGGCCTCGGCGGCGTCGAGGTCGGTGGTCATCAACTCGTACCAGAAGAAGGGCATCGGAGACTTTGGCATTGTCGTGCTCCTTATGTTTCCAGTCGTGGGCGGTTTCCAGTTTTGGATTGTGGTTTGATCCATCCTAGGACGATCTTGGCGACGGAAATCCGACATCTGGGCCAAGAATTGCCCGCGGCAAGGCACCGCCGTTCAAGTCTTGCGTACTTCGCGTTTTTCGCCTTTCCTTCAGTCAACGAGGGGTGTCGATCCATGCGCCTGATGTCGCTTACGCCGGAGCTCGTCGCGTTATGCCATCGGGAGGAGGCCGATCCCGGTCCCGATGGCAGCTGGACGCAACTGACCGACGAGGATTTCCAGGACCTTGCCTTGCGGCTGTCGGACGAAGCCGACGCGGGCCCGTTGTGGGTGTTTGCCTATGGCTCGCTGATCTGGAAGCCGGCTTTCGAGTCCGTCGAACAACAACGCGCCACCGCGTTCGGCTGGCATCGGTCCTTCTGCCTCGACATGGTCCGTTGGCGCGGCAGTGCCGAGCAGCCGGGCTTGATGATGGCGCTGGAGCGGGGCGGGCGGTGCAACGGGGTAATCTACCGCTTGCCCGACGGCGAAAAACCGGCCCAGATCGAAAGGCTGCTGCGGCGCGAAATCGACGATCACGAGAGTGTTGCCTCGGTCAGATGGTTTCCGGTGCGCACTGCTCAAGGATCACTGCGGGCGTTAGGCTTCTGGGTTGGCGTGACCGGCAGAGGCACCTCGCTCAACCAGCCGCTGGAACGGGTAGCTCAGGTGCTGGCCAGGGCGTGCGGGCATGTCGGGTCGGGCGCGGAATATCTCTACAACACCGTCAGTCACCTCGAAGCGTTCGGCATTCGTGACCGCAATCTGTGGCGGCTGCAGGAGCTGGTCGCGAACGAGATCAGGTCGATCCATGGCCGTGTCCCCGGAATGGGCCTTCTGTCTGCACAGTGATCGCGCGCAATAACATGAGTACATTAATCATGTTTTTATCCAGCCTTTTCAGCGGCTTGCATCGAAAATTGACCAATTGATAAAAAAACAAAACGTGTTAGCCTTCCGCAAAACCACAAGAATGGGGAACCGGAATGGCGACTGGTCATTTCAAGCAAGGCATTGCCGGCGGACGGCTTTCGCCTGAACAATATGCGGATAATTTTTCCGACCTGCATCCGCCGCTCGATCATCACGAGGCGCTGGTCGAATCCGACCGCTGCTATTTCTGCTATGACGCGCCGTGCATGAACGCATGCCCGACCTCGATCGATATTCCGCTGTTCATCCGCCAGATCTCGACCGGCAATCCGATCGGTTCGGCCAAGACGATTTTCGACCAGAACATTCTGGGCGGCATGTGCGCCCGCGTCTGCCCGACCGAGACGCTATGCGAAGAAGTCTGCGTGCGCGAAGTGGCCGAAGGCAAGCCGGTGCAGATCGGCCGCCTGCAGCGCTATGCCACCGATGTCGCCATGGCGCAGGACAAGCAGTTCTATGCGCGTGCCGCCCCGACCGGCAAGACGGTCGCCGTGGTCGGCGCCGGACCGGCCGGCCTTGCCGCCGCCCATCGACTCGCCCGTCATGGTCATGAGGTGACCATCCTGGAAGCCCGTCCGAAGGCAGGCGGCCTCAATGAATACGGCATTGCCGCCTACAAGAGCATCGATAATTTCGCCCAGGCCGAGGTCGATTATGTCACGTCGATCGGCGGCATCGACATCCAGAACGGCAAGGCGCTCGGTCGCGACTACCAGCTGTCGGACGTGACCAGGAACTACGACGCGGTGTTTCTCGGCATGGGGCTTGGCGGCGTCAATGCGCTGCGTGCCGATGGCGAGGAGGCGCAAGGCGTGACCAATGCAGTGGAGTTCATCGCGGAGCTTCGCCAGGCCAGCGATCTTGCCAGCCTGCCGGTCGGCCGGCGTGTCGTCGTCATCGGCGGCGGCATGACGGCGATCGACGCAGCGGTGCAATCGAAACTGCTCGGCGCCGAAGAGGTGACGATCTGCTACCGGCGCGGCCAGGAGCACATGAACGCCTCCGAATTCGAGCAGGATCTGGCCGCCGCCAACGGCGTTACCATCCGTCACTGGCTGCAGCCGAAGCGGGTCATTGCCGAAGGCGGCAAGGTGTCGGGCATCGAGCTCGAATACACGGCGATGGATGGCGACAAGCTCGTCGGCACCGGCGAGCGCCTGACGCTTACCGCCGACCAGGTGTTCAAGGCGATCGGCCAGAGCTTTGTCCCGGCTGCGCTCAATGGCAGCGGGGCCTTGCTTGCTTTGGAGGCCGGCCGCATCAAGGTCGATGCCGAAGGCCGTACTTCGCTGGCCAATGTCTGGGCGGGCGGCGATTGTATCTATGGCGGCGACGACCTCACCGTCTCCGCCGTCGCTCAGGGCCGCGACGCGGCCGAATCGATCCACCGGGCACTGACCTCGAACGGGAGGGCATGAGCATGGCAGATATCAGAAACAATTTCGTCGGCATCAAATCGCCCAATCCGTTCTGGCTGGCATCGGCGCCGCCGACCGACAAGGCCTACAACGTCATCCGCGCCTTTAAGGCGGGCTGGGGCGGCGTGGTGTGGAAGACGCTCGGCGAAGAGGGCCCGCCGGTGGTCAACGTCAACGGTCCGCGCTATGGCGCGATCTGGGGCGCCGACCGCCGCCTGCTCGGCCTCAACAACATCGAGCTGATCACCGACCGCGACCTGCAGGTCAATCTGCGCGAGATCAAGCAGGTCAAGAAGGACTGGCCCGACCGCGCCATCGTCGTCTCGCTGATGGTGCCTTGCGAGGAACACGCGTGGAAGGCGATCCTGCCGGTGGTCGAGGAGACTGAGGCCGACGGCATCGAGCTTAATTTCGGCTGCCCGCACGGCATGTCGGAGCGCGGCATGGGTGCCGCCGTCGGCCAGGTGCCGGAATACATCGAAATGGTCGTGCGCTGGTGCAAGGCCAACACCCGCATGCCTGTCATCACCAAGCTGACGCCCAACATCACCGATGTGCGCAAGCCGGCGCGTGCCGCTCTTGCCGGCGGCACGGATGCGGTGTCGCTGATCAACACCATCAATTCGATCACCGGCGTCAATCTCGACAGTTTCGCACCGGAACCGACAATCGACGGCAAGGGTTCGCATGGCGGCTATTGCGGCCCGGCGGTGAAGCCGATCGCCATGAACATGGTCGCCGAAATCGCGCGCGATCCGGAAACGCACGGCCTGCCGATCTCCGGCATTGGCGGCATCACCACTTGGCGGGATGCTGCCGAATTCATGGCACTCGGCGCCGGCAATGTGCAGGTGTGCACGGCGGCGATGACCTATGGCTTCAAGATCGTGCAGGAGATGATCGCCGGCCTGGAAAACTGGATGGACGAGAAGGGACACGCCTCGCTGGACGACATTATCGGCCGCGCCACGCCCAACGTCACCGACTGGCAGTATCTCAACCTCAACTACGTCGCCAAGGCGCATATCGACCAGGAGGCCTGCATCAAGTGTGGCCGCTGCCACATCGCCTGCGAGGACACCTCGCACCAGGCGATCACCAGCATGGTGGACGGCGTCAGGCATTTCGAGGTGATCGAGGCCGAATGCGTCGGCTGCAATCTCTGCGTCAATGTCTGCCCGGTCGAGAACTGCATCACCATGGAGCCGCTGGCGGCCGGCGTGATGGACCAGCGCACCGGTCGACCGGTGTCACCGGTCTACGCTAACTGGACGACGCATCCAAACAACCCGATGGCCAAGGTGGCGGCGGAATAGGGCAGCCCGTCGTGGAAAAGCGGCGCCTGCGGGCGCCGCTCTTTTCAAATAACTATTGTAGATAAAATTTATCCATGATAAAAGATATCCATGGATTGGAGATCAACACAATGAAGCTGGGCGAGGGCGTGGAAGCGGCTATCCATTGCGCCGCGATGCTTGCCGGTGTGGAAGGCGCGGCGACTATGCCGGGTGCTGCCATGGCGGAAGCCTTTGGCCTGTCGCCAAGCTATCTCTTGAAGCATCTCAACATGCTGACGGCGGCGCGCGTCCTGGAATCCGTCCCTGGACCGGCCGGCGGCTACCGGCTGGCGCGGCCGGCCGAGCGCATAACGCTGCTCGACATCGTGCTCGCGGTCGAAGGCAAAGAACCGGCATTCCGCTGCGGCGAGATTCGCCAGCGCGGTCCGGCCAAGCTCGACGCGTCCGCCTATGTCAAACCCTGCGGCATCAACGTCGCGATGCTCAAGGCGGAGCGCGCCTATCGCGCGGCACTCGCCGAGGCAAAGCTGTCCGACATCGTGTCCGATTTCATGAGCGGTGCCGATCCGCGTTCGGTTGCAGCTAGCTGCGCCTTTGTCGAGCGCCATCAGCGGCTGCAGAAATCCAGTTCAACCAAGCAAGCATGAGCATGCGAAAGGAAAGACGATGAAACAGAGAATGCAGTTTTTCGCCAAGGCGCCGGAAATCATGAAGGCGGTGTCGGCGCTCAACAAGGCGGTCGACGAATGTGGGCTCGAGGTGGGCCTGCTGCATCTGATCAAGCTCAGAGCATCGCAGATCAATGGCTGCTCCTATTGTGTCGAGATGCACAGCCGCGAGGCGCGTCGCGATGGCGAGACCGAGCCGCGGCTCTATCTCGTCTCGGCCTGGAAGGAATCGCCGCTGTTTTCCGAACGCGAACGCGCTGCCTTCGCCTGGACCGAAGCGGTGACGAAGATCGCCGACAACGGTGTCTCGGACGAACTCTATGCGCGGACGCTCGAGCATTTCTCGGAAGAGGAACTGGTCAAACTGTCTGTCGCTCTTGGCATGATCAACACCTGGAACCGGCTTTGCATCCCGTTCCAGGCGATTCATCCGATGCCGGCGGCGAAAGCTGCTTGAGCGAGCGAGCCGGCGCGCGGCCTGGGCGCCGCGCGCCATTTTTGTTTGGGGATCAAGAACATGATGGCAAATTTTGAGAATGAGATTCTGTTTGCCGCCCGCCTGCTGCTTGGCGGCGCCTTCGTCTTTGCCGGTCTGCGCAATATCCAGAATGCAGGCTTCCTGACCCAGATGATGACGGCACGCGGCGTGCCGGAGGCGCGGCTGATGCTGTGGCTGGGTATCGTCCTGCAGGTCGTCTCCGGAGCGCTGGTGATATCAGGTATCTGGACCGCTGCCGCCGCTTTGTGCCTGGTGCTGTTCCTAATTGTCGCCACCCCGATGTTCCACAATTTCTGGGATCATCAAGGGCCCGAGCGCGCGTCCCGCATTAACGGCTTTGTCGGCAACGTGGCGCTGACGGGAGGTTTCCTGGCGATGGCGGCGCAGCCGCTTTGACGTTCAGACGGCCGCCTCGCGGAAGGCAGCTGGCACGGTTTCTTGGTGACATGCCAGCTTGCGCGCCCCGATACCGGAAGAGCCGCCGACGATCACGGCATGTGAGGGTTCCCGCTCTTGAACGCTATTCCTTCGATGTTAGGGTGGCCGACTGACGCCCGACGAGGTCGAGGCTCAATGTCTTCAATTGCTGTCTTGCCTTTGCATCATAAGCCTGCGCGTCGGCGCGGGTTTCTCTCAGTCCGTCGAAATACAGGCCGCTCCGCCCTTCCAGGTCAGGAGATACAGCGAGGTTGAGGATGGCGTCAGCGCCGGTCTCGACCGAACTCCACGGCGTGACGCCTGCCTGCCGGACCATGGTCGTGTTCATGTAGCTTGCCGGATGCAGGCTGTTGACGGTGACACCGGTGTTCTTCAACTCCTGCGCCAGGTCGATGGTGAACATGATCTGCGCCAGCTTGCTCTGGCAGTAGGCGCGTACGCCGCTATAGCCGTGGGTCAGCATCACGTCGCCGAAATCGATCGCCTGCTGGCCGGCCGAGGCGACGTTGACGATGCGCGCCGGCGCACTCGCCTTCAGCAACGGGACAAGCTCCGATGTGAGCAAGAAACCGGCGAGATAGTTGACGGCAAAGCGCAGTTCGTAGCCGTCGGCGCTGACCTGTCGTTTGGTGCCGGCGGTGCCGATGCCGGCATTGTTGATCAGGACGTCGAGCCGATCGGTTCTGGCACGCACGGCATCGGCGAGGCGGCGGACCTCGGCGAGCGACGAGAGGTCGGCGACGAGAAGCTCGGCCTTGCCGCCGGCGGCCTCGATCTCGGCGACGGCTGCCTTGCCGCGTGTCGCATCGCGGCCATGCACCAGGACCCGCGCGCCGCCGGCGCCGAGCCTTTGCGCGACCACGCGGCCGACGCCGTCAGTCGATCCGGTGATGAGGATTATCTTGTCTTTCAGTTCCATCTTCAGAGCCTCCATTCTGCTCTGAAGGGAAGATGGGGCATCCGACAAGCCTCGAACAGTTCAAATTTCATCCTGGTATCGAGACTGCTATAATGATGCCGATGGAGCTCCGACGCATTCAGCCGAAGACAGCCGCCGCCCGTCAGCTTCGTCATTCCAGGGCGTAGCAGCCGCGAAGCGACGCAGCGCAGACCCTAGGGTGACGAAACGAGAGCTAACCCTTCGGCTTCAGCCCGTCGATGAACAATTGCTCGAGGAACCTTGCCGCGTCCTCGAAGCGGCCGTCACCGCCGCGGTTGGGGCCGAGCACGGCGCGGACCTGGACGTCGAAATCGGCGTAGTGCTGCGTCGTTGCCCAGATCGAGAAGATCAGGTGCCAGGGGTCGGTGCGGGCGATCTTGCCGGCGCGCATCCAGCCCTTGATGACGGCCGCCTTCTCGTCGACCAGCGTCTTCAACTCGCCTTCCAGCATCGGCATGATGCGCGGCGCGCCCTGCAGGATCTCGTTGGCGAACAGGCGGCTTTCCCTAGGGAAATCGCGCGCCATTTCGAGCTTGCGCCTGATGTAGCTGCGCAATTCGGTCAGGGGGTCGCCGATGTCGTCGAGTTCGCGCAGTGGCGCCAGCCAGGTGTCCAGAAGCCGCTGCATCAGCGTCTCGTGGATGTCCTCCTTGCGGCGGAAATAGTAGAGCAGGTTAGGCTTCGACATGCCGGCGGCTTCGGCGATCTGGTCGATGGTCGAGCCGCGAAAGCCGTTGGTTGAGAAGACTTCGAGTGCCGCCTCCAGGATGAGTTCGCGCTTTTCCTGCTGGATGCGGGTGCGGCGAGGGGCGGGGGTGTCCATGTCGGCCGTCATCCCCGCAGGACATCGCCGCGAGGGCCATCTGGACCAATTCTCTGGACCAGTTTTTCTCCGGCCTGTGGAGCGCGCTTCAGATGCCGCATTTCCGCTAGTAATCCCTTGACCGCCGACAGGGCGGTGCTAACGTTTGTCCAATCGGTCAAAATTTGCGTAGCACGAAAACGCAGCGAAGACCAAGTGTCGGGAAGACCAAGCGTTAGCCGCACCGAAACAGTTACAAGGGGAAGTCTTGGTCATGTCCAACCGGCTGAAAGTCACGCCGAACGATCTCAGCGCATTCTGGATGCCGTTCACGGCAAACCGGCAGTTCAAGCAGGCGCCGCGCATGTTCGTGTCCGCCAAGGACATGCACTACACGACGAGCGACGGCCGCAAGGTTCTCGACGGCACCGCCGGGCTGTGGTGCGTCAATGCCGGCCATTGCCGGCCGAAGATCACCGAAGCGATACAGCACCAGGCCGCCGAGCTCGACTATGCGCCGGCCTTCCAGATGGGCCACCCGATCGTGTTCGAACTGGCCAACCGCCTGGTCGACATCGCGCCGAAAGGCATGGATCATGTGTTCTTCACCAATTCCGGTTCGGAATCGGTCGAAACGGCGCTCAAGATGGCGATCGCCTATCACCGCGTGAAGGGCGAGGGTTCGCGCACCCGCCTGATCGGCCGCGAGCGCGGCTATCACGGCGTCAATTTCGGCGGCATCTCGGTCGGCGGCATCGTCACCAACCGCAAGATGTTCGGCACGCTGCTCGGCGGCGTCGACCACATGCCGCACACCCATCTGCCCGAGAAGAATTCGTTCACCAAGGGCGTGCCCGAACATGGCGCGGAATTGGCCAACGAGTTGGAGCGCATCGTCGCGCTGCACGACGCCTCGACCATCGCGGCCGTCATCGTCGAGCCGGTGGCCGGTTCCACAGGCGTCATCCTGCCGCCGAAGGGCTATTTGCAGAAGCTGCGTGAAATCTGCACAAAGCACGGCATCCTGTTGATCTTCGACGAGGTCATCACCGGTTTCGGCCGCCTTGGCGCGCCGTTCGCCGCCGACTATTTCGGCGTCACGCCCGACATCATGACGACCGCCAAGGGCGTCTCCAACGGCGTCATCCCGATGGGCGCGGTGTTCGTCAAGAAGGAGATCCACGACGCCTTCATGACCGGCCCCGAACATATGATCGAGTTCTTCCACGGCTACACCTATTCGGGCAATCCGATCGCCTGTGCGGCCGCGCTCGGCACACTCGACACCTACAAGGAAGAGGGGCTGTTGACCCGCGGCGAGGAACTGGCGCCCTATTGGGAGGATGCGCTGCATTCACTGAAGGGCGAGCCGAACGTCATCGATATCAGGAATATCGGCCTGATCGGCGCGATCGAGCTGGCGCCGATCGCCGGGCAGCCGACCAAGCGAGCCTTCTCGGCTTTCGTCAAGGCGTTCGAGCGCGGCGCCTTGATCCGCACCACCGGCGACATCATCGCGCTGTCGCCGCCGCTGATCATCACCAAAGGCCAGATCAACGAATTGATCGACCATGTGCGGGATGTGCTGAGGTCCATCGATTGAAGAACCGGGCGCGGATATCCCTCCCCCTTGAGGGGAGGGGGGCCGCGAAGCGGTCGGGTGGGGTCGGTGGCGACGCGCGCCGACCTGATCTTTTGCTGCGAGTTCGCTTCTGATGCCCCGTACCCGAGTGAGTTTCGAAATGCGCCAAAAGGCGCGGGCGCTTCGAGTTCACGCGACCAAGGGCGAATCTCTGCTGTGGTATGAACTGCGCGAATTGAAATCGGGCGGGTTCAAGTTCCGCCGCCAGTGCCCGATCGGACCCTATATCGTCGACTTCGCTTGTCTTGCGGTAAAGCTGGTGGTGGAAGTGGATGGCGACTTGCACGAACAGGAGAGGGGCAAACGGCATGACGCTGTCCGTGACGCCTATTTGCGATCGCTCGGGTTCGATATCTTTCGCGTCGATGAGCCCGATGTCATAAACAGCGCTTGGCATGTGGCGCGGGCGGTCAAGGAGAAAGTCGCGCGCATGTTCGGCGACCCCACCCGACCGCTTCGCGGCCACCCTCCCCTCGAGGGGGAGGGGGACGCCGGCGTGCCGCAATCAATGAGGTTTTAGAATATGGCCGCACCCGGCGAGAATCTGCGAATCAATTCAGACCGTTTGTGGG
Organism: Mesorhizobium sp. M0938; assembly: GCF_040319125.1. NCBI lineage: Bacteria > Pseudomonadati > Pseudomonadota > Alphaproteobacteria > Hyphomicrobiales > Phyllobacteriaceae > Mesorhizobium > Mesorhizobium sp. M0938. The sequence goes on along the minus strand of NZ_JAMYNS010000015.1, from coordinate 98,275 downwards.
ATTCGATAATGGAGATGGCGAAGATCGGCCCCGGCATTGCCGGCGGCAACAATCGCCAGACGTTGACCGACGCGGACGGCGAGGGGCGGCATCTGTTCAAGCGCTGGTGCGAGGCGGCCGGCCTCGAAATGGGCCTCGACGAGATGGGCACGATGTTTGCCCGCCGCGAAGGCACCGACCCTGATCTGCCGCCGGTCTATGTCGGCAGCCATCTCGATACGCAGCCGACCGGCGGCAAGTATGACGGCGTGCTCGGCGTGCTTGGCGGGTTGGAGATCGTGCGCTCGCTCAACGAGCTCGGCATCAAGACAAAACATCCGATTGTCGTCACCAACTGGACGAACGAGGAAGGCGCGCGCTTTGCGCCGGCCATGATGGCGTCCGGCGTTTTTGCCGGCGTCCTCGACCAGGCCGACGTCTATTCGCATGTCGACAAGGACGGCAAGAAATTCGGCGAGGAGCTCGAACGCATCGGCTGGAAGGGCACCGAGAAGGTTGGTGACCGCAAGATACACGCCTTCTTCGAGCTGCATATCGAGCAAGGCCCGATCCTCGAAGACGAGCGCATCGACATCGGTGTCGTCACCCATGGCCAGGGACTGAAATGGCTGCAGGTGACGCTGACCGGCAAGGAGGCGCACACCGGCTCGACGCCGATGCCCAAGCGCCGCAACGCCGGGCTCGGCATGGCGCGAGTGATCGAGCTGGTGCATGAGATCGCCATGGACTACCAGCCCGACGCCGTCGGTGCGGTCGGCCATATGGAGGTCTATCCGAACTCGCGCAACATCATCGCTGGGCGCACCGTGTTCACCATCGACATCCGCTCGCCGGAAAAGGAGGTGCTGGATGCCATGGACGGCCGCATCCGCGAGGGCATCGACACGATCTGCGAGGCGCTCGACATCAAATATCAAATCGATCAGGTCGGCCATTTCGATCCGGTTACGTTCGATGCAGGCTGCGTCAAGGCTGTGCGGGAAGCGGCAGAGCGCTTGGGTTATACGCATCGCAACATCGTCTCCGGGGCCGGCCACGACGCCTGCTGGATTAACCGCGTCGCGCCGACGGCGATGGTGATGTGCCCGTGTGTCGACGGGCTCAGCCACAACGAGGCAGAGGAAATTACCAAGGAATGGGCTGCGGCCGGCGCCGATGTGCTGTTCCATGCGGTGGTGGAGACGGCGGAGATCGTGGGGTGAAGCCGCGGGGCAATCTTGACGAGGACCGACCGCTCAACGTGTTGCTGGGCTGGAAGGCGGATCAGCCGCCGTATCCGACCTCTCTTGTCGAACATGCCAGCATTGCCCTGGCGACGCCGTTGCGGGATCTTACCAATGAGCAGGTGAGGCTTTTGGTCAGCCAAGGGTTCGGACTGGAGTATGTGGTTCCGAAAGCGATATCCATCCTGGTTGAAAACCCGCTGATCGGGGTGACGTTCTACGACGGCGATCTGCTTACGAACTGCCTGAAGATTCCACATCGGTTCTGGATGGAGAACCAGCATTTGTGGGTGGAGCTTGACGGGATCTTGCGGTCGCTTGATCAAACCATGTCAGACGTTGCCAAGCATCGGCCGCGATTCGAGTCCGCCTGGGAGGCTTGGAGCAGTCAGGACACGAGGTCGAAGAAAACCTAGCCCTGCCAGCGCGATTATAGGGGAACAAGAAAATGACCAAAGTCATCCGGAATGGCACCATCGTGACCGCCGACCGCACCTGGAAGGCCGATTTGCTGATGCAGCACGGCAAGATCGTTGCCATCGGCTCGAACCTTCACGGCGACCACGAGTTCGACGCCACCGGCTGCTATGTGATGCCCGGCGGCATTGACCCCCATACCCATCTCGAAATGCCGTTCATGGGCACCTATTCGGCCGACGATTTCGAGAGCGGCACGCGCGCCGCCCTTGCCGGCGGCACGACGATGGTGGTCGATTTCTGTCTGCCGGCGCCGCAGCAGTCGCTGCTTGAGGCCTTGCAGATGTGGGACAACAAGACCTCGAAAGCGTCCTGCGACTATTCCTTCCACATGGCGGTCACCTGGTGGGGCAAGCAGGTGTTCGACGAGATGGCCACCGTCGTCGATAAGGGCATCACTTCGTTCAAGCACTTCATGGCCTACAAGGGCGCGCTGATGGTCGATGATGACGAAATGTATTCGTCGTTCCAGCGCTGCGCCGACCTTGGCGCGCTGCCGCTGGTTCATGCCGAGAATGGCGACGTGGTGGCGGCGCTTTCGCAGAAGCTGCTGGCCGCGGGCAACAATGGCCCGGAGGGACACGCCTATTCACGCCCGCCGGAAGTCGAAGGCGAGGCGACCAACCGCGCCATCATGATCGCCGACATGGCCGGCGTGCCGCTCTATGTCGTGCATGTCTCCTGCGAGCAGGCCCATGAAGCCATTCGCCGGGCGCGCCAGAAGGGCATGCGCGTGTTCGGCGAGCCATTGATCCAGCACCTGACGCTTGACGAGAGCGAGTATTTCAACAAGGACTGGGACCACGCGGCGCGCCGGGTGATGAGCCCGCCCTTCCGCAACAAACTGCACCAGGATTCGCTGTGGGCCGGCCTGCAGGCCGGATCGCTGCAAGTGGTGGCGACCGACCACTGCGCCTTCACCACCAGCCAAAAGCGCAACGGCGTCGGCGATTTCACCAAAATCCCGAACGGCACCGGCGGGCTTGAGGACCGCTTGCCGGTGCTGTGGACCACCGGCGTCAACACCGGCCGGCTGACGATGAACGAGTTCGTCGCGGTGACCTCGACCAACATCGCGAAGATCCTCAACATGTATCCGAAGAAGGGCGCCATCGTTGAGGGTGCGGACGCCGATATCGTCGTCTGGGACCCGAAGCGCAAGAAGACGATCACCTCCAAGAAACAGCAGTCGGTGATCGATTACAACGTCTTCGAAGGTTTTGAGGTCACCGGCCTGCCGCGCTTCGTCTTTTCGCGCGGCGAACTGTCGATCCAGGAGGCTGAGGTCAAGGCGAAGCCCGGCCATGGCGAGTTCGTCGGCCGCGAGCCGAATGCAGCGGTCAACCGGGCGCTGTCGACCTGGAAGGAGATTTCTGCGCCGCGCAAAGTGGAACGTACAGGCATTCCGGCGACCGGGGTTTGAGCTGCTTGGTTTTCGCCTCAGGCGACCAGCGCATCCAGTTCCGGCAGCAGAGCGACGCTTTCCTGCTCGTTGGGATCGGTGCGGGCAATGACCGCCGAAGAGGGGCTGTCGCTCAGATTGGCGGGCAGGTGCGGGACGCCGGCCGGGATGTAGAAGAGGTCGCCGGCCTTGACGATAATGTGCTGTTCGAGCCGGTCGCCATACCAGGTATGGACCTCGCCGGAGAGCACATAGATCGCCGTCTCATGGCTTTCATGCAGGTGCGCCTTGGCGCGGGCACCGGGCGGCATGGTGAGAATATGCATGCAGATGCCGGTAGAGCCGACTGTCTCGGCGGCGATGCCGGTGAAATAACTCAGTCCCTGCTTGCCTTCATAAGAGCTTTCAGGGCGGATAAGATGACAAGTGGGTTTGGGCGACATCGGGGCGACTCTCGATCGAGTGGGCTCTCAGCCGGATAGGAACTCTCAGTCGGATAGGACGGGGCGAGTGGAAAGCAACATCGAGGAAAGATCAACCGGATTCCAGCAGGCGCGCCAGCGGTGCGAAAAGGCAGGCTGCGGCCGATGACGGGAGCATCGCCAGCCGTCGTTTCGGCAAGCAAGCTCGGCCTGACCTTCCAGACCAGTGATGGTCCAGTGCAGGCGTTGTCGGATGTCGACCTGACCATCGGCAAGGGCGAATTCGTCTCCTTCATCGGGCCGTCCGGCTGCGGCAAGACGACCTTGCTGCGGGTCATCGCCGATCTGGAGAAGCCGACTTCGGGAACCATCTCCGTCAACGGCATGACGCCCGAGCAGGCGCGCCAGAGCCGCGCCTATGGCTATGTCTTCCAGGCGGCGGCGCTTTATCCGTGGCGTACGATCGATCGCAACGTGGCGCTGCCACTGGAGATTATGGGCCTCTCCAAGGCGGAGCAGGCGGCGCGGATCAAGCGCACGCTCGACCTCGTCAACCTGGCCGGCTTCGAGAAGAAGTATCCGTGGCAGCTTTCAGGCGGCATGCAGCAGCGCGCCTCGATAGCGCGGGCGCTGGCCTTCGATGCTGATCTTCTGTTGATGGACGAGCCGTTCGGCGCGCTGGACGAGATCGTGCGCGACCATCTAAACGAACAGCTGCTGGAGCTTTGGGAGCGGACCAACAAGACCATCTGTTTCGTCACCCATTCCATTCCCGAGGCGGTCTACCTCTCGACGCGCATCGTCGTCATGTCGCCGCGTCCGGGCCGCGTCAGCGACGTTATCGAATCGACGCTGCCGAAGAAGCGGCCGCTCGACATCCGCGAGACGCCGGAGTTCCTGGCAATCGCGGCACGCGTGCGTGACGGGCTGCGCGCCGGCCACTCCTACGAGGATTGAGGCGTGGACTCCTTTCGCGACAAGATCGTTCCGGTGACCTCGATCCTCTTAGGCGTGGTGGTCGTCTGGTATGTTTTCGCAGTCATCCTGAACGCGCCGTTCCAGCGCGACCTCGACCGCCGTGCCGGCGTGACGCCTGGTATTGTGGAATTCATCGGCAAGACGATGTCGCAGCCGAAGCCGACGTTGCCGGCGCCGCATCAGGTGGCGGTGAATTTCTTCGAGAACACTTTTCTGCGCAAGGTCACCAGCAACCGCAGCCTTGTCTACAATGCCTGGGTGACGCTGTCCTCGACGCTGCTCGGCTTCGCGTTCGGCACGGCACTCGGCATCGTCATCGCCGTCGGCATCGTGCATGTGGCGACGCTCGACCGCAGCCTGATGCCGTGGATCATCGCCTCGCAGACCATTCCGATCCTGGCGGTGGCGCCGATGATCATCGTTGTGCTGGCGGCGATCGGCGTCACCGGGCTGATCCCGAAGGCGCTGATCTCGACGTATCTGTCGTTCTTCCCGGTGGCCGTCGGCATGGTCAAGGGGCTGCGTTCGCCCGAGCTCACCCATCTCGATCTGATGCACACCTACAATGCCAGCCCCTCGCAGACCTTCTGGAAATTGCGGGTGCCGGCGTCGGTGCCGTTCCTGTTCACCTCGATGAAGGTGGCGGTCGCCGCCAGCCTAGTCGGCGCCATCGTCGGCGAACTGCCGACCGGTGCAGTGGCCGGCATCGGTGCCAAGCTGCTGGCCGGTGCCTATTACAGCCAGACGATCGACATCTGGTCGGCGCTGGTGGCCGGCTCGGTCGTGGCGGCTCTGCTGGTGATGGTGGTCGGCATTGCCGGGCGCATCGTCGACCGCACCATGGGCGGGAGACCGGCATGAGCTCCCTTCTTTCGTCGATCACGCCCCGTTCCTGGCAAGGATATGCCGCGCTTGCCCTTCTTGCCGGCGCGCTCCTTCTTTGGCCGCTTACCGATGCCACCTCCGGTTACGGCACGGCGACCGCGGCTTTGATTTTCTTCTTGCTGTTCCTTGCAATTGCTGCCGACAACTTTCCATCGGTGATTGGGGTGGTGTTACTCTTCCTTGGCGCGCACGGCGCGGCGTGGATGCTGCTCGCCGGCATAACCGGCAATGAAGGCACCGCTCGCGCGTCCTTCTATCTGCTGCTCGCCGCGGCATGGTTTCTGGCCTGGCGCTGCGTGACGATCCTGTCCGCACTTCGTCCGACTTCGCGCTGGGCGGCGGCCGCTTTGAGGCTGATCATTCCGGCGATCTTCGGCGCCTGGATCCTGATCATCTGGGAGGCGGTGACGCGCGGCGCGGGCATCCCTTTCATATTGCTGCCGCCGCCAAGCGCCATCGGCGTGCGTATTGCCAATTCGCTGCCGGTGCTCGCCGCCGACGTGCGGCAGACCATCTTCAAGGCGGTGCTCTTTGGCTATGTGGTTGGCAGCGGTGCCGGCTTCCTCACCGCCATCGCGGCCGACCGCGTGCCGTTCCTGCGCCGCGGGCTTTTGCCGATCGGCAACATGGTGTCGGCGCTACCGATCATCGGCGTGGCGCCTATCATGGTCATGTGGTTCGGTTTCGACTGGCAGTCGAAGGCCGCCGTCGTCATCATCATGACCTTCTTCCCGATGCTGGTGAATACGGTCGCCGGCCTTGCCGCCTCCGGCCATATGGAACGCGACCTGATGCGCACCTATGCGTCGAGCTATTGGCAGACGCTGTTCAAGCTGCGGTTGCCGGCGGCCGCGCCCTTCATCTTCAACGCGCTGAAGATCAATTCGACGCTGGCGCTGATCGGCGCCATCGTCGCGGAATTCTTCGGCACGCCGGTGGTCGGCATGGGATTCCGGATTTCGACCGAGGTCGGGCGGATGAACATCGACATGGTCTGGGCCGAAATCGCAGTTGCAGCACTTGCGGGTTCGGTCTTTTATGGCGTGGTCGCTCTTTTCGAGAGAGCAGTCACGTTTTGGCATCCCTCCGTCCGTGGAGGATAGGGCGGTGGCGGGTTGGAATTAGGAGCGCATTGAAGGTCCTGTTCCTAAAGGGTGAACACTTAACTTCAGAGGGTAAAAACATGAAAAGACTTGTTATTTCGATGCTGGCCGGCGCGATGTCGCTTGCCGCGTTCCAGGCGATGGCCGCGGACAAGGTGACGCTGCAGCTGAAATGGGTCACGCAGGCGCAGTTTGCCGGCTACTACGTCGCCAAGGACAAGGGGTTCTACGAGGCCGAGGGGCTTGACGTCGAGATCAAGCCGGGCGGCCCTGACATTGCGCCGGAGCAGGTGATCGCCGGTGGCGGCGCCGACGTCATCGTCGACTGGATGGGCGGCGCGCTCGCCGCACGCGAAAAGGGCGTGCCGCTGGTCAATATCGCCCAGCCGTTCAAGAAGGCCGGCATGCAGCTGGTCTGCCCTAAGGATGGCCCGATCAAGACCGAAGCCGACTTCAAGGGCCATACGCTCGGCGTCTGGTTCTTCGGCAATGAATATCCGTTCTACGCCTGGATGAACAAGCTTGGCCTGAAGACCGACGGCGGCCCGGACGGCGTTACCGTGCTGAAGCAAAGTTTCGACGTACAGCCGCTGATCCAGAAACAGGCGGATTGCATCTCGGTCATGACCTACAACGAATATTGGCAGCTCATCGACGCCGGCTACAAGCCGGAAGAGCTGATCGTGTTCAACTACTCGGCGATGGGCAACGACCTGCTCGAGGACGGGCTCTATGCGTCCGAGGACAAGCTCAAGGATCCGGCCTTCGAGGACAAGATGGTGCGTTTCGTGCGGGCCTCGATGAAGGGCTGGAAATATGCCGTCGACAATTCCGACGAGGCGGCCGGCATCGTCATGGACAATGGCGGCCAGGACGAGAATCACCAGAAGCGCATGATGGGCGAAGTCGCCAAGCTGATCGACAATGCCGATGGCAAGCTCGACCCGGCGACCTACGCGCGCACCGCCAAGGCGCTCCTCGATCAGAAGATCATCACCAAGGAGCCGAGCGGCGCCTACACGACTGCCATCACCGACAAAGCGATCAAATAAGACGATCAGGCAGAGGCGATCAACCGGGATTCTGGGGTCTGCAATTCGAAAAAAGGGGCGGGCGACCGCCCCTTTTTGTTGGGACGTAAAATAGCCGTTACCGGTGGAAACATCCGCTCGCCACAACGTTGTGCCGGTGCATCCAATTTCAGCGGATGTCATCGCCACAACGGAGATTTCCATGCGCATACAATCCTTCTCGCCGATGCTTTCGGCGTTGGCCGTTTCGGCTTCTTTCCTGTGCGCTTCACCGGCCCTGGCCGACATGATGAAGATGAAGGCGACGCTCGATGGAGCTCAGCAGAATCCGCCCATCACCACGGAGGGCAAGGGTACCGCCGCTCTCGTCTTTGACACCGCCACGAAACAGCTCACATGGAACGTGACGTATTCGGGCCTCAGCGGCCCGGCTACGGCCGGACATATTCACGGTCCGGCGGCAAAGGGTGAAAATGCCGGCGTCGCCGTCCCGTTCAAGGGCGCTCCAAAAAGTCCGTTCAAGGGGGCGGCGGTGCTGACCGACGCTCAGGCTGCCGACCTGATGGCCGGCAAATATTACATCAACATCCATACGGCGGCCCATAAGGACGGCGAGATCCGCGGGCAGATCGAGAAGGCGGCGGCGATGTAGCCAGGGTCTTCTTCTGCCGACGGAAAGGGCGTCCCTTTCCGCCGGATCAGACCTTTTCGCGGATCTGGGTCATCGTCCGGGTGGGCGTGATGGCCTCGGGGTCGAGCCTGATCTCGACGATCGACGGTTTGCCGCTGGCACGGGCGCGTTCGAAGGCCGGCGCGAAGTCGGCTGTCTTCTCGACCGTCTCGCCATGGCCGCCATAGGCGCGGGCGAGAGCTGCGAAATCGGGATTCTTTAGGTCGGTGGCGACGACGCGACCTGGATATTCCCGCTCCTGATGCATGCGGATGGTGCCATAGATGCCGTTGTTGACGACGATGACGATGATCGGCAAATCGTACTGCACGGCGGTGGCGAATTCCTGCCCGTTCATCAGGAAGCAGCCGTCGCCGGCAAATGCAATCACGTCGCGCTCGGGGAAGAGTTCCTTGGCGGCAACGGCTGCCGGCGTGCCGTAGCCCATCGAGCCGGAGGTGGGGGCCGCCTGCGTGGCAAAGCGGCGGAAACGGTGGAAGCGGTGCACCCAGGTGGCATAATTGCCGGCGCCATTGGTGAGGATCGCATCATCGGGCAGCACCGTTTCGAGATAGTTCATGATCGATCCCATCTGCACCGGACCAGGTCCGGTTTCCGGCGGCGTAGACCAGTCGAGATAGGCGGCATGCAGGCGTTGGGTTTCGTCGGCCCAGTTCGGCGCCGCCGGCCCCTTCCTCCTGGCGAAGGCCCGCACGAAGGCGGAAGGCGAGGCGTTGATCGCCAGCGTCGGCCGGTAGACGCGGCCGAGCTCGCCGGCGTCGGCGTGGACATGGACCAGTGTCTGGTCTGGGTAGGGGCTCTTCAGCAGCGTGTAGTCGGAGGACGGCATTTCGCCCATGCGACCGCCAATCAGCAGCACGAGGTCGGCCTGCTTGATCGCCGTCGCCAGCTTGGGGTTGATGCCGATGCCGACATCGCCGGCATAGTTTGGATGCAGATGATCGAACAGCATCTGGCGGCGGAAGGAACAGCCGACCGGCAGCGACCAGGCTTCGGCGATACGCTGCATTTCCTGAACGGCATTGGCATCCCAACGTGTGCCGCCCAGAATAGCCACAGGCCGTTTCGCGGCATTGAGCAGCGCTTCGAGCCGGTCGAGTTCGACTTCACCGGGAGAGGTTTCGACGCGCGTGTAGTGCTGGGCCTCCGGCGCCTCGGCAAGGCTGGTCAGCATGTCTTCCGGCAGCGAGATGACCACCGGGCCGGGGCGGCCGGACGTCGCCACAGCGAAGGCCCGGGTGACGAATTCGGGGATGCGTGAGGCATCGTCGATCTCGACCACCCATTTGGCGATGTCACCGAAGAACCTGGAATAGTCGACCTCCTGGAACGCCTCGCGCCCCTTGGCGTGGCTGGCGACCTGGCCGATGAACAGGATGACGGGAACCGAATCCTGCATGGCGATGTGGATGCCGGCCGAGGCGTTGGTGGCGCCGGGCCCGCGGGTGACGAAGCAGATGCCGGGTTTGCCGGTCAGGCGTCCATGGCAGTCGGCCATCATCGCAGCGCCGCCTTCCTGGCGGCAGACGATGGTGCGGATCGTCGAATCGTGCAGCGCGTCGAGCACCGCGAGATAGGATTCTCCGGGCACGCAATAGATGCGGTCAGCGCCGTTGGCTTCCAGCGCATCGACGATCAATTGTCCGCCGGTTTTCATTTTCCTGACCTCTCCAGTTCGGCAAGAATTTCTTCGGTGTGTTCGCCGAGACGCGGCGAGGGCCGCTCATAGGCGAGCGGCGTGCCCGACATGACCATCGGTGCGCGTACCGTGGGCAGGAGATTGCCGTGGCCGTCGTCGAGGTCGAGCCGCATGCCGCGCGCGATGGTCTGCGGGTCGGCAAACATCTGGCCGATCGTGTTGATCGGGCTGGCAGGCACACTTGCCGCCTCCAGTTTGGCCAGCAGCGGGTCGCGATCGAAGGTTTTTAGCGCCTCGATCATATGCTCGCGCAGCTTCGCCCGGTTGGCGACCCGCGCGGGATTGGTGGCGAAATCGGGGTTCGACGACAGCTCGTCCAATCCGACGGCCGCGCAGAATTTGGCGAACTGGCCGTCATTGCCGATGGCCAGGATGATATGACCGTCCTTCACCGGCACCACTTCGTAGGGCGCGATATTCATATGCGCATTGCCCATCTGCACCGGCGATTTGCCTGAGACCAGATAGTTTAGGTTCTGGTTGCCGAGCGTCGAGATCTGGGTGTCGTAGAGCGCCATGTCGATATGCTGGCCTTCGCCGGTCTTCTCGGCGTGGCGAAGTGCTGCCTGGATGGCGACCACCGAATAGAGGCCGGTGAAAATGTCTGATATGGCAACCCCGGCCTTTTGCGGCTCGCGGCCGGCCTCGCCGGTGATCGACATCATGCCGGCCATGGCCTGGATGATGAAGTCATAACCGGCGCGTGGCGCGTAGGGCCCGTCCTGGCCGAAGCCGGTGATCGAGCAATAGATCAGCCGCGGGTTGATCTTGCGCAGGCTGTCATAGTCGAGCCCGTATTTCTTCAGGCCCCCGAGCTTGAAGTTCTCGATCAAAACGTCTGCGGTCGCGACCAGCCGGCGCACGGTCTCGGCGCCTTCGGGCGTCGAGAAATCGATGGCGATGGAGCGCTTGCCGCGATTGCAGGAATGGTAATAGGCGGCGGAAAGATTTTCGCCGTCATGGCTCATGACGAAGGGCGGACCCCATTTGCGGGTATCGTCGCCACCATCCGGGCTTTCGACCTTGATCACGTCGGCGCCGAGATCGGCAAGCAGCTGCCCGGCCCACGGTCCGGCCAGGATGCGGGCGAGTTCGATAACGCGGACGCCTTTCAGCGGGGGTTCGGCCATGGATCACCGTTATGGGTCGAAAGCAGAGCCTCTATCAATACCGTGTGCGGCTGTCACGGCCCTTGCGATAGGCCAACCTCGATCGGGTTAACGCCGATCAGGCTTGTTTCAGTACGCCGTCGGCCCATGCGGCGAAATCATCCATGACAACATCCCGATTCACCTCGTTCAGGCTTTCGTGGCGGGTCTCGGCATAAACCTTTGAAACGAGATTCGAAAAGCCCATCCTGCGCAGGCGCCCTGCGAGGTGGTTGACCGCCTTGCCGCCGTCGGTGGCGGGGTCCTTTTCGCCGCCGACGAGGCAGATCGGCAGGGTCTTGCGGACGCCGGAAAAATTAGTGTCGTCGGCACCGTCGAAGACAAACCCGAACACGTCGCGCCACATCGACACGGAGGCATCCCAGCCGCAGAGCGGATCGGCGATGTATTTGTCGACTTCGGCTGTGTCGCGCGACAGCCAGTCGAATGGCGTTCGGTGATCGGGGATGGCCTTGCCCCAGGCCTGGAAGGTCAGTCTCGGCAGCATGCGCGACGGCATGTCGGAGCCGAGCCGGAATTTTTCCCAGGCCAGGATGGCTTGCGCGGCACGGCCAGCGAGCCCAGCGGAAAAATTGGCGTTCCAGATGGCGGCGGCATGCAGCCGGTTCGCGTGGGCAAGCATGAAATTCAACGCGATGAGGCCGCCCATGGAATGGCCGAAGGCGATAACGGGCAGGCCGGGATGTTCGCCGGCGATCAAATCGTGCACGGCGGCGACATCGGCTATGACCTTGGCGCCGCCATCTGATTGAGCGAACTGGCCGAGTGGCGCGTCTGGCGCCTTGGTTGCACCGTGGCCACGATGGTCGTGGGCGTAAACGTGGTAACCGCGCTCGCCCAGAAAGGTAGCGAAACGGACATAGCGTGCGGCGTGCTCTGCCAGCCCGTGATTGATGTGAATAGCGGCGCGCGAGCGGCCCTCGGCGCGCTTCACATAGAGGTTGAGCTCGGCGCCGGTCGGCGATCGGAGCACGCGCTGCTGGCTGAATGACATTGTCGCTTCGTCTCCAACGCGTCTTTCGCACCCACGAGCGTTTGCGTGCGCCGAGGCCGGTTTTGCGTCAATCGGCGTTTTCCGCAGCGCTGTTCTTGCCTCGCTACACACAGTATCGCAATTCTGACATGGAGAATTTGATACCGAGTGAGGGCGGCAGTCTGTTGCCGCGGCATTTTTCAGCCGGGGGTACTTTTATGCGCATGCGGATAGGTCTCGTTTTCGGATTGACGCTTCTGGTCATGTCGCTGGCGGGCGCTGCGCAAGCCGAGGTCAAGATGAGCGGCTCTTTCGTAGCCGACGCCACCTGCCCAGCGACCCAGGCCATCAAGAGCGGCAAAAACCCCGGCAGCATCTCGACCGATGCGGGACAGAGCTACGAGCTGCTGGCTGGCAACAAGGATGCTCCTACGCACTATCTGATCCGCGTGCCGGGGGCCGATCCGGAGCGTCGCTGGGTGAAGGTCGATTGCGGCCATGTTTCGGGCGGCAGCGCATCCGGGGAATCGGCAGCACCTGCGCCAGCCGTACCTGTGCCGGCCGAAGGGGAGAAGTCTGCTGCGCCGGCTTCGGGAAAGCCTGAATATGTCCTCGCGCTGAGCTGGCAGCCCGCCTTTTGCGAAACCAGGCCCGGCAAGACCGAATGCAAGGCGCAGACCGCTGGTGGATTCGATGCGACGCATTTCACCTTGCACGGGCTGTGGCCGCAGCCGAACGGAAATTTCTATTGCGAGGTGGCAGCGGCCGACAAGGCCAACGACAATCCGGCGCACTGGCAGGACCTGCCGCCCGTCGAGATCGACCCGAACACGCGGTCGGAGCTCGATCGGGTGATGCCGGGCACCGCATCCGCTCTCGAAAGGCATGAGTGGATCAAGCATGGCACCTGCTACGGCAAGAGCCAGCAAGCGTATTTTTCCGATGCGCTGAACCTGATGCGCGCGGTGAATGCTTCGCCTGTGCGCGATCTGTTCGCAAAGAATATCGGCAAGCAACTGACGTCGGATCAGATCCGCAGTGCCTTCGATAGCGCGTTTGGCGCCGGGGCAGGTGAGCGGGTCCGGGTATCCTGCCTGGTCGATTCGACGAGTGGTAGGCGGCTGATCGGTGAGCTGACGCTCGGCCTCACCGGCCCAATCGGTCCGAGCAGTCGGCTCGGCGACCTGATGCAGGCTGCCGCGCCGACAAGCAAAGCCGGCTGCCCGAAAGGCGTTGTCGATTCCACAGGATTCCAATAACAGGCAAGCCAGCAGGCAAGCCGGAAATTATGCTTCGGCGCTGCGCCCTGATTTGGTCCATGCAGTGAGGCTGTCGGCCTCGTGGCCGCCCGGTTCGCCGACGACGCGGTCGCGTCCGGTCGATTTGGCCTTGTAGAGGCGCTGGTCGGCCAGCGCAAAAACATCGGCAAGGCAGCGGGTCGTCTCACTGACGGTGGAGATGCCGGCGCTGACTGTGATGTCGAACCGGCTGGTGCTTGCGGATGTCTTGACCGCGTGCCGGATGTTTTCGCCAAGAAGCCTGGCTACCGAATGCGAACGTGAGCAGAGGATGGCGAATTCCTCACCGCCGATCCTGAACACCTGATCCTCGGGACCGACAATCTCGCCAAGCAGTGCCGCGACGGCTTTCAGCACCTTGTCGCCCTCTGCGTGGCCGAAGCGGTCGTTGATCGATTTGAAATGGTCGACGTCGATGATCAGGAGGCTGAGCGGCTTGGCCGTCCGCAGGCTGGCGGCAACTGCGGTTTCACCGTCGCTGTCGAAGCGACCCCTGTGTAGCAGGCCGGTGAGCCCGTCGCGGCCGACATGCTCGACCAGCGCCTCATAGCGCTCGCGGTAGGTCAACGTGTCGAAGATGTCGGACAGCCCGCGCGGCGCCGGGATCTGCCGCGCCTCGAACCATCTGATGTAAGCGACAAGCATGGTGCTGTAGGCAAGCGCCGCGCCCATCTTGGCGAACCAGCCGCCGAAGAAAACCGCGATCGGTGCACCGGTGACGAAATGCAGCGCGGCGAAAAATCCAGCCTGATCGAAAGTGAGCACGCATGCGACGGAGATCAGAATGCGAGAGAACAGCGCCTTGCGGAGATAACGCCCAAGCTTTTCGTAGAGCAGGATGATCAGGATGGCGTCGACGAACAGTAGCGTCGTGCCCCACACCATCAGCCAGCCCATCTGGTCGATGAAACCGATATCGGGAAGTTTGCCGTTGGGAAGCGGCGCGATCTCATGCAGGCGCAGGACCAGTACAAGCCCGATCATCAAGGCATTGCCGAGCAACAGACCGTAGATGGGCTGCCGGACGGTTGCCGCGTCCTCCTTGATGTAGAGAAGCAGGAGCATCACCAGCTTGCCGGAGAACAGCACGGCGGAACCCGGCGAGACCATGCCGAACGGCAGCGCGACGTAAAACACGCTGGCGAGGTAGGTTTCCAGGAAATGCATGACCCCGAGGGCGCAGACAAAAACGCCGAGGCCGATACGGTGCCTGAATCGGAAAAGCGTGACCATGACGCCGAAGTAGATGACCGCTTCGGCAAGGAGCAGGAAACTGTTCAGCACGATCCGATCTCGTTGCAGAAATCGCTGCTTGCCGGCGATTCCCCATCCAACACCTTTGACGCGGAATGATTAACCGCAGCTTTCGTTGGGCACATGCAGCGAGCGAAAGCGGAGACAGTTCGATGGGCCCGTCCGGCCCGAAGTCAGGTCCGAAATGCCAAAACAGTTTGCCGTTCGGCGCGGCATCGCCTACATAGCGCGCAACTTCCATTCAATCCGACATTCCAGTCGACTTTTCAGGGAAAGCGCGCGTGGCACGCCAGTTCATCTATCACATGGCCGGCCTCAACAAGGCCTATGGCACCAAGAAGGTGCTCGAGAACATTCACCTCTCCTTCTACCCCGACGCCAAGATCGGCATCCTCGGCCCGAACGGCGCCGGCAAGTCGACGGTCCTCAAGATCATGGCCGGCATCGACAAGGAGTGGAACGGAGAGGCGTGGCTGGCCGAGGGTGCTACCGTCGGCTACCTGGCGCAGGAGCCGGCACTCGATGCGGACAAGACGGTGTTCGAGAACGTCATGGAAGGCGTTGCCGCCAAGACCGCCATCATCGAGCGCTACAACGAATTGATGATGAACTATTCCGACGAGACGGCCGACGAGTCGGCCAAGCTCCAGGACGAGATGGACCGCCTCAACCTGTGGGATCTCGAACAGCAGGTCGAGATGGCTATGGAAGCGCTGGGCTGTCCGCCCAAGGAAGCCGACGTCACCAAGCTGTCGGGCGGCGAGCGCCGCCGCGTCGCGCTTTGCCAGCTCCTGCTGCGCCAGCCCGACCTTCTGCTGCTGGACGAGCCGACCAACCATCTCGACGCCGAGACGACGGCATGGCTGGAAAAGCATCTGCGTGCCTATCCGGGCGCGGTGATGATCATCACCCACGATCGCTATTTCCTCGACAATGTCACCGGCTGGATTCTTGAGCTCGACCGCGGCCGCGGCATCCCCTATGAGGGCAACTACACCAAATATCTCGAAGCCAAGGCCAAGCGGCTCAAGCAGGAGGGCCGCGAGGACGATGCACGCCAGCGGGCGATCGGCCGCGAGCGCGAGTGGATCCAGTCCAGCCCGAAGGCCCGGCAGACCAAGTCGAAGGCGCGCATCCAGGCGTTCCAGGATCTGCTGGACGCAGCCGACAAGCGGCGCCCGAGCGACACGCAGATCGTCATTCCGCATGGCGAGCGGCTCGGCAATGTGGTGATAGAGGTCGACGGCCTATCGAAGGGCTTTGGCGACACGCTGCTGATCGACGATCTCGAATTCAAGCTGCCGCCCGGCGGCATCGTCGGCGTCATCGGCCCGAACGGCGCCGGCAAGACGACGCTGTTCCGCATGATCACCGGCCAGGAAAAGCCGGATGCCGGCACGATCCGCGTCGGCGAGACGGTCAAGCTCGGTTATGTCGACCAGAGCCGCGATGCACTCGACCCAACCAAGACCGTGTGGGAAGAAATCTCGGGCGGCGCCGAAGTGGTCAAGCTCGGCAAGTTCGAGGCCAACACCCGCGCCTATTGCGCGTCGTTCAACTTTCGTGGCGGCGATCAGCAGCAGAAGGTCGGCAATCTGTCCGGCGGCCAGCGCAACCGCGTGCATCTGGCCAAGATGCTGAAGACCGGCGGCAATGTGCTGCTGCTCGACGAACCGACCAACGATCTCGATACGGAAACGCTGGCTGCACTCGAAGACGCGCTGGAAAGCTTCGCCGGCTGCGCCGTCATCATCTCGCACGATCGCATGTTCCTCGACCGTCTGGCGACGCACATCCTCGCCTTCGAGGGTGACAGCCATGTCGAATGGTTCGAGGGCAATTTCGAGGATTACGAACAGGACAAAATCCGCCGGCTCGGCCCCGATGCCGTCAATCCGCACCGCATGACATATAAGCGGCTGACCAGATAAGGTTTAGGGGCGGCGAATTCTCTAATGATCTGAGGAGCTGAGATGGCTGATTGGTCCGCCGCCCAATATCTGAAATTCGAGGACGAGCGCACGCGGCCGTCGCGCGATCTCGTCGCGCAGGTGCCGGTGGAAGCACCGCAGCGGGTGGTCGATATCGGCTGCGGACCTGGCAATTCGACCGAATTGCTGGTCGAACGCTGGCCGAGTGCGCAGGTCAGCGGGTTCGACAGCTCGCCTGACATGATCCAGAAGGCGAGGGCACGTTTGCCTGATGTAACCTTCGAGTTGGCCGATGCGGCGGCGTGGCAGCCGGCGGAACCGGTCGACGTTGTTTTTGCCAATGCTGTGTTCCAGTGGCTGCCCGATCATCCGGCGATTTTGCAGCGGCTGATGGGATTTTTGGCGCCCGGCGGCGCGCTTGCCGTGCAGATGCCCGACAATATGAGCGAGCCCTCGCATCGGCTGATGCGGGAGACGGCGGCCGAAATGCCGTTTGCCAAAAAACTCGAGGGTGCTGCGCGCGGGTCGTTGCCGCCGGTGTCGTTCTATTACGATCTTTTGTCGCCGTTCTCCGACCGGCTCGACGTCTGGCACACCGCCTACAATCATCCGCTGGCCGATGCCGAAGCCATCGTCGAGTGGCTGAAGTCGACCGGGCTGAAGCCGTTCCTCGATCCGCTCGACGAGGACGAGCGGCGGCTTTTCCTCAAGCGCTACACTGCCAGAATAACCGAAGCCTATCCGAAGACGGCAAACGGCAAGGTGCTGCTGCGTTTCCCGCGCCTGTTCATCGTCGCGCGGCGCTCAGCTTAGCTCAGGCACTTGATTTAAGCCGGCATAAACCAGCTTGGTGCGAAAGATGTTGCGCCGAGCTCTCGCGGCGCCCACATCAAGCCGCAACGCCTGCGCATGGGGACGAACTGGAAATGCATCGCGTCATCATCAGCGGCCTTGGCGTTGAAATCCCCGAGCCTTCGATCACCAATGAAGAATTGGTCGACAGCTTCAATGCCTGGGTCGAGATGGAGAATGTCCGCCGCCAGGCTTCGGGCGAGACGCTGCTGCAGAAGTCGGACAGTGCCTTCATCGTCCATGCTTCGGGCGTACAGACCCGCCATGTGATCGAGCGGGAAGGTATCCTCGACCCGACCCGCATGGCGCCGCGCATTCCGGCGCGGCCCGATGACGCGCTGTCGCTGGAAGCCGAGTTCGGCATCGCGTCGGCCAGGAAAGCGCTCGATCATGCCGGCCTGGAGCCATCTGATATCGATCTGGTGATCTGCTCGGCCTCGCACCACCAGCGGCCCTATCCGGCGATCGCCATCGAGATGCAGCAGGCGATGGGCACGAAAGGCGCCGGCTTCGACATGGGCCTTGGCTGCTCGTCGGCGGCGGCGGCACTGCACATCGCGGTCAACCTGGTGCGGGCCGGCGCGCACAGGCGCGTGCTGGTGACGACGCCTGAGATCATCACCGGCCATCTCAACTTCCGAGACCGGCAGACGCATTTCATCTTCGGCGACGCTTCTGTCTCGATGGTTGTGGAGGGGCTCGCCCAGGGCGACAAGCGGCCTGGCCGCTTCGAGGTGCTCGACACGCGCACCTGGACGCAGATGTCCAACAACATCCGCACTAATCTCGGCTACCACACGCGCACCGCCCAGGACGATCCGTATATGATCAATCTGGAAGGCAATTTGATCAAGCAGGTCGGCAACAAGGTGTTCAAGGAAGTCACCGTCGCTGGGCACAAGTTCATCGTCGAGTTCCTGGCCGAACACGGGCTGACGCCGCAGGCGATCCGGCGCTTCTGGCTGCATCAGGCCAATGCGCGGATGAACGCCATGATCCTAAAACTGTCGTTCGGCCACGAGGTCGGCCATGACCGCGCGCCGATGGTGCTGGAGCGCCTCGGCAACACCGCCGGCGCTGGCGCGATCGTCGCGTTATCGGAGAACCACGTCGACATGAAAGCCGGCGACTACGGCCTGCTTTGCGCCTTCGGCGCCGGCTATTCAATTGGCGGCGCGCTGTTGCGCATGCTCTGATCTATTTGGGCGACGGCGTCAGCATTGGAAGGCGCCCGATACATCGTATCAGTCTCCTTGATTGGAGCATCAGCGCTTTCGACTGGACCTGATGAGCTGACTGCGGCTAATTGCGTGGCATCACGCAAGGAGCGAAGCCTATGCTGGATCTCTTCCCCGAGGTCGAAAATCCGGTTGAAATCATCCCGGCGCGGAAGCTTGCCGCGCAGGTGGCGGCGCTCTACGTCGCGCCATCGGATCATTTCGAGACCCGCGCAGTGGATGAATTGCGGCTTGGCTTCAATGGCATCGACGGCGATTTCCATGCCGGCATGACACGTCGCTCCGGTGGGCGCGAGCCTTGGTATCCACGCGGCACCGAGATACGCAACGAGCGGCAATTGTCCATCGTGGCGGCGGACGAGCTGGCGATCGTGGCAGGGCGGATGGGCATCGCCGAGATCAGGCCGGAGTGGATCGGCGCTAACCTCTTGATCGAGGGCCTGCCGCATCTTTCCATGCTGCCTTCCGGCACGCTGCTGTTCTTCAAAGGTGGCGTCACCATCAAGGTCGACGCGCAGAACGGTCCTTGCCGCATCGCCGGACGCTCGGTCGCCGAAAATGCCGGAATGGCCGACCACGAGGCCGGCGCGCTGCTGTTCCCGAAGGCGGCAAAGCGGCTGCGCGGCCTCGTCGCCTGGGTCGAAAAGCCTGGCCGCATCACCACAGGCGAGGAGATTTCGGTGCGCGTGCCGGAGCAATGGATTTACCGGGCCTAAGTCAGGTGATGGTGGGCTACGCCGCCGAGACGGCGGCGTAGCGAGAATCCAGAAGGCCTCAGGCGGCCTTGCGGTTCTTGTTCGCGCCCTGCGCCGTGACGGACACGTGATCCCACTTTTCCCACAGCGCGATGCGGTTGGCGTATTCCTGCTTGATCATCGGCAGGCCGCCATCGCCGAAGAACACCCTGAGCGGTGGTTCGGCCGCATCGACGATTTCAAGCATTGCCGGTCCCGTGGCGACAGGGTCACCAGCCACCGAGCGCTTGCGCCGCTCCGCCATCGCGGCGCGGGCCGGCTCATAGGCCGCGATCGGCTTCGAGACCTTGGCGGACGGGCCGGCCCAATCGGTGGAGAAACCGCCCGGCTCGACAAGCGTCACGTGGATGCCGAACTCCGCGACCTCCAGGCTGAGAGACTGGCTGAAGGCTTCCAGCGCCCACTTCGAGGCGTGGTAGAGACCAACCATGGCGAAGGCGTTGACGCCGCCGATCGACGAGATCTGGATGATGTGGCCGGAACGCTGCGCCCGCATGATCGGCAGGGCAGCCTGGGTCACCCAGAGAGCGCCGAACACATTGGTCTCGATCTGGTCGCGGGCCTCCTGTTCGCTGATTTCCTCGATAGCGCCGAAATGGCCATAGCCGGCATTGTTGATGACGACGTCGAGCCGGCCGAAGCGGCTATGCGCTTCGGCAATGGCGGCATCGACGGCCGTCTTGTCGGTGACGTCGAGCTTAATCGCGGCGATACGGTCGCCATATTTGTCGACGAGGTCGGCAAGCGTGCCGGCATCGCGGGCCGTTGCCGCGACGCGGTCGCCACGGGCGAGGGCAGCTTCCGCCCAGACGCGGCCGAAACCCTTCGACGATCCGGTAATAAACCAAACCTTGTGTGTCATGATCCACCAGTTCTTGCCCTTACGGGCTTTGATTGTTCGGTTCTTGTTTGACCATGATCTTCTCCGAAAACGGATTCCACTTTTGGGTCATGGTCTAAACGGAGGCTACTCCGTTCCGGCATATACGGAGCATTCCGGACCTATCAAGGTCGAGCACGTTTTGTTGATGAGGGCCTGCGCCACAACAGCCGGTCAGGCTTGAATCAGGGATAGTGCACTGGCCTCGACCAGGCCGGGTCCTCGTGCTTTTGCCAATAGATCGCCATGAGACGCCTGGTAATCGCGCCGACCTTGCCGTCCGCGACCGGAACACCGTCGATCATCGTCACCGGCATGATGCCGCCGGCAGTCGAGGTGATGAAGACCTCGTCGGACTGACGCAGCGTAGCGACGCTGACATCGGCCGCTGTCACGGCAAGCCCTGCCTTCGTGCAGAGATCGAACACCGTGCGGCGGGTGATGCCGGGCAGCACGCCGACAGCCGGCGTCGCCAGTTTGCCGTCATTCACGCAAAAGACGTTGAAGCCGGGGCCTTCCGCGACATTGCCGTTGAAATCGAGGACCAGCGCGGTCTCCGCGCCGCGGTCATAGGCGTCGTAGAGGCCTCGCACCAGGTCGAGCCAGTGATAGTTCTTGATCGCTGGATCGATTGAGACCGGTGGGATGCGCACCTTGTCGCTGATCGCAATATGCAGCCCACGCTGCAATTGCTCGGCATTGGCGACCGAGCCGAAGGGAACGGCGAAAGCCATGAAGCGGTTGACCGCCTCGCGCGGGTCACGGCCGAAGGTCGGGGAGACGCCGCGCGTGCACAGCATTTCGACATAAGCGGCGCGATGACCCGACTGCGCCACGCAATTGTGGAGGATTTCGGCCACGCCTTCGCGGTCGAACGGGATCGTCATGCGCAGCTTCTCCAGCCCGCCGAAGAAGCGGTCGAGATGCAGGTCTAGGCGGAAGAAGCGACCGTCCCAGACATGCACCGTGTCGTAGGTGGCGTCGGAATGCAGGAAGCCCCAATCCAGAACCGAGATCTTGGCTTGCGACATCGGCAGATATTGCCCGTCCAGAAAGGCAACGCCATCCGGATAGGCGTGCGGGTCTTGATGATGGGCGGAGAGCTCAGGCAGGCGGTTGGCTTGCGGGTCGATCGACTTGCTCATCACGTCCCCCTCAGGTCGTTTTTCGCCGACCAGATGACGGAATAGAGCGGCACGGTGGGTGGCACAAGACACAGGCTGGGCTTGCCACTGGGCCATTGAGAACCAGTTATTCTTCCTCGTTGTCATCGAGCAGACGCGTGGCGCGCCAGCGGGTCAGCACAATGTTGATCTGTTCCATCACGAAGAAACGCGCCGAGTCGCGGTCGTAGCCTTCGGCCAGCAGCTTTTCGTAGTCGGTGTGCACATGGCGGATATGGGCCGTCGTCGCCAGCCACACGGCAATCGTCGGCGGCAAGGTCTTCATATGCACGGCGCCGGCGTCGGCGCGGATCTTTTCCATGTCGGCATAGGGCGCCAGCGGCAAGAGTGCAGTCAGCGCCTTGGCGATGGCGCGGCGGCGGCCGGTCGGCGCGTTCATCTTTCGATCCTTCCAGGCTCGTCCCGTCCGGCGATGGTCGCCTCGGCAAAGGCATCGGTCGAAGCGAAATAAGGCTTGATGTCGATGACCGGCGTGCCGTCGAGCACATCGATGGCGTCGACATCGATACGGCCCGTGTCGATGTCGACGGCGACCAGCTTTGCAACATGCAGCCCGACAGGGTTCGGCCGGGCAGGGGAGCGTAGCGAAAAAACGCCTTTCGGCTCGGCCGCATGGCGGGGTTTCTGGACAATCAGGGTCCGCGGTGCGTGGTGCAGCCAGGACAGGATGACGATGTGGCTGGCGCGCTCCAGGCCGAGCAAGCCGTTACGATAGGGCAGGTCGATCGTGAGAACCGCCGGCTGTCCCGTCTCCCGCGCGGCTCCCATGTTCTTCGGGCACGTTTCCCGCGTGGTCCAGGGAGAGGCGATGCGGCCAATGAACACGACATGGCCGTCCGGTGGCATATCGGCCGGATCGGTCGCCAAAAGCTTTTCGCCGCTGCGCATCTCGAACATGGTTTTCGCCTCGATCGTGTTTCCAGCTTTGCGTGATCCGCCACGCATGCGCCATTTTCTTGTCCGGAAGCGACATAGCGCTTGCAAGCCTATCAAAATCGACATAAACATATGTTTATATCTTTTTCAAAGAGAATGCTCGCATGCATGTCGCTCTCGACACTATGGTAGATACATTGAAGGCGGCGGCCGAATCCAGCCGGCTGCGCATCCTGGCGTTGCTATCGCGCGGCGACCTGACCGTTTCCGATCTCACCGAAATCCTCGGCCAGTCGCAGCCGCGCGTCTCGCGCCACCTGAAGCTTTTGCTGGAGGCGGGGCTTATCGGCCGTTATCAGGAGGGCTCGTGGGCCTTCTTCCGGCTGTCGGATTCGGATGCGGCGCGCGATTTCGTGCTCAGGCTGGTTTCCGGCATCCGGGGCGCCGACCCGCAGGTCGAGCGTGACCTCGAGCGGCTGGCAGCGGTCAAGCGCAAGCGGCAGGATCGCGCCGCCGAATATTTCTCCGTGAATGCCGCGAGTTGGGACCATATCCGCTCGCTGCACGTGCCGGACCGCGCCGTCGAGGCAGCGCTGCTCAAGCTCGTCGGCAAGCGCCCGTTCCAGTCGATGCTGGATCTCGGCACCGGAACCGGGCGGCTGCTCGAAATCTTTTCGCCGCTCTACCGGCGTGGCGTCGGCATCGACATGTCGCGCGAGATGCTGACGGTGGCGCGGGCCAACCTGGACAAAGCAGGGATTTCGAATGCGCAGGTGCGCCAGGGCGACATTTTTGCGCCACCGGTCGAGCGCGACGCCTTCGATCTCGTCACCATCCACCAGGTGCTGCACTATCTCGATGATCCCGCCCGCGCCATCCGCGAGGCAGCACGGTTGCTGCGCCCGGCAGGCCGGCTGGTGATCGTCGATTTCGCGCCGCATACGCTGGAATTCCTACGCGACGTGCACGCGCATGTGCGGCTCGGCTTTTCCGACCGCCAGATCACCGAATGGTTTTCCGAGGCCGGGCTCGACCTCGAAGACAGCCAGGAATTCGAGCCGCGCGGCGGCAACGAGGCCAGGCTCACCGTCAAGCTGTGGCTCGGCCGTGACCAGCGCATGCTGATCGCCGATCCTTCCAGCCACGCACAACCGGCCAATGCCTATCCGATAGGGGAAACCGCCTGATGAACCAGTTCCGCTTCTCCCGCCGCCCTGACATTGGCGACAAGATTCGGGTTTCATTCGAGTTCTTCCCACCGAAGAGCGACGAGATGGAAGCAAGGCTGTGGGATACAGTTACCCGGCTGGAGCCGCTCAAGCCGAAATTCGTCTCCGTCACCTACGGCGCCGGCGGCTCGACGCGCGAGCGCACGGCGCGCACGGTCAAGCGCATCCTCAACGAAACGGCGCTGACGCCGGCGGCGCACATGACCTGCGTCAACGCGGCGCGTCATGAGGTCGACGAGGTCATTCAGGAATTCGCCGACATGGGTGTCACCCGCTTCGTTGCCTTGCGCGGCGATCCGGCCGAGGGCGTCGGCGCTGCCTACCGTCCGCATCCGGACGGCTACGCCAATGGTGCCGAACTGGTGGGGGCGCTGAAAGGTGTTGGCGATTTCGACATCTCGGTCTCCGCCTATCCGGAAAAGCATCCGGAGAGCCCGGATTTCGCCACCGACATCGATATGCTGAAGCGCAAGGTCGACAATGGCGCGACGCGGGCGATCACCCAGTTCTTCTTCGACAATGATCTCTACGAGCGCTATGTCGAGCGGGCGCGGCGCGCCGGCATCTACATACCGATCGTGCCGGGCATATTGCCGGTCCACAATTTCACCCAGGTCGCCAATTTCTCGTCGCGCGCCGGCGCGTTGGTGCCAGCATGGCTGGCCGAGCGCTTCGACGGGCTTCAGAAGGACCCGCAGACGCATGCGCTGGTAGCCTCCGCGGTGGCGGCCGAGCAGGTGCTGGACCTTGTCGAGCGCGGCGTCGGCGATTTCCACTTCTACACCATGAACCGGGCCGATCTGGTCTTTGCCATCTGCCACATGATCGGCATCCGCTCGCATGAGGCCGAAGCTGCCGGATCTGCCGCAGCGTAAGCTCTATCGACGTTTTGGAAAACCAAAAAGGCCGGGTAAAACCCGGCCTTTTCAATGACTTGGACTAGTCTGTGCTGATCTTCCGTCGCTTTGGCGGGTCTAAGGAAGAAAGCCCATAATCAGGGCTCCGATAAATGCAAACGCAGCACAAATCATCAATGCGTTGATCGGCCTCGTGAGTCCCATGTCATAGCCTCCTCTTAAAGAGCTATGGCGAGAGTCTAGGGTCATTTGTGCCACAGGCAAGCGGAAAATGTGCTGCATTGCGACGACAATGTGGAATTCACGACCTGCTCTTTGCCGTTAGGTATTGAAACTCTTCGGCAAAATCCGACTTAGGACCTGTGTATAAATTGTGACGAAGCCGGGGCAAGGGTGGATATGGCAGCGCTACCACCGCCGAAATCGGAATCGATTTTGCGCGTCCAATTGGATGCGCGCCACTTTACCGTCGGCCGAACAGGCGGCCGTCGATGGTGACTAGGCCGAGCGCGATCAACGCCATGCCGCCGAGTTCGAACAATTCAAGCCGTTCGCCCAGGAACAGGAAGCCAAGCAGGATGGCGCTGGCCGGCACGATCAGCGTGACCAGCGAGGCGTTAGTGGCGCCTGCCGAGGCGACGAGATTGAAATAGAGGATGTAGGCGAAGGCGGTGGACAGCAGCGCCAGCGCCAACACCGCCGCCCAGACCGGCGGCGAGGCCGAAAACAGATTGGCAGGACCATAGCCGAGCAGCACGAGCGGGATCATGATGATGGTCGAGGCGGTCAATTGTCCGGTGGCGATAACCGGTGACGGCACGCCCTTGAAGCGGCGGGCCACCATCAGGGCGACAGCATAGGACAGCGACGCGCCGATCAGCGCGAATTTCGCCCAGACCGGTCCGCCCAGCCCGGCAAGCAGGCCGGGGCCGATCATCACCGCCGTGCCGACGATGCCGAGCGCGATCCCGGCAAGCTTGTTCCAGGAGAGTTTTTCGTCTGATGTCAGCGCGTTGGCGAGGATCAACGTCCAGAACGGCGTCGTTGAGTTGAGCACTGAGGCGACGCCGGCGCCAAGTTCGGTCTGGCCGGCGAAGATCAGCGAGAAGGGGATGACGTTGTTGACGAGCGCCAGCAGGAAGAACAGGCCGGCATGCGGCAAGGCGAGGCGGAAGGACGGACCGCGCAGGCCGAGATAGAGCTGCAGCGCCAGCGCCGCGATGGCGACGCGAAACAGCACCAGCACCAGCGGCGGAAGCTCGGCAACCGCAATGCGGGCAAAGAAGAACGAGCCGCCCCAGATCGCACCGAGCAGCAGAAGCTGCCCCCAGTCCTTCAGGACCATAGGGCCGCGCATTGCCGTCGTGGTTGTGATCGCCATGGATCGTCCTCCCAGATAGCTCTGAATGCCAAGCCAATCAGGTGTCTGTTCAGGCCATATCCTGTTCGATGGCAAGTGCCACCCGAAACCAGACCGATGGGCTAGCATTCCCATCATCTGGCGTAGCGCCGCAGCGTCAGGGGTGCGAGACACAGAATTGTTTTCATTCCCCCATAGGTTGGATTAATTGTGCGCAGTCTAAGTCGAGGGATTCGTCCATGCAGCGATTCGAAAATGCGCGCGAAGCGGCGTTGGCGCTTCGCCCGGACGATCCGATTTATTGCTTTCGCCCGCAGGTGCTGAAGGCGGACGCCAGACAGTTCATGGGGATGTTTCCCGGCAAGACCGCCTATGCGGTCAAGACCAATGGCGAGCAGATCGTGCTGAAGACGCTGGTCGAGGCCGGCGTCGGCGCTTTCGACGTGGCCTCGCCCGGCGAATTCGCCGCCGTTCGCGCCGTCTCGCCCGACGCCGAGATGCTCTACATGCATCCGGTAAAGGCACAGTCTGATATCAAGCTGGCGCTGGAGAAATATGGCATCCGCGTCATCTCGCTCGACCATGAGGACGAGATCACCAAGCTGACCCGCGTGGTGAGGGCGCTCGATATCGATCCTGGCGCGATCACCGTGTTCGTGCGCATCCAGACGAAAGGATCGGCTGCTTACGAGTTGTCGAAGAAATTCGGCGCCGGACCGGCCAATGCAGTCGAACTGGCCGAACGGCTGAACCGGACGGGCTACAAGGTCGGGCTGTGCTTCCATGTCGGCAGCCAGATCGAGGATCCTGACACTTATGAGCGGGCGCTGGCCTCGGCCGACTGGGTGCGCAACCGCGTCAGCTTCGACATTGCCGGGCTTGATGTCGGTGGCGGTTTTCCGGCCGAATACGGCCATGATCCCAACCGCAAGCAGATCGAGATGCCGTCGCTCGGCCAGATCATGTCGCGGCTGTCGGGCGATCTGAAGGAATACCAGTTCGACCAGATGCCGCTGGTGGCGGAGCCGGGCAGGGTGATCGTGGCGCGCTGCCTGTCGCTGATCGTGCGGGTGCTGCTGCGCAAGGGCAAGCGGCTCTACATCAATGACGGCATCTGGGCGTCGCTGTCGGATTCGTGGACCGGCAAGATCACGCTGCCGGCGCGCTTCATTCCAGACCCGGCGATACGCTCGCGCAATGGCGAGGAGAAGACCATCGTGCCGTTCAAGGTATGCGGCGCGACCTGCGATTCCGTCGACATCCTGTCGCGGCCGTTCTGGCTGCCGGAAACGGTCGATACCGGCGACTGGATCGAGATCGGCCATATCGGCGCCTATTCGCTGTCGCTCAGGACCCGGTTCAACGGCTTTTATCCCGACACGTTCGTCGAGGTGACGACGCCATTCGACGAAGGCGACGCGCCGCAGGGGTTTGCGAGCCTGGAGACGATGGCGGATTAGGCCATACGCAGGTCAGGCTACGCCGCCGCCGGCCTGGATGTTCTCGCCGGTCAGCCAGCGGGCCTCGTCGGAGGCGAGGAAAACCGCGACATCGGCAACGTCGCGCGGCGCTCCGATCCTGCCGAAAGGCGACATGCCGGCGGCGATCGCGCGATCCCGCTCGGGCAGCAGGTCGGTATCGGTAAAGCCTGGCGAAAGTGCATTCACAGTGACGCCGCGCGGCCCGAGCTCGCGCGAGAGGACACGGACGAACTGTTCGACGGCCCCTTTGCTGCCGAGATAAAGGGCCGTCTGCGTGAAGAACATTTTGGTTCCACCGGTGGAGACGGCGATGATGCGGCCACCGTCGCGCACGCGGCGCGCCGCCTCCTGAAGCGTGAAGAAGGTGCCTTTGGCGTTGGCGCCGAAGACATAGTCGAAATCGGCTTCGGTGGCCTCGACCAACGGCTTGATGACGGCGACGCCAACATTGGCGACGACGATGTCGATCGTCCCTATCTGCCTTTCGGTCTCATCGAACAGCCGGCCTATGTCGGAAATATTGGAGATATCGGCCCGAATGGCGACGGCTTTTCCGCCATTCTCGTGAATGGCAGCAACGGCTTCCTGGGCGGCCTTCTCGTTACCGACGTAATTGACGACCACGGCCGCACCGTTTGCCGCGAGGCCCTCGGCGATGGCGCGTCCGATGCCGCGCGAACTGCCGGTTACGAGCGCGGTTTTGCCTTTGAGCGAATGATACATAGCTGCTGTCCTTTTCTCGTCTGGCTGCGGCCGCTCCAAATCGAGCGGCGGTTCCATGTCGAAGTTAGGGACATGCTATTGCTCAGATAATAGCCTATTATCGAATAGGCTTGTTAAGTCTGGAGTACATAATGCGAGGGAGCGAGTTCTCCGAGCTGAACGCGTTTGCAGCGATCGTCAAGGAAGGCAGCTTCGTCCGCGCCGCGGCCAGGCTCAGGGTGTCGCCGCCGGCGCTTAGCCAGACGATACGCGGGCTGGAAGAGCGTGTCGGTGTCCGGCTGCTCAACCGTACGACCCGCAGCGTGTCGCCGACCGCAGCAGGCGAAACGCTGTTTGCCCGCCTCGCTCCGGCATTCAGCGAACTCGAAGGGGCTGTCGCCGACGCGCGTGCATCACGCGATCGACCGGCAGGCTCGCTGCGCATCAATGTTCCACGTATCGCCGCCATGCGTTTCATCGCTCCTATTCTCGGCGATTTCCGCAGCACCTATCCCGATATTGCCGTCACCGTAATCGTCGACGATATGCTGACTGACATTGTGGAGGGACGATTCGATGCCGGAATAAGGCTCGGTGAGCGGCTGCATAAGGACATGGTGGCGGTGAAACTCAGCGAGGAGTTGGAGATGGCCGCGGTGGCCGCGCCCAGCTATCTGGAGCATCACCCCATACCCCGCCATCCTGCAGACCTGCATCGTCACCAATGCATCAATTTCCAGTGGCCCGGTGGCGGCAACATCTATCGATGGGAGTTCGCGCGAGGCCAACGCGCTTTGGAAATAGCCGTGAACGGCGGTCTGACGGTCAACGATACGGAACTGATGGTCAGCGCGGCCCTGGATGGGATCGGCGTGGCTTACATGCTGGATTACCAGGTTCGGCCGTGGATCGAAGCCGGCAAGCTCATCCGTTTTCTCGAAGCCTGGTCGCCCAGATTTCCGGGCTTTTACCTATATCACACGAGCTCACGGCAGGTTCCGCCGGCGTTGCGTGTCTTCATCGACTTCCTGCTTGCCAGGCGATGACCCGCTTAAAGTTTCGCCAAAAGCTCCGGTGTCGGCCAGCCGTCGACTGGCAAGCCTAGCCGCTTCTGCTCCTTGCGGATCGCCTCGCGGGTGTTGGTGCCGAGGATGCCGTCGACCGTGCCCACGTCATAGCCTTTGGCCTCGAGCTTTGTCTGCAATGCCCTCATCTGGTCGCCGTTGAGGCCGGGTTCGGGATCGCGCGGGTCTAGTTGCGGCGCACCCGCCAGCCGCGCGGCGAGATTTGCCGCGGTCAGCGCATAGGTGAAGGACTGGTTCCATTCGAGATAGACGTCGAAATTGTGATAGACGAGGAAGGCCGGTCCTTTGCGGCCCATGGGCAGCGCCAGGCCTGCCTTCAGGCCGTTGTCGGCAAGTGGCGTGCCATCGGGGTTGGTGACGCCCCACTGAGCCCACTGCGTCAACGGCAGCTTGTTGGTGCGGCCGGTCTGGTCCCAAGGCAAGTCGTCGGGCGCACGGACTTCCTCGATCCAGGGCTGGTCGCGTTTCCAGCCGCGCGACATGATCTTGTTGGCCGTGGTCATGATCACGTCAGGCGCGCTGCCGCGCAGGTCGATGACTTCGTCGCCGTCGCCGTCGACGCCCCGGTTGAGATAGTCGGACGGCAGCATCTGCGTCTGGCCGATTTCGCCCGCCCAGGCGCCGGTGACATCCGCCGGCACGACGCCGCGATCGATCAGTGTCAGCAGCGGCACAATCTGCGGGCGAAAGAGTTGCGGGCGGCGGCAGTCATGCGAGAGCGTGACCAGTGCGTTCAGTGTGTGGAAATCGCCCTGCACTGCGCCGAAATCGGTCTCAAGTGCCCAGAAGGCGGCGATGACCGCCGGCTGGACGCCGAATTCCCGGTCGGCGCGGGCAAAAACATCGGAATATTTCTTCAGATTGGCCGCGCCTTGCTTAAGCCGATGAGGCGAGATCATGCGGTTCGAGAATTCGACGAAGGTCTGGGTGAACACGCCCTGGGAGCGGTCGCGCGCCAGCACCTTTTCATCGGCGGTGGCTTTTTCCAGTGCCTCAAGGCCGGCAGTGCCGACGCCGGCGGCCTTGGCCTCCGCCGCCACGCCCTGCTTCCATGCCTCGAAATCGCCGCCGCATTGCTGTGCCGCTGCTGGCACCGCCGTGGCAGCTAGAAGCAGCGCCGCGAGAATTTCCAAACGCAATCGCATCGCCATCCTTCCGAGAAGATTACCAGCGGTTGCAGGCGTCCTTCATTGGCTGTGTCGAAAAGCAGGCGGCAGGCCCGCTGTCAACGGGTGTTCTGCCGCAGCCACTTGTTCCAGGCGGCTTCCGACCCGTTGAAGACATTGATATCGGCCTTGCCCCTTATGCCCGGCACAACGCCGGTTCCGGTGTACTGCCAGAAAGTGAAGGGATGGCTGCCGTATCTCTCGCGCGGATGGCCTGCCACCGAACGCAGCCAATAGGGGTAGCCGCGGAAAGCCGACAGGCCATTGTCGTCGAAGAAATCGATCGAGGTGTAGATGATCGGCTTCTTGCCATAATGTTTTTCGACGATTTCGAGGAATGTGCTCATCTCGCTGCGCACCGTGGCCGCATTGGGGCGCAGCTTGCAGGTCGGTGATTGCGGGTTCCATTCCATGTCGAGAACCGGCGGCATCGCCGAGGGGTCTTTGGGCACGTTCTTGATGAACCAGTGCGCCTGCGTGGCGGCCGGCGTGCAAAAATAGTAGAAATGATAGGCTGCGCGCGGAATTCCAGCGGCCTTCGTGCGGCTCCAATGCTCGTCGAAATACTCGTCGAAGCGATCGCCGCCTTCCGTCGCCTTGATGAAAACGAAGGAAATGCCGCTGGCCCTGGCCGCCGGCCAATCGACCGAGGTCTGGTATTTGGAGACGTCGGTGCCGTGAACGGCATAACTCCACGGCGCGCCGCTTTCCCACTCATGCGGGTCGGAGTCGTCAAAACGGGGTGCACGCACCGCAACGGTCGGGGCGCTCGGCAGTGACGGCGCAAGATCGTCGACGGTCGAACAGGCGCCCAGCAACGTCAGCATGATGAAAGCCGCGAAACGGCGCATCGCTACTCCTGAACCGGTTCCAGCCGGCCGCTGATGGGTTGTTGCTGCAGGTGGCCCCTCGACCGTACCCCCAAGCGATCTCCCCATAGGACCGCTTCTATCCCTGGTGATCGCCGATCATGGTTGATATTCCGTTCACGGCGCACGACAGGAGCCGCGATTTTGCCGAAGCAGTGGCGGCAAATCAATGACATAGATGAGCTTCCGGGGGAGTCGGAAAAATGCGGATTGTTCTAAGGCTGGTGAAATGGCTGCTCGGGCTGGCTGTGCTGGCGGTCGCAGCACTCGCCGCCTGGCTGTATTTGGCGCCGCCGGAACTGATCCGCGTCGGCTCGGGCTACACGGCCAAGATCGTCTGCTCGAATGTCTTTATTGCCGGACGCGATGCCAATGAGGTGCTCGCCGTCGATGTGCAGGCGCCCGGCCATCCGCTGCTGCGGCTGATGAGGATCTCCGTCGACAAGGAGCAGGGCACGGTCTCGGCTGGGCTGTTCGGCGTGTTCGGCAAGAGCGTCGCGGTCGCTCGCGACGGTCTCGGCTGCACCTTGGTTCCGGATGGCGACACCGCCACGGCCGAAGCAGTCGCCGGGCCGGCGCTGACGCCGCCGCTGGACGCGCTCTGGCCGGACGGCGACAGGGTCGACGCCTCGCAGGACCCTGAAATCGCTGATATCCTCGACGATGCGGCATTGGCAGGCACTGGCATGCGTGCGGTGGTGGTGGTCAAGAACGGGCGCATCGTCGCCGAGCGCTATGGCAGCGGCTTTTCCGAAAAGACACCGCTGCTCGGCTGGTCGATGACCAAGTCGGTGAACGCCGCGATCGTCGGCACCGTGGTGAAAGCCGGCAAGATGGCGATGACGAACCAGGGGCTGTTCGGACCCTGGAAAGCAGATGGCCGCACCGCCATCAGTCTCGCCGACATGATGGCGATGTCGAGCGGGCTGGAGTTCAACGAGGACTATGGCGACGTCGCCGACGTGACGCGGATGCTTTATCTCGAGCCTGATATGGCGCGCTTTGCCGCAGCCAAGCCGCTGACCGGCGAGGTCGGCAAAATGTTCTCCTATTCGAGCGGCACGGCGGTGATGCTGTCGCGGCTGTGGCAGGATGCGATCGGCGACAAGAACAAGGCGCTGGCGTGGCCAAGGATTGCACTGTTCGAGCCGCTCGGCATGCAGAGCGCGGTATTCGAGGTCGACGAAAACGGGACGTTCGTCGGCTCGTCCTATCTCTATGCCACGGCTCGCGACTGGGCGCGTTTCGGCCAGTTTCTGCTGCAGGGTGGTGTCTGGA
Organism: Mesorhizobium sp. M0938; assembly: GCF_040319125.1. Lineage (NCBI taxonomy): Bacteria > Pseudomonadati > Pseudomonadota > Alphaproteobacteria > Hyphomicrobiales > Phyllobacteriaceae > Mesorhizobium > Mesorhizobium sp. M0938. Next base: position 65,927 of record NZ_JAMYNS010000015.1, on the reverse strand, counting down.
AAGGCCAGGAGATCCTGCCTGCCGGTTTCGTCGGCTGGATGCGGGAAGCAGCACCGGCCTCAAAAGTCTACAGCAGGGGCCAGTTGTGGATCGAGGGCCCGGGCGACGAGGAGAACCCCGGCGCCGGCATTGCTGCGGGTCTGCCTGGAGATACCTATTGGATGGAAGGGCATGACGGGCAGACGGTCGCCATCGTCCCCTCCGAGCAGCTGGTGGTCGTGCGGCTCGGCCTGACGCCAGCCAAGCTCGGCTTCCGGCCGCAGACGATGTTGGCAGCGTTGGTAAAGGCGCTGCATTAAGGAATGCGGCGGGTCGCGGTCTTTTCTACGCAGCTGTCGCCAAAGGCCTGCATGTCAACTTCTGCACCGAGGAACTAGATGGCGATCTTGATGACGGCAAGCCAGGCGTAGCCGCGATAAAGCGTTCTAAACCGAAGGGTTGCGCCGGCTTTTGCAGATTCCGATTCCAGGACGTCGCGCAGCGCTTCACGCGGCTCGACGTGGAATTTTCTCAGCCAGCCGCGCAACAGTGTGCGGAACCAGTGGGGCAGGGCCTCCTGCTGACCGAAATCAACGATGTGCAGCGAGCCGCCAGGTGACAGGGCGGCAAGTGCCGCTGTCACCGTCGTCTCCCAACCGGGGATCATCGACAGCGAATACGAAACAAAAATGCGGTCGAAATTTTCGACAGAAAATAGCGCTTTCGCGTCGAAATTGGTGGCGTCGCCGCGCGCCAGCTTGACGCGGCCGGACAGGCCTTCGCGGGCCATGGCAGCAGTGGCCGTTTCCAGCATTTCTGCAGAGATATCGAGACCGAAGAAGCGGGCGCCGGGATAGCGTCGGGCGGCAAGCACGATATTGCGGCCGGTGCCGCAACCGAGTTCGAGCACGGTGCCGCCAGCGGGTACATCCAACCCTGCGATAAGCCGGTCGCGACCGAGTAGGTAATATTTGCGGGTGAGGTCGTAGAAATGACGCTGCCAGCGATAGACGCCGTCCATCAACTCGGCATGCCCGGCCGGCGGTTTGCCGTGCCTGGCCGGCGGTTCGGCGTGCCTGGCCGGCAGTTCGGTTGCGCTCATGCGGGCTGCTTCACATAAAGGTGGAAGCCGCCATAGATAGCCGACCGATCGCGGGCCGAGAATTCGCGCGACGCTTCGTCCGCATAGCTCCACTGGTCGAGCAGCGAATTCGAGACCCGGCCGGGCAACAGGCTGGGTTCGGCAGCGGTGCGGAAGATAACGCGGGCATGAGTGGACGCGGTGCGGGTGATCTCGGCCCACAGCGCATTGAGTTGGTCGTCGGTCATCCAGTCCTGCGCGTCGAGCAGGACGAAGCGGTCGACCGAACCGGCATCCTTGCCGGCGAGGAATTCGATCAGATTGGCATGATGAATGGCAACGCTGTCGACATTGTTGCGGATCGTCTCGTAGTTGCGCTTTTCGAGATAGGCCGGCAGCGCCGCCTCGCCGGGATTGGGATAGCGGCGGGCAAAAGCCTGCCAGGCGAAATAGTTGTTCTCTAGCGGAAAATCGCAGGCGAGTTTTTCCAGCCGAGCTTTCAGGACGCTCGCCATGGTGCCGTCGCCCGAAGTGATCAGCGAATCGTACTGCGCCGGCGGAATGCCGAGGCCGAACAGCGAGGCTTTTCGCGAAGTGGCCCATTTCAGCAAGGGTTTTTCGAAGACGGGCGCCAGTTCCTCGTTGAAGAAGCGGCGCTGGTCGGCGATGGTTTTCGCTTTCATGATGCCGGCGGGATCTACGCCGAAGAACTTGCCCGTCCGGTGGCCCATGGCGATAAACAGGCCGAGCAGGCCGGTCTGGTAGAAGTTGCGGTCGAAGACGGCGATGCGGCGACGGCCACGCCAGTTGCGGCGCTCCCAATAATGGCGGCTGACCGGGTCGAGATGCGGGGCGATGAAGCGGTCGTAGGCTTCCGAATTGTGACGGGTCTCGGCGGCGCCGAAGAAACGGAACAGGTCACCCTGCGAGGGCAGATGGCGCACCGCTTCGAGTTTCATGCGGTTCAGCGCGATATGGGCGGCGTTAAGATCAACGGCATCGATCCTTTCGGGCGACCGGGTGAGATAGGCCAGGATGTTGCAGCCGCCAGAGGCGATGGTGACGATGCGGTGGCCCTGGCCAAGCTGCATTGCCTCCATGTCGACGTCGGGATCTTCCCAGATCTGCGGATAGACGAGGCCGGAAAACAAAAAGGCGAACAGCCGTTCGGAGAGGCCGGCCTTCGACAATGGGCGGTTCTGGTAGACGGCTTTGCCAACTTCCTTGCCGCGGCGAAAAACCAGTTCTCCGGAAATGTCCGTCATGGCAAGGCGATTCCCCGTTTGCTTTGCCGCAAGCGGGTAGCGCAGGGTCATGACAGGCCGGTGACAACCTGTTGAAGCTGGCTCAGGCCTCGCCAAACCCACCTGGCGTTGGTGTCGTCACGATGACGGCGTCACCGGCCTCGAGCACCGACTGGTCACAAGCCTTCAGGACTTCGACGCGGCCATCCTTGCGGCGGACCTTGGTCGAGCCAATTTCGCCATCGCCGCCGCCGTCCAGGCCTTGCGGCGGGCGGTTGCGATGCGAGGACAGGATGGCGCATTCCATCTTTTCGAGGAAGCGGATGGTGCGCCTGGTGCCGTCGCCGGCACTCCATTTGCCTTTGCCGCCGGAGCCTTCTCGGATGTGGAAATCCTCGAGCAGGACGGGAAAGCGCAATTCCAGCACTTCCGGGTCGGTCAGTCGCGAATTGGTCATGTGGGTGTGAACGCCGGAGGTGCCGGCAAAGCCGCGGCCGGAGTTCACCCTGCCGGCCGGCGAGCCCGAGCAGATCGTCTCGTAATACTGGTACTTCTTGTTGCCGAAGGTGAGGTTGTTCATGGTGCCTTGTGCGTTGGCCATCGCGCCCATGGCGGCGAACAGCGCGTTGGTGACATGCTGCGAGGTCTCGACATTGCCGGCGACGACCGCCGCAGGGTAGGCGGGCTTCAGCATGCAACCCTCAGGAATAATGATGTTGATGGGTCTCAGACAGCCGGCATTCATCGGGATCATGTCCTCGACCATTACGCGGAAAACGTAGAGCACGGCCGCGCGGGCGACCGGCTCGGGAGCGTTGAAATTGTTCTTTATGACTGGCGACGTGCCGGTGAAGTCAACGGTCGCTTCACGCTTTTGCCGGTCGATCGATATCTTCACCTTGATCACCTGACCGGTGTCGGTTGGATACTCGTATACGGAACTGTCGGGCAACCGCTCCAGCACGCGGCGCACACTTTCGGCCGCATTGTCCTGGACATGGGCCATATAGGCCTCGACGACGCCGAGGCCGAAATGCGCGACCATCTTGCGCAGCTCGGCAACGCCCTTTTCGTTGGCGGCAATCTGCGCCTTGAGGTCGGCAATGTTCTGGTGCGGATTGCGTGCGGGGTAGGGATGGTCGGTGAGCAGCGTCTCCAGCTCCTTCTCGCGGAAGCGGCCGCGATCGACGATGCGGAAATTGTCGAACAGCACGCCTTCCTCGTCGACCGTTGTGGCGAGCGGCGTCATCGAGCCGGGCGCCGTGCCGCCGATGTCGGCATGGTGGCCGCGCGAGGCGACGTAGAACAGGATTTCCTCCCCCCTCGAGGGGGAGGTGGCGGCGAAGCCGCCGGAGGGGGTCGCCGCGGCAGTGCTCGACGTTGTTGAGGTGCCTCCTGAAAGGACCTCCTCTGGCCGCTTTGCGGCCATCTCCCCCTCAAGGGGGGAGATTAGGTCAGCGCTTGCAAAAACTGGCGTCACCACCGTGATATCAGGCAGATGCGTGCCGCCATTGTAGGGCGCGTTGAGGGCAAAGACATCGCCGGGGTGGATGTCGCCGGAGTTGAGCCGGATGATGGTCTCGACCGAACGGTCCATGGAGCCGAGATGCACCGGCATGTGCGGCGCGTTGGCGACTAGCGCGCCGTTCCGATCGAAGACGGCGCAGGAGAAATCCAGCCGTTCCTTGATGTTGACGGAATAAGCTGTGTTTTGCAGTGTCACGCCCATCTGCTCGGCGATCGACATGAACAGGTTATTGAACACCTCCAGCATGACCGGATCGGCCCCCATCTTCCCGGAGAGACCGGTGCCGAGTGCCGCCTGCCGGCGCTTTTTCTCGATGCGGCGCAAGAGCACATGGTTCTTGGCGGTGATCTCGGCCTGCCAGCCCGGCTCGACGACGATGGTCTGGTTCGGCTCGATGATCAAAGCAGGGCCGGCGGTCTTGTTGCCCGGTTTCAATGTCTCGCGAGGAAAGATACCGGCGTCGCGCCAGGCGCCATCGGTGAAGATCTTCCTATTCTCCGCAGGGTTTACGGCGATGCCCTCAAGGACTGAATCACTTTCCTCGCGGCCGGTGCCGCCGGTGTCGATGCCTTCGACGCCGACCGATTCCACGATCATCGGCTTGTCGTCATAGACGAAACCGAACTGCGCCTTGTGGGCCGTTTCGAAATCGCCTTTGGCCCGTTCAATCGAGCCGTGCTCGAAATTCACCGGCAACGCGGTGTCGGTGCCGTCATAGCGGACCTGCAGCAGCGGTTTCGAGGCGACGGCGTCCTCGGCGATGCCTTGCGCGGCAAGCTCGTCGATGACGGCCTTTCGCAACGTCGCGATGAGTTCGTCGATTGCCGGTTTAGAGCCTTCCAATAGCGGTTTGAACAGCGCCTGCTGGCGCGAGGCAAAGACCGAGGACAGGCCGATACCGTAGGCCGAAAGCAGGCCGGAGAAGGGATGGATCAGCACCGCTTCCATGCCGAGTGCGTCGGCAACGAGGCAGGCATGCTGGCCGCCGGCGCCGCCAAAGCAGTTCAACAGATATTCGGTGACATCGTAGCCGCGCTGCACGGAAATCTTCTTGATGGCGTTGGCCATGTTTTCGACGGCGATGGTGACAAACCCTTCGGCGACGGCCTCCGGTGAGCGGCCATCGCCGATTTCGGCGGCAAGTGCTGCGAATTTCTCGCGCACGGTTGGCACGTCGAGCTGCTCGTTCTGGCCGGGTCCGAAAATGGCCGGGAAGAAGTCGGGCTGCAGCTTGCCCAGCATGACATTGGCGTCGGTGACGGCCAGCGGGCCGCCGCGCCGGTACGCCGCCGGGCCGGGATTGGCGCCGGCCGAATCCGGGCCGGCGCGGAAACGGCCGGCCTCGTAATGCAGGATCGAGCCGCCGCCGGCGGCAACGGTATGGATGCGCATCATCGGCGCGCGGATGCGCACGCCGGCAACTTCGGTGTCGAAGGCACGCTCATAGTCGCCGTCGTAGTGAGCGACGTCCGTCGACGTGCCGCCCATGTCGAAGCCGATGACTTTGTTGAAACCGGCGAGTTTTGCGGTCTCGACCATGCCGACGACGCCGCCGGCCGGACCGGATAACAACGCGTCCTTGCCCTGGAACATGTCGGCGGCCGTGAGGCCACCGGACGACATCATGAACATGAGGCGAGGGCTTTCCCTCCCCCTCGAGGGGAGGGTGGCGGCGAAGCCGTCGGGTGGGGTCGGCTCGACTGGGTTCGCCGCTCTGGCAGTGCCTTCTGAGAGGACCCCCTCTGGCCGCTTTGCGGCCATCTCCCCCTCAAGGGGGGAGAGGACGCCCAGCTCTTGGCCAACCCTTTGCACATATCTCGACAAAATCGGCGACAGATAGGCGTCAACCACGGTGGTGTCTCCGCGGCCAACCAGCTTGATGAGCGGCGAGACCTCGTGACTGACCGAGACTTGGCGAAACCCCAGTTTCCTGCAGACTGTTGCCACGGCCTTTTCGTGGTCGGGATGTTTCCAGGCATGCATGAAGACGATCGCCACGGCGTCGATGCCGTCGGCCTTGGCCTGCTCGATGGCCGGCCGGCAGGAGGCGATGTCGAGCAGCCGTTCGACATTCCCGTCGGCGCGCACGCGCTCGTCGACCTCGATGACGCGCTCGTAGAGCTGTTCGGGAAGAATGATCTCCTTGGCGAAGATGTCGGGCCGCGCCTGATAGGCGATCCTCAGCGCGTCGCGAAATCCCCTGGTGATGAGCAGCAGCACACGATCGCCCTTGCGCTCCAGAAGCGCGTTGGTGGCGACGGTGGTGCCCATCTTGATGTCGCCGATCAGGCCGGACGGGATCGGAGCGCCGGATTTTAGTCCGAGCAGATCGCGAATGCCCTGGATGGCGGCGTCGGCATAGGCTTCGGGATTCTCGGACAGCAGTTTGCGTGGTTGCAGTCCGCCCTGCGGGTCACGGCCGATGACATCGGTAAAGGTGCCACCGCGGTCGATCCAGAAGTCCCATTTGGCGGTCACGGCAGCTCTCCCAGGCATTTTATTGATTCAATGTGTTAATTTCCCAGTAGCCTGGTGTTAGTTCGCCATGGCTTCGCCGGCAACGGCAAAAGCAGATGATGTTACATGCGGAAATGCAACGTTACGAAACTCATGGCCGCCTGATGCATTCTCCCCTCGATCGTCACCGTTAGCGGGGGCGTGATTAGAGGAGAGATATCATGAAGAAACTCATTCTTGCGTCGGTTTCGGCGCTTGCCCTGCTCGGCGTTGCTGCTTGCAGCGACAGCGGCACGGGCGGCGACGCCACCACCACGCAGAGCACCAATCCGCCGGCAAACGAGCAGCCGATGCAGCCGGCCCCTGATGCTACGCAGCCGGCTGAGCCGGCTCCGGCGCAGCCATCTGCGCCTGCGCAGTAATCCATGTGATGAAAAGAAGGCCGGCATGATGCCGGCCTTCTTGGCTGGATGATGGGGGCACCCTGCGGCGACCGCCGCAAGGTGAAAAAGGCGTTTCTACCCGTCAGGCGATATGGCCTCTGTCGCGGCTATCTACTGGTTTCCCGTGATCGACTGTTCGCGCAGGCTGCCTCAGGCACCCCGTCAGGCTGCCCCTGCGGCATTGTCTTCGCTTGATAGCGGTGCCCGGTTAGCCCTAATAGGTGCCCATGTCGATTTGGGATCGCCTCGGCGACTTCATCACGCGCGTTTCGTCCTCAACCTCGTCGGGTGTCGCCGACGTGGTCGAGGCCGTGCGCACGGTTTTCTCCGGCGATCCGGATCTGCGCCGGCGCGTCGCCTTCTCGGTGGCGATGATCGCGCTGTCGGCCAAGATGGCCAAAGCCGACGGCATCGTCACGCAGGACGAGGTGCGCGCCTTCCAGCAGATATTCGAAGTGCCGAAGGAGCAGACGCGCAACGTGGCGCGGCTCTACGATCTGGCCAAGCGCGATATTGCCGGATTTGAGACCTATGCCGAACGCATGGCGCAGCTTTGCGGCTCCGGTCATTCGAACTGCGTGTTGCTGGAGGACATTCTCGACGGGCTGTTCCATATCGCCAAGGCCGATGGGTCAGTCCACGAGCGCGAAGGCCAGTTCCTGCATCGCATCGCCGAGATCTTCCGGATCGAGGAGGCGCATTATCAGAGCATTCTGGCGCGGCACGTCGATCTCGGTGCGGCTGATCCCTATATCGTGCTTGGCATCGAACGGGGAAAACCGTTCGAGGAAGTCCGAAAGCGTTATCGCAAGCTGGTCTCGGACAACCATCCCGACCGGCTGATCGCACGCGGCCTGCCGCAGGAATTCATCAAGATCGCAACGAGCAGGATAGCGGCGATCAACGCAGCCTATGAGATGATCGAACGAGGCCTGCGGCACGCATGAGCGGCTTCCTGCCCGACGAGCCGAGCGCCGAGGTAAGGGTTTCGCCGAATTTCGGTCCACGACGTGAGGCGACCAAACCCGACATGATCGTGCTGCACTACACCGGCATGAAGACCGGCGCCGGCGCGGAGGCCTGGCTGTGCGATCCGACGAGCGAGGTTTCGTCGCATTATCTCGTCCATGAGGACGGTCGCATCGTCCAGATGGTCAGGGAAAGCGACCGTGCCTGGCACGCCGGCAAGAGTTCATGGTTCGGACGCAGCGACATCAACTCCTGCTCGGTCGGCATCGAGATCGTCAATCCGGGACATTCGCTGGGCTATCGCAACTTTCCGAAACGGCAGATCGATGCCGTCATCGGCCTGTGCAAGGGAATTGTTCAGCGCCATTCCATTCCAGCCCAGCGGGTGCTCGCCCATTCCGATGTGGCGCCGGGGCGCAAGATCGATCCGGGCGAGAAATTCCCCTGGAAGGCGCTGTTTGAGGCCGGTGTCGGCCATCTTGTCAAAGCGGCATCTGTCAGGCGCGGCGCGACGCTGAAGGTCGGCGCTGCGAATGCCGAGGTCGAGGCGTTGCAGTCGATGCTGGCGCTCTACGGCTATGGCGTCGAGATATCAGGCGCTTTCGACCGGCAGACCGAAGTCGTGGTCGAGGCTTTCCAGCGGCATTTCCGGCAACGCCAAGTGGATGGCGTGGCCGACGGATCGACAATCCGCACGCTGGAAAGGCTGCTTGCTTCCGTAAGGGCAGGCCCGTCCAAGTAGTCTTTCCCTAGCCGTTAAGTTACAATCTGTCACTTAAAGTGACTTGCCGCGCCTTCTTTGCCGCCAAATCGACCGTCAAAGGCGATCCGTGCAAGTTTGTCGGATCTACAGCCCCCCAGATGTTCCGATGGTGATTTAGCGTAGCTGCGTGAAGTTCTTCGCGCGGTCCAAACAGAACAGGATCCCATGCAGAAATTGACCGTTTTAACGGCAGCTGTTGCTGCCGGCGTAATGACTTTTGCCATCGGTGCGGCCAATGGCGCGCCACTGAGCCAGCGGGCCGACCAGGGTTTCATTACCCCATCCGGCAAAACCACGCCGAAAGCCGGCCAAGATGCAAAGGAAAAAAAGGTAAAAAGGACAGCCTCGGCAAAGGCGGAAAAAACGGCTGCGGTAAAGGTGAAAAAGCCAGCATCCGCAAAGGCGGAAAAAGCTGGGGTAAAAGTGAAAAAGGCAGCCTCTGCAAAAAATGCAGTCTCCAAGCGACGTGTGAAGCGCAACAGGACCCGCATCGACCAGGCGACGACGGCGTCGATCAGCCGGAAAAGCCGGGCGGCGGCGCCGAAGGCGGCGGCCGCTGGCGGCAGTGGCCAGTATTCGACGATCATCGAGCGCCATGCCGCCAGCAATGGTGTGCCGGTCTCGCTCGCCAAGGCCGTCATCATGATCGAAAGCAGCTTCCGGCCGAACCAGGTTGGCAGCGCCGGCGAGATCGGCTTGATGCAGATCAAGCCGTCGACGGCGCGGATGATGGGTTACAGCGGCTCGATCAAGGGTCTCTACGATCCCGAGACCAACATCAAATACGGCATGAAATACCTCGCCATGGCGCGGAACCTCGGCGGCGGCACCACCTGCGGCACGATCCTCAAATACAATGCCGGCCATGGCGCCAAGCGGATGAACCCGATATCCGCGGCCTATTGCGGCAAGGTCAAGGTTCAGTTGGCCGCGCTTGGAGCGCCGGCGTAATAAGCCGGAACCTGCTTTTTTGTTTGCGTTTTCGGGCGTGAACCCCTTTATACGCCTTGCCAGCTGGCCGGGCGGCCGCACCCGCGAAGCCGAAAGGCTGCGGGTGAGGAAAGTCCGGGCTCCATGGAGACACGGTGCCGGTTAATGGCCGGCGGGGGCGACCCTAGGGAAAGTGCCACAGAAAGCAAACCGCCACGATCCGTCGTGGTAAGGGTGAAAGGGTGGGGTAAGAGCCCACCGCGCGACTGGCAACAGGAGCGGCACGGTAAACCCCACCGGGAGCAAGACCGAATAGGGGCGGTGCGAGGGGAAACCCTCGAGGGCTGTTTCCGGCTCACCGTCCGGGTAGGTTGCGTGAGGCGCATGGCAACATGCGCCCAAGATGAATGGCCGCCACGTTCTCGCGCTGCAAGGGGCGAGGGCCATACAGAACCCGGCTTACAGGCCAGCTGGTAATTCCTTCCAGATTCTACTGGGAATTCCCTGATATCAGCAGGTTGCGTCTTCGGGCGCGCCCGCTGGTTCAGGCCCTTCATTGACAGAATCAGCATTGCTGAGCCTCCGAGGAGCAAGCGTTTCTTGAAGTTGGTGCGATTAAATCGTACCATATACGGGCAATATCAGGAGCGCGTCATGGGTCAGGTCGACAAACGCAGCATCACGCTTTCGCCGGAATTGGCGGCGGCGGTCGACGATGTGGTCGCCGCCGGCGAGTACGCTTCGGCGAGCGAGGTGATCCGCGACGCGCTCAGGCAATGGAAGGACCGGCGCGACCTGCACGGTTATACGGTCGAGGAGTTGCGCAAGCTGGTGCAGGAGGGGATCGACAGCGGACCGGGACGATTTGCGTCGATCGACGAAATCAAAGCCGAAGCGCGCAGACGATTGAAATCCGATAACGCGGCATGAATTTGCTGCCCAGCATCCGAACTGCAAATGCAGAAGAGGATTTGATCGCGATCTGGCTTCATATCGCGCGAGACGACGAGGCTGCAGCAGACCGACTGCTCGACCGGATCGAAGCCCGCTGGCAGCAACTGGCGACTTATCCTTTCTCAGGCGCGCCGCGCGAAGACATTGCACCTGGCATTCGCCATCTGGTCGTCGGCGAATATCTTACCTTGTACCGTGTCGGCGAAGATTCGATCGAAATCTTGCGGGTGCTGCATGGCGACGCAATATCGAAGCCGACGATCTGGCTTCGTGATCGATCCGTTCAGCCGCTGACGCCGTCCAGTGACGCCTCGATCGCTTGCCAAAGCTCTTCCACCGGCTCGCACCCGACCGACAGGCGAACGAAACCAGGCGGAACAGCGTCTCCTCTTTTTGCTCGCCGTTCCGCCGAAGTGTGCACGCCTCCGAACGACGTTGCTGCCTGCATCAAGGCGCAGTTGTTGATGAAATCCTCGGCCTTGTCCTCCGAGGCGAGCACGAACGAGATGAGAAAGCCGAAGCGCTCCATCTGGGCGCGGGCAAGATTGTGCGATGGATCGCTTTCCAGCCCCGGAAAGCGCAAGCCGCTGATCGCACGATGGTTCTCCAGCCGCCGCGCTATCACTTCGGCGGAGGCGCACATCCGGTCGAAACGAACCTCCAGCGTTTCGAGGCCGCGATGCACCAGCCATGCTTCGAACGGGCCGGGAATAGAGCCCGAGGTTTCACGCCAGCCGGACACGGCGGTGATGATGTCGGCATTGCGGCTGGCGACATGGCCGAATAGCACGTCGGAATGGCCATTGGGTGCCTTGGTATCGGCGGCAACCACGATGTCGGCGCCGAGATCGAGCGGGCGCTGGCCGAACGGCGTCATCGTTGTGTTGTCGACCACCAGGATCGCCCCCGCTTTGTGCACCGCTTCGGCGACAGCCGTGATGTCGCAGATATCCAGTCCCGGATTGGCGGGCGTTTCGACGAAGGCCAGCCGGTATCCATCGAAGCCGCCGTCGAGGAAGCTCGATGTTGGCCTGACATCATAGGCGACGCCGAAAGATTTCAGGAAGCGGTCTGCCAGCGCCGGCGTGGTGTGATAGCCGTCCGACGGAAGCAGGATACGGTCGCCGGATTTGAGCAACCCAAAAAACACCGCCGAGATTGCAGCCATTCCCGAGGGGAAGGCGACGCATGGTGCGTCTTCCAGATGCGCCAGCATGTGTTCGACCGCGTCCCAGGTCGGATTGCTGAAGCGGCCATATTGATCGAAGCCGGTGGCGTCGCCGGGTGCGTGGAAAATGGCGGCCATGGTTAGGGGCAGGGGAATTGGGTCGCCCTTGGCAAGCCTGCCGCGACGCAGATGGGAAAGTGCCGCCGCGCGGGACTTGGCTGTTTCGGACATAGTTTCAACCTTGTTTCTGACCGGAAAGGACAGGCCGACGCTATGCGTGGTGGCGATCCGCGGCAAGCCGCCTCCGGTTAGGCCAAGCAGCTCTAAACGCTTCGTTAGGCTTAATGGAGCATAAAGACGGGAGTGCCGTCAAAGCTGCTCTCATCGGTTGTGATCCGCGCGTTTGTGAAGCCTATTCCCGTTGACGCCCATAACGCCCCATGATATCCCATTTCAATATTCAAGCTTTCGTTCCGCGTCAGGGTGAAGCGTACGCCAATCGGGCAGCCGCGGCGGCTGTGCGTTTGCCTGTTTTCGCCCGGAACGAGGTGAGTTTTGGACGGGGACCGCGCCGCGGCGGTGCGGGCGGGAAGATGCAGAGGGGTGCGGCGGCGCAAGCGGCCGTAACGCGTAATGGACCGGTTTCTGTCAAGCGCGGTGAACAGGATCGATGCGAAGGGGCGAGTGTCCGTTCCGGCGCATTTCCGCGCGGTTGTGCAGAAACGCGGCTATTCGGAACTCTATGCGTTGCGCTGCCTGGACCGTCCGGCGATGGATGTCGGCGGGCTCGACCTGCTCGACCGCTACGAGCAGCGCATCGCGCAGGAAGACCCCTTTTTGCAGACGGCGGACGACATGTCGTTCTTCTGCCATGGCGATGGAACATTTCTCAAGCTCGATCAGGACGGTCGCATCTCGATGACCGACTTCATCCGCGAGCACACCGGCATTTCCGCGGAAGCGGCATTTGTCGGTCGCGGCAATTTCTTTCAGATCTGGGAACCTGGACGGCTCACCGCCTATGGGGCGGAAGCACGCGCCCGGCTTTTGCAGCTTCGGCAGGGGACGAAGCCTGGGGAGCGGCCGGAATGATGGCGGGCTACGGCGATGACCCTCACGCCGCTGGCGGACCGGCTCGTCACATTCCGGTCCTCCTTGCCGAAGTGCTGGAGGCGCTTTCGCCTGGAGCGGGCGAGGTGATCGTCGACGGCACCTTCGGCGCCGGCGGCTACACCAAAGCCATTCTGGCAAGCGGCGCCTCGGTTGTCGCCATCGACCGCGATCCGGATGCGATCGCTGCGGGTCGTGTCCTCGAGCAACAATCGGGCGGCAAGCTCAGGCTCGTTCAGGCGCCGTTCTCGACATTGGACGAGCATGTCGAAAGCGCCGATGGCGTCGTGCTCGACATCGGCATCTCCTCAATGCAGATCGACCAGGCTGAGCGCGGTTTTTCGTTCCGCGCCGATGGGCCACTCGACATGCGCATGGCGCAAGCGGGCCTGAGCGCCGCCGACGTCGTCAACAGCTTCAAGGTGGGCGATCTTGCCCGCATCTTCGGCTTCCTTGGCGAAGAGCGCCATGCCGGCCGCATCGCCCGGATGATCGAAAGCCGTCGCGAAAAACATCCGTTCGAGCGCACGCTCGACCTTGCCGATGCGATCGAGACGCATATCGGCCGCGCGCCGAAGGACAAGATCCATCCGGCGACCCGCGCTTTCCAGGCGTTACGGATTTTCGTCAATGACGAACTCGGCGAACTGGCCAAAGCGCTGTTTGCGGCTGAACGCGTGCTGAAACCGGGCGGACGGCTGGCCGTGGTGACGTTCCACTCGCTGGAAGACCGCATCGTTAAACGCTTCATCGCCGATCGGGCCGATGCGGCGACCGGATCGCGGCACCTGCCCGAGGCACAAGCGCGCAGCGCCACCTTCAAAAAGGTGGGTAGCGGCGTGACGCCCGACAAGGCCGAGATATCAGCCAATCCGCGCGCGCGGTCGGCAAGGTTGCGCGCTGCGGCGCGCACCGACGCACCGGCGCGCGCCGGCGATTTTTCGATTTTCGGGCTTCCAAAACTTCCTGACCCAAAACTTCCCGGCGTCGACCGGCCGGGAGAGAGGTGAGCACGTGTTTCGTACCAGCGACATAGTCCTGATCGCCGTCATGGTTTCGGCTGCGGCCCTGACCTACAAGACCAAGCGCGAGGCCGAGGAACAATTGGCGGCGGTGCACAAGATCCAGGCGCAGATCCGCTACGAGGAGGATACGATCGATCTCCTTAAGGCGGACTGGAGCCTGCTTACCCAGCCGTCGCGCCTGCAAAAGCTGGCCGAGATCTATAAATCGCAACTCGAGCTCGAGCCGGTCAGTGCCCGCCAGATCATCGGGCTGGACGAGCTGCCGGCAAAACCCGTCACCATCGAGGACCTGTCGTCGCAGCGGCTGGGGGGAATGGCCGACAGCGGCGACAAGGATCCTGTGGTGACCGGAGGCATCGTCCAATGATCGTCAGGCTTCCATCGATCGCCAAGGTTCCCTTGGTTGCCAGACTGCTGAACGGCCGCGCCAAGTCGGAAGACGGATCGATCGTGGTCGAAGGCGCCCGCAAGGCGACCGGCGGCAAGGGCAGGACGCGCATCGTGATGACGATGGCGGTGTTCTTCGGCATCTATTCGACCATCACCGGGCGGTTGGTCTATCTGGGTTTCCAGAATCCCGACCTGTCCGGCGGCCCGCAGAGCCGGGTGACGGCGTCTCGGCCCGACATCGTCGACCGCAACGGGGAAGTGCTGGCGACGGACATCAAGACCGCATCGCTGTTTGCCGAACCGCGCCGCATCGTCGACGCCGACGAGGCGATCGAAAGGCTGGCGACGGTGCTTCCCGAAATCGACTACGAGCAGACCTATCACAAGCTGAAGAGCGGCGCCGGCTTCGTCTGGCTGCAGCGGCAACTGACGCCCAAGCAACAATCTGACATCATGCAGCTCGGCATTCCCGGCTTCGGCTTCCGCACCGAAAAGCGCCGCTTCTATCCGGCTGGCGAAACCTCGTCCTACATTGTCGGCCTTACCAACATCGACAATCAGGGCATCTCCGGCATGGAGAAATACATCGACGAACAGGGGCTGAGCGACCTTCAGGCGTCGGGCCTTGCCGTGGCCAAGGATCTGAAGCCGGTGCGGCTCTCGATCGACCTGCGCGTCCAGCATATCGTGCGTGACGAGGTCGCCGCCGGCATGGAGAAATACCGCGCCATTGCGGCCGGCGCCGTCGTTCTCAACGTCAAGACCGGCGAAGTGATGGCGATGGCCTCGGTTCCGGATTTCGATCCCAACAATCCCTATAACGCGCAGGACAAGGACCGTTTGAACCGCATGTCGGCCGGCCTTTACGAAATGGGCTCTACCCTGAAGAGCTTTACCACCGCGATGGCACTCGATTCCGGCAAAGTGACGCTGGAAAGCCGTTTCGACGCTTCGCGCCCGATCAGGATCGGCCGCCAGACCATTCATGATTTTCACGGCAAGGCTCGGGTGCTGTCGGTGCCGGAAGTGTTCATCTACTCGTCCAACATCGGTTCGGCCAAGGAAGCCGAAGCGGTTGGCATCGAGGGCCACCGCGAGTTCCTGCATCGCCTGGGGATCCTCGAGAAGATGCAGACCGAACTGCCTGAGGTCGCCCGCCCGACCGAGCCCAAAATCTGGAAACAGGTCCATTCGATCACCATCGCCTTCGGTCACGGCGTGTCGACGACGCCGCTGCAGACGGCGGTTGGCTGTGCTGCGCTGGTGAACGGCGGCTATCTGATCCAGCCGACATTCCTGAGGCGCGCGCAGGAACAGGCGATGTCGGTGGCCAAGAAAGTGGTCAGCGACAAGACCTCCGAGAGCATGCGCTATCTCTACGCGCTCAATGCCGAGAAAGGCTCAGGCAGGAACGCCAGGGTTCCCGGTTTTCGTGTCGGCGGCAAGACAGGAACGGCCGAGAAGGTTGTCAACGGCCGCTACTCAAAGGACAAGAACTTCAACGCCTTCGTCGCGGCTTTTCCGATGGACGATCCGCAATACATCGTGCTTACGATCGCCGACGAACCGAAGCCGGAAAAGCCCGGCATGGGTGCGACCGCCGCCTCGAATGCCGGCGCCATGGCTGCAAACATCATCCGACGTTCGGCTTCCATGCTTGGCGTGAAGCCAGATTTCAGCCATGAAAATGGCGCAACGCTGGTTTCCTATCAGTGATTCTTAGGGCGCGCCGGCAACTGCGCGCTATTTTGTTGCGATGAACGGGGTTCGATGAAGCTGAAAGATCTAGCCGGTATCCTGCCTGTCGAGGGGACAGCTTCCTTCGATACGGAGGTTACCGGGATTTCGTCGGATTCCCGCCAGGTGAGCCCCGGCGTGGTTTTCTTCGCGCTCGCCGGTACCAAGGCGGATGGCGCGGCCTACGCCGCCGATGCCGCCAAACGCGGCGCAGCGGCAATCGTGACCGGCAAGGGCAGCGCCGTCGCCGCACTGCCGGTGGCGGTTCTGGCCGTCGACGATCCGCGCCTTGCGTTGGCGCTGAGTGCCGCCCGCTACTTCGGCAGGCAGCCGCAAACCATGGTCGCAGTGACCGGCACCAGCGGCAAGACATCGGTTGCGGCTTTCACCAGGCAGATCTGGGAGCAGTCGGGCTTCGCCGCCGCTTCGATCGGCACAACCGGCGTGGTGGCGCCGGGCCGCAACGAATATGGCTCGCTGACCACCCCCGACCCGGTAGATCTGCACAGGCTGCTGAGGGAACTGGCGGATGCCGGCGTTACCCACGCGTCGATGGAAGCCTCCAGTCACGGGCTCGACCAGCGCCGGCTCGACGGCGTGAAGCTTGCCGCCGGCGGGTTCACCAATCTCGGCCGCGACCATATGGACTATCATCCAACGGTCGAGGACTATCATCGCGCCAAGCTGCGCCTGTTCGACGCACTGCTGCCGAAGGGCGCGCCAGCCGTGATCTTTGCCGACGATCCATGGTCGCAGCCGACGATCCAGGCGGCGAGGGCGGCGGGGCTGAATGTGCTGACGGTCGGCCGTCATGGCGAGTTCCTGAGACTGAAGCGGGTCGAGCACGAGCGCCACCGTCAGCGTGCCGAGGTGGAAGTCCATGGCGTTCTTCACGAGGTCGACCTGCCGCTGGCCGGCGATTTCCAGATAGCCAATGCCCTGGTTTCGGCGGGGCTTGCCATCTCCACTGGCACGCCCGCCGCCAAAGCCCTGATCGCGTTGGAGAAATTGAAGGGCGCGCCGGGCCGGCTCGACCTCGTCGGGACAACATCCAACGGCGCGCCGGTCTATGTCGATTACGCGCACAAGCCCGACGCGCTGGAAAACGTGTTGGCCTCGGTGCGGCCGTTCACCACCGGTCGCGTCATCGTCGTGTTCGGCTGTGGCGGCGACCGCGACCGGGGCAAGCGTCCGATCATGGGCGAGATCGCCACGCGGCTCGCCGACGTCGTCATCGTTACTGACGACAATCCGCGCTCGGAAGTGCCCGAAACGATCCGCTCCGCGATCCTTGCCGCCGCACCCGGCGCCGTTGAGATCGGCGACCGGCGCAAGGCGATCCACGAGGCAGTCGCCATGCTCCATGCCGGCGACACGCTGATCGTGGCCGGAAAGGGACATGAGGAAGGCCAGACCATTGGCGCCGAGACGTTGCATTTTTCCGACCATGAGGAAGTCCGCGCCGCGCTCCAGGAGCGCGCCGCATGAGCCTGCTGTGGACCTCCGAAGATCTCGTCGCCGCCATGGGCGGACGACCGCTCGGGCCGATGCCGGAAGGCATTAGCGGCATCTCGATCGACAGCCGCAGCCTTGAGCCGGGCGATGCTTTCTTCGCCATCAAGGGCGAGGCGATGGACGGCCATGACTTCGCGACCGCCGCCATCAAGGCCGGCGCCGGCGTGCTGGTCGTCGCCGAGGGCAAGCTGCCGTCGCTCGGGCGGCTGACGGCACCGATGATCGTCGTCCAGGACGTGCTAGCCGCGTTGGAAAAGCTGGGTTTGGCCGCACGCGCGCGCTCGAACGCCAAGATCATCGCGGTGACCGGTTCGGCGGGCAAGACCACCACCAAGGAAGCGCTGCGCCATGTGCTGTCCGCAGTCGGCAAGGTGCACGCATCGCCCCAGTCTTTCAACAACCACTGGGGCGTGCCGCTGACGCTGGCGCGGATGCCGGCGGATTGCGACTACGCCGTGTTCGAGATCGGCATGAATCATCCGGACGAGATCCGGCCGCTGGTCAAGATGGTCCGGCCGCATGTCGCCATCATCACGCTGATCGCCGCGGCGCATCTCGGCTTCTTCCGTACTCTGGACGAGATCGCCAGGGCCAAGGCCGAGATTTTCGAGGGCCTGGAACCGGACGGCGCCGTCCTTCTCAACCGCGACGATCCGCGCTGGAAGCTTCTGGACAAGATGGCGAGAGCCGCCGGCGTCGAGCACATTTACGGGTTTGGCGAAAATGCCCGTGCGACCTTCAAGCTGCTCAAATGCGCGCTGCATGCCGACCATTCGGTTATCACCGCCAAGATCGGCGGACAGGAAATCACCGCCAGGGTCGGCGCGCCGGGCCGCCACATGGTGCAAAATGTGCTGGCCGTGCTAGGCGCCGCGCATCTGGTCGGCGCCGACATCGCCAGGGTGGCGCTGGCGCTGGCCGATCTTTCGGCCGAACGCGGACGCGGCAAGCGCCACGTGCTGCGCCACCCCAGGGGTTCGATCACGCTGATCGACGAGAGCTATAACGCCAATCCGGCGTCGATGAGCGCTGCAATGGCGCTGCTCAACGCGACGCCGGTGTCGGGCGAAGGCAGGCGCATCGCTGTGCTCGGCGATATGCTCGAACTCGGCGACCATTCGGCGAAGCTGCATGCTGCACTTGCCGACCTGATAGTCGGCACCGAGACGCGCACGGTTTTTCTCGCCGGTCCGGAGATGCGGGCGCTGGCCGATATCCTGCCTGATGAGATCAAGACGGAGTATCGGGCCGGCGCCGAGGATCTGAAGCTGGTGCTTCTGTCGGCGCTGAAGCCTGGCGATGTGGTGATGATCAAATCGTCGAAAGGCATCGGCTTTTCCAAGCTGGTCGACGCATTGCTCGGCAAATTTCCGGCTGTAGCCGCAACCACCAAACAGACCTAGAGCCAGGTCCGGGGGCCGAATCGCATGTTCACACTGCTCGTCGAATTCGCGGACAAGATCTCGGTCTTCAACGTCTTCCGCTATATAACCTTCCGCACCGGCGGTGCGTTGATCACCGCGGCGCTGATCGTCTTCATCTTCGGACCGGCCATCATCAATTCGCTGAGGTTGCGGCAGGGCAAGGGCCAGCCGATCCGCGCCGACGGACCGCAGACGCATTTCAAGAAAGCCGGCACGCCGACCATGGGCGGGCTGATGATCCTGTGCGGCATCGTCGGCTCGTCGCTTTTGTGGGCGAACCTGTCCAGCATCTATGTCTGGGTGGTGCTGCTGGTGACGCTCGGTTTCGGCTCGATCGGCTTCTACGACGATTACCTCAAGGTGACGAAACAATCGCATCTCGGCTTTTCCGGCAAGGCGCGGCTGGCGCTTGAATTCGTCATCGCCGGCATTGCCGCCTGGGTGATCATGCATAACGGCCAGGCGCCGTTCTCGTCGTCGCTGACTTTCCCTTTCGCCAAGGAGTTTCTCGTCAATCTCGGCTGGTTCTTCATCCCGTTCTCGTGCTTCGTCATCGTCGGCGCCGGCAATGCCGTGAACCTGACGGATGGCCTCGACGGGCTGGCAATCGTGCCGATCATGATCGCGGCCGCGTCCTTCGGCGTCATCGCCTATCTCTCCGGCAATGCGGTGTTCGCCGAATATCTGCAGATCCATTTCGTGCCTGGCACCGGGGAACTCGCGGTTGTCCTCGGCGCGGTGATTGGCGCTGGCCTCGGCTTCCTGTGGTTCAACGCACCACCGGCGGCGATCTTCATGGGCGATACCGGCTCGCTGGCCTTGGGCGGCCTGATCGGCACGGTCGCGGTCGCCACCAAGCACGAAATCGTGCTGGTCATCGTCGGCGGCCTGTTCGTCGTCGAGATCCTGTCGGTCATCATCCAGGTCGGCTACTTCAAGATGACCGGCAAGCGTGTGTTCCTGATGGCGCCGATCCACCATCATTTCGAAAAGCTCGGCTGGACAGAAAGCCAGGTGGTGATCCGCTTCTGGATCATCGCCGTCATTCTGGCATTGGTCGGCCTGTCGACCCTGAAGCTGAGATAGGAGGCCGCGTGATCCCCGCCGCATCCTTCGTAGGCAAACGCGTTTCGCTCTTCGGGCTCGGCGGCTCGGGGATCGCCACGGCGCGCGCGCTGATCGAGGGCGGAGCGGATGTGCTCGCCTGGGACGACAATCCCGGCAGCGTCGCCAATGCCGCGGCCGTCGGCATCGCGACCGGCGATCTGCGCGGCGCCGATTGGACGAAGTTCGCGGCCTTCGTGCTGTCGCCCGGCGTGCCGCTGACGCATCCGAAGCCGCACTGGACAGTGGAGCTGGCGCGCGCTTCAGGCGTCGAGATCATCGGCGATATCGAGCTGTTCTGCCGCGAGCGGACCTTGCTGGCGCCGGCAGCACCGTTCATCGCCATCACCGGTACCAACGGCAAATCGACGACCACGGCGCTGACAGCGCATATCCTGAAATCTGCTGGACGCGACACGCAGATGGGCGGCAATATCGGCCGCGCGGTGATGACGCTCGATCCGCCGGAGCCCGGGCGGCACTATGTCGTGGAATGCTCGTCGTATCAGATCGACCTGGCGCCCTCGATCAATCCGACCGCCGGCATCCTGCTCAATCTGACGCCGGATCATCTCGACCGTCACGGCACCATGCAGCACTACGCCGCGATCAAGGAACGGCTGGTGGCGGGCAGCGAGGTGGCGATCGTCGGCATCGACGATTCCTGGTGCGCCCAGATCGCCGACCGGCTGGAGCGGGCGGGCCGGCACGTCATCCGCATTTCCAAGCGTCTGCCGCTGACCGACGGCTATTTCGCCAATGGCACCGATCTGATGGAGGCGGTGCACGGGCGCTTCAGCCGCGTCGCCTTTCTCGAAGGCATCGGCTCACTGCGCGGCCAGCACAATGCGCAGAACGCGCTGGCCGCCGTCGCCGCCTGCCTCAAGGTCGGGCTCTCGCTCGGCGAGATCCAGTCGGGCCTGGAAAGTTTCCCCGGACTGGCGCACCGCATGGAGCAGGTCGGCCGCAAGGGCCATGTGCTGTTCATCAACGATTCCAAGGCAACCAATGCCGATGCGGCAGCGCCAGCATTGTCGAGTTTCCCGCGCATCTACTGGATCGCCGGCGGGTTGCCGAAAGAGGGTGGCATCGAGCCGTTGCGCGGCCTCTTTCCGCGCATCGCCAAGGCCTATCTGATCGGCGAGGCGGCACCGGCGTTCTCGGCGACGCTCGGCGAGGCGGTGCCTTACGAGATCTCCGGCACGCTGGCCGCAGCGGTCGAACATGCCGCAAGCGACGCGGCCAAGGATGATCACAACGGCGAGGTGGTGGTGCTGCTTTCACCGGCCTGCGCCAGTTTCGACCAGTTCAAGAATTTCGAAGTGCGCGGCGACGCCTTCAGGCAAGCTGCGAGCACTATCGATGGCGTGAAGCCGATCGGAGGGACACGATAATGCAAAGCCGTCTCGACAAAAGCCCGGTTGCCACCTGGTGGTGGACGATCGATCGCTGGTTCCTGGCCGCGTTCCTGTCGCTGATGGGGCTTGGCATCGTGCTGTCTTTCGCAGCAAGCCCGGCGGTGGCCCAGCGCATCGGCCTCGACAGTTTCCACTTCGCCACACGGCAGATCATCTTCACCATTCCGGCACTTGGCGTGATGCTGGCCGTCTCCTTCCTGGAATCGCGGCAGATCAGGCGCATGGCCCTGGCCATGCTGTGCATCATGCTGGTGCTGATGGTGGCGGTGCTCTACATCGGCGTCGAGGTGAAAGGCGCACGGCGCTGGGTGTCGCTCGCCGGCGTGTCGATCCAGCCCTCGGAATTCCTCAAGCCAGCCTTTGTCGTCATCTGCGCTTGGCTGTTTGCCGAACACAAGCGTCAGCCCGACATTCCCGGCAATCTGTTCGCCATGCTGCTGCTGGCCCTCGTCATTTCGCTGCTGGTGGCGCAGCCCGATTTCGGTCAGACCATGCTGGTGCTCGGCACCTGGGGGGTGATGTTCTTCATGGCCGGATTGCCATGGCTGTGGATTATCGCGCTGGGCGCTGCGGGTATAGGCGGCGTGTTCGCCGCTTATACGGTGTTCCCGCATGTCGCCGGCCGTATCGACCGCTTCCTGACCGGCGAGGGTGACACGTTCCAGGTCGACATGGGCCGCGATGCGCTGATCAATGGCGGCTGGTTTGGCGTCGGGCCGGGCGAGGGCACCGTCAAGCGGGTCATACCCGACAGCCATGCCGATTTCGTCTTCTCGGTGGCCGGCGAGGAGTTCGGACTGATCATGTGCTTCTTCATCATGACCATCTTCGCCTTCATCGTGCTGCGTGGGCTCAGCACCGCGCTCAAGGAGCAGGACGATTTCTCACGCTATGCGGTTGGCGGCCTGGTTACGGTTTTCGGCCTGCAGTCGGTCATCAACATGGCCGTCAATCTGCAGCTTATGCCCGCCAAGGGCATGACCTTGCCGTTCATCTCCTATGGCGGCTCTTCGCAGATCGCCATCGCCATCTCGATGGGCATGGTGCTGGCGCTGACGCGCAAGCGGCCGGAAAAGCGCAAGCAGTTGGGCTTCGCACCGTCGCCACGCGCCATGCCGGCGGAGTGAAATGTCGAGCGGCTCGATCCTTCTGGCGGCCGGCGGTACGGGCGGGCATCTCTTCCCGGCCGAGGCGCTGGCGCATGAGCTGATCAGGCGCGGCTGGACGGTGCATCTCGCCACCGATGACCGCGCCGAGCGTTTTGCCGGCCAGTTTCCGGCCGCTGGCATCCATCCGATCCAGTCGGCGACCATTGGCTCGAAAAACCCTTTTGCCGTGCTCGCCGCCTTCTGGAAGATCTGGGGTGGCGTGCGCCAGGCATCTGCCGTGATCGGCCGGATCAAGCCCGCCGTCGTGGTCGGTTTCGGCGGCTATCCGACGCTGCCGCCGCTCTATGCAGCGACGCGGCGCAAGGTGCCGACGCTGATCCATGAGCAGAACGCGGTGATGGGGCGTGCCAACCGGGCGCTAGCCGGGCGCGTCGATGCTATCGCCGGCGGGTTTTTGCCGGAAGATTCAAGCGCTGCAGGCGCCAAGACGGTGACCACAGGCAACCCGGTCAGGCCGCAAGTGCTGGAGGCGGCAAAGACGCCTTACACGGCCTCGACCGGAAACCAGCGCTTCCGGTTTCTGGTGTTCGGCGGCAGCCAGGGCGCGCAGTTCTTTTCCGATGTAATGCCGGCGGCGGTCGGACTGCTTTCCGACGTACAACGCAGGCGGCTTGATATCACGCAGCAAGCGCGTGCCGACGATGTCGAGCGGGTGAAAGCGGCCTATGCGGCTCTCGGCGTCGAGGCTGAGGTGTCGCCCTTCTTCACCGACATGGCGGCGCGCATGGCTGCGGCGCATCTGGTGATGTCGCGGTCCGGCGCCTCGACCGTATCGGAAATTGCAGTGATCGGCCGGCCGGCGCTGCTGGTGCCCTATCCGCATGCGCTCGACCACGACCAGGCGGCCAATGCCGCGGCATTGGCCGCGGCAGGTGGCGCCGAAGTGCATCCGCAATTCACGCTTTCGCCCGAGCGTATCGCGGCACTGATTGGTGCCCTGATCGACAGTCCGGAGCGGCTGACCACAATGGCAGGGGCGGCGAAATCGGCCGGAAAACCGGACGCGGCACGGTTGCTCGCCGATCTGACAGAGGCTATTGCGTCGAAGAAAAGCATATCGGACTTCAGGAAGGAGACGCACGCATGAAGATGCCGCAGACGATCGGCCTTGTGCATTTCATCGGCATCGGCGGTATCGGTATGAGCGGCATCGCCGAGGTGCTGCACAATCTCGGCTACAAGGTGCAAGGGTCCGACCAGGCCGACAGCGCCAATGTGCAACGGCTGCGCGACAAGGGCATCGAGTGCTTTGTCGGTCATCACGCCGATAATATCGGCGAGGCCGAAGTGGTTGTCGTCTCGACGGCGATCAAGAAATCCAATCCGGAGCTGAAGGCCGCGCGCGAGAAACTGCTTCCCATCGTCCGTCGCGCCGAGATGTTGGCGGAACTGATGCGCTTCCGGCAGGCGGTGGCCATCGGCGGCACGCACGGCAAGACGACGACGACCTCAATGGTGGCGACGCTGCTCGAAGCCGGGGGGCTAGATCCGACCGTGATCAATGGCGGCATCATCAATGCCTATGGCACCAACGCCCGCATGGGCGACGGCGAATGGATGGTGGTCGAGGCCGACGAAAGCGACGGCACGTTCCTGAAGCTGCCGGCCGAGATTGCCGTCGTCACCAACATCGATCCCGAGCATCTCGACCATTACGGCTCCTTCGACAAGGTGCGCGAGGCCTTTCGCCAGTTCGTCGAGAACGTGCCGTTCTACGGCTTCGGCGTCATGTGCACCGACCATCCGGAGGTGCAGGCGCTGGTCAGCCGCATCGAGGACCGGCGCGTCATCACCTATGGCGAGAACGCGCAGGCCGACGTGCGTTTCACCAATCACCGGATGGATGGGCCGACCTCGGAATTCGACGTGGTGATCCGCGACCGCAAGACCCGCGGTCAGTCGACGATCGCGGGCCTGCGCCTCCCGATGCCCGGCCGTCACAACGTCTCCAACGCGACCGCGGCGATCGCCGTCGCGCATGAGCTCGGGCTTTCGGCCGAGGCGATCAAGAAGGGCCTATCGTCGTTTGCCGGCGTCAAGCGGCGCTTCACCCGTACCGGTTCGTGGAACGGCGTCGAAATATTCGACGATTACGGTCATCACCCGGTCGAGATCACGGCGGTTCTGAAGGCGGCGCGCGATGCCACCAAGGGCCGCGTCATCGCCATTGCCCAGCCGCACCGCTTCACCCGGCTGCATGATCTGTTCAATGAGTTTTCCGTCTGCTTTAACGATGCCGACACCGTGATGGTGGCGCCGGTCTATGCGGCAGGCGAAGAGCCGATCGACGGGGTGACGTCGGACGCGCTGGTGTCGCGCATCCGCTCCGGCGGCCATCGCGACGCGCGCTACATAGAAGGGCCGGCCGCGATTGCGCCTGTTATCCGCGACCTGGCAAAGCCAGGCGATTTCGTCGTCTTCCTCGGCGCCGGCAACATCACCCAATGGGCCTATACGCTGCCCAGGGAACTCGGCGGGACGGCCCCGTGATGCGCGGCCAGGCGTTGATCGACAAGCTTGGCGGCCGGCTTGCCGGCCTGCGCGGCCGCATCACGCCCAATGCCGAGATGGACAAGATCACCTGGTTCCGCGCCGGCGGACTTGCCGACGCGCTGTTTCAGCCGGCCGACGAGGACGATCTCGCCGCGTTCCTGAGGGCGGTGCCCGAAGAAATACCGCTGACCATCGTCGGCGTCGGTTCGAACCTGCTTGTCCGCGACGGCGGCATTGGGGGCTTCGTCGTCCGGCTTTCGGCCAAGGGCTTTGGCGAGGCCGAGGCGATCGGCCCGACGACGATCAAGGCGGGCGCCGCCACGCCCGACAAGCGCGTTGCCGCCGTCGCCTACGAGGCCGGCATTGGCGGCTTCCACTTCTACCACGGCATTCCGGGCGCCATCGGCGGCGCGCTGAGAATGAACGCCGGCGCCAACGGCGTCGAGACGCGTGAGCGCGTCGTCGCGGTGCGGGCGCTCGACCGCAAAGGCAATGTGCACACGCTTGATAACGCCGATATGGGTTATGCCTATCGCCATTCGGCAGCACCTGCCGGGTTGATCTTCACGTCGGCACTGTTCGAAGGGGTTTTGGAGGATAAGGCCGCGATCAAGGCGGCGATGGATGCCGTCCAGCACCATCGGGAGACCGTGCAGCCGATCCGTGAAAAGACCGGCGGCTCGACCTTCAAGAATCCGGAGGGCACATCGGCCTGGAAGGAGATCGACAGAGCGGGCTGTCGCGGGCTGATGATCGGTGGCGCGCAGATGTCGCCGATGCATTGCAACTTCATGATCAACACCGGAACCGCAACCGGCTACGACCTCGAGTATCTCGGCGAAACGGTGCGCACGCGCGTGCTCGAAAAGTCGGGCATCCGGCTGCATTGGGAAATCAAGCGCATCGGCAATTTCCGGCCGGGGCACGAGGTCCAGGAGTTCCTCGGACAGTTGCTTTAGCGCGATCTGATGTTCATGTAATGCTTGAACTTCAAACGATGTGAATCATCGCGCGACCGTTGCGCCAAAGACTCACAGCACAGTTTTTATGGCCGTTTTTACGGAAAGTGAATCTCTCGGAATCGTAAGCACTTGCCAGCGAATCAACTCTCTGATTCTCTGCCTGAAAGCGTTTCCTGATTTGAGTCGTTCGACGCGTTTCCCGCGTTTTCCGTCTGGGGGGGCAACCTGCCGGGAGACTCGGACTCAAAGTCGCGGAAATCGTGACAGCAAGGACTGCTCTGATCGAGAGATGCAGACCCGCCGTGAGAGGGCCCGCCGTGAGAGGGGATGACGGGAAATGAAAAGCAAGCACGTGGCCGTCCTTCTGGGTGGGTTCTCGTCCGAGCGGCCCGTGTCTCTGTCTTCGGGGAATGCCTGTGCCGATGCGCTTGAGAAGGAAGGCTATCAGGTCACTCGCGTCGACGTCTCGCGCGATATTGGATCGGTGCTGGCTGACCTCAAGCCCGATGTCGTCTTCAATGCGCTGCACGGCCCTTTCGGCGAGGATGGCACCGTCCAGGGTGTCCTCGAATATCTGGCGATTCCCTACACCCATTCCGGCGTGCTCGCCTCGGCTCTTGCCATGAACAAGGAGCAGGCCAAGAAGATCGCCAAGTCCGTCGGCATCCCGGTTGCCGAATCGAAGGTGGTCAATCGCTTCGCCATCCAAAACAAGCATCCGATGAAGGCGCCCTATGTCGTCAAGCCGGTCAACGAAGGATCGAGCTTCGGCGTCGTCATCGTGCATGAAGGCCAGTCGCATCCGCCGCAGGTCATCGGTTCGTCCGACTGGAAGTATGGCGATACCGTCATGGTGGAGCGCTACGTGCATGGACGCGAGTTGACCTGCGCCGTGATGGGCGACGTGGCTCTCGGCGTCTGCGAGATCGTCCCGACCGGCCATTCCTTCTACGACTATGATTCAAAATACGTCCCGGGCGGATCAAAACACGAATGCCCTGCAAAAATTTCACCGAATATTTACCAAAAAATACAGACACTGACGCTCAAGGCTCACCAAGCTATCGGCTGCCGGGGCGTTTCCCGGTCGGACTTCCGTTATGATGATCGACACTCCGAGAACGGCGAAATTGTCTGGCTCGAGATCAACACGCAGCCGGGCATGACGCCGACATCCTTGGTGCCTGAAATCGCCGCGCAGGCGGGGCACTCGTTCGGCGATTTGTTGAGTTGGATGGTGGAGGACGCTTCGTGTCTGCGTTGAAGTGGGGACAGGGCAAGGGAGAAGGCGCGGCCGGGCCGACGCTGTTCGGTGTGTCGTTGTCGTTCGACCATTTCGTGCTGCCGCGTCTGCTTCGCCGGCCGGTGCGCGTGCTGGCGCGTCTGGGCGAGGGCGACTTCGAGGTGCCGCCTTTTTCTGCGGCCATGCTGTCGGCGGCGCTGCTCGTATCGAGCAGTGCCTATGGAGCCTATATCGGCGGACATGTCGAAGTCATCGTTCAGGGCGTCACCGCCCGCACCGGCTTTGCCGTCGACCAGATCAAGGTCGTCGGCAACCGCGCAACCTCCGAGATCGATATTCTCGACAGGATGCAACTCGATGGCTGGACGTCGCTGATCGGCTTCGATGCCGAAGCCGCGCGTGAGCGCATCGCCACACTGCCATGGGTCGAGGTTGCGGCGGTGCGCAAGGTCTATCCGCACACGCTGGAGGTGCGCATCGAGGAGCGTGAGCCTTTTGCGCTCTGGCAGCAGGGCAGCGAGCTTTCCGTCATCGAGCGGTCCGGCGCCGTGATCGCGCCATTCTCCGGTGGCAAGCAGGCACTGCTGCCGCTGATCGTCGGCACCGGCGCCCCGGCCAAGGCGCCGGATTTCCTGGCCAGGATCAAGAAATATCCAGAGCTTGTCGCGCGGGTTAAAGGCTATATCCGCATCGGCGAACGGCGTTGGGACCTGAAGCTGGAGAACGGCATCACGGTCAAGCTCCCCGAGGACGGCGAGGATCAGGCGATCGCCGATCTGGTTAGGATGGACCGCGAGAACGGGCTGCTGACGCGCGACATCGCCGCTGTCGACATGCGCCTGTCCGATCGCCTCGTCGTCCAGTTGACGCCGGAAGCGGCGACGCAGCGCCAGGCCGCGCTCAACGAAAAGCCGAAAATGCCGAAGCGCAAGGCGGAGACGAAAATATGAGCTGGCTTGGCGGCAACAGCGACGCCTCGTCGCGCCGGTCCGGCATCATGACGGTGCTGGATGTCGGTTCGAGCAAGGTCTGCTGCGTGGTGGCCAAGCTCAAGCCGCGCGAGGACGGCATGCTGCTGCGCGGGCGCTCGCATCGCATCCAGGTGATCGGCATCGGCCACCAGAAATCGCAAGGCGTGAAATCGGGCGTCGTCATCGATCTCGACAGGGCCGAGCACGCCATCCGCCTTGCCGTCGATGCCGCCGAGCGCATGGCCGGCCTGACGGTCGATTCGTTGATCGTCAACATGACAGCCGGCCGGCTGAAGAGCGAAAGCTTCTCGGCAACCATCAACCTCGGCGGCCATGAGGCCGACGAGGCCGACATCAAGCGCGTGCTTGCCGCCGGCGCCAAGCAGGCGCTGCGGGCCGAGCGCGAGGTGATCCATTCGCTTCCCGTCGGTTTTTCGCTGGACGCCGAGCGCGGCGTGCGTGATCCGCGCGGCATGGTTGGCGACCAGCTCGGCGTCGACATGCATGTGCTGACGGGTGACGCGGCACCTTTGCGCAATCTGGAGCTTTGCATCAACCGTTCGCATCTGTCGGTCGAGCGCATGGTGGCGACGCCCTATGCCAGCGGGCTTGCCGCGCTGGTCGACGACGAACTCGAAATGGGCGCAGCCTGCATCGACATGGGTGGCGGCACCACGACGATCTCGGTCTTTTCGGAAGGCAAGTTCGTCCATGGCGACGCGATCGCCATCGGCGGCAACCATGTGACGCTGGACATGGCCAAGGGCCTGTCGACCTCGCTAGACGCCGCCGAGAGGCTGAAAGTGATGCATGGCTCGGCGCTGCCCGGAAGTGCCGACGACCGCGACCTGGTCTCGATACAGCCGATCGGCGAAGATGGCGAGGTGCCGTTGCAGATACCGCGTTCGGTAATGACGCGTATCATCCGGGCGCGCATCGACGAGACGCTCGAACTGTTGCGCGACCGGCTGAATAGGTCCGGCTACGGCAATGCCGTCGGCAAGCGTGTCGTGCTGACCGGCGGCGCCAGCCAGCTTTCCGGCCTGCCGGAGGCGGCGCGCCGCATTCTCGGACGCAATGTGCGCATCGGCCGTCCGCTCGGCGTGGCGGGGCTGCCCGAAGCGGCCAAGGGGCCGGCTTTCTCGACGCCGGTCGGGCTTTTGATCTATCCGCAGATGGCGAATTTCGAGAGCCATCCGGCGAAAGGAATTTCTGGTCTCAGGATGACCGGAACGGGCGGAAAACTGCATCGAATGAGTCAGTGGTTGAGAGACAGTTTTTAAATTGACGGGGACAGCCCCATAGGCGGCCGCAGCGGCGAAGCGGCGGGAAAGGCAAAGGACGGAGACAATGACCATCAATCTGCAGAAGCCGGACATCACCGAGCTCAAGCCGCGTATCACCGTGTTCGGTGTCGGCGGCGGCGGCGGCAATGCCGTCAACAACATGATCACAGCCGGCTTGCGCGGCGTCGAGTTCGTGGTGGCCAATACCGACGCGCAGGCATTGACCATGTCCAAGGCGGACCGCCTGATCCAGCTCGGCGCGCATGTCACCGAGGGCCTGGGTGCGGGATCGCAACCGGAAGTCGGGCGCGCGGCGGCGGAGGAATGCATCGACGAGATCATCGATCACCTCTCCAACACCCATATGTGCTTCGTCACTGCCGGCATGGGCGGCGGCACCGGGACGGGGGCCGCGCCGGTCGTTGCACGTGCTGCTCGAGAGAAGGGGATTCTCACCGTCGGCGTCGTCACCAAGCCGTTCCATTTCGAAGGCCAGCGCCGCATGAAGACGGCGGATCTTGGCATTGAGGAATTGCAGAAATGCGTCGACACCCTCATCGTCATCCCCAACCAGAACCTGTTCCGGCTGGCCAATGACAAGACGACCTTCGCCGACGCTTTCGCCATGGCCGACCAGGTGCTCTACTCCGGGGTGGCCTGCATCACCGACCTGATGGTCAAGGAAGGACTGATCAACCTCGACTTCGCCGACGTCCGCTCGGTCATGCGCGAGATGGGCAAGGCGATGATGGGGACGGGCGAAGCTTCCGGCGAGGGGCGCGCAATGGCCGCCGCCGAAGCCGCGATCGCCAACCCGCTGCTCGACGAGACCTCGATGAAGGGCGCCAAGGGCCTGTTGATCTCGATCACCGGCGGCCGCGACCTGACCCTGTTCGAAGTCGACGAGGCGGCGACCCGCATTCGCGAGGAGGTCGACCAGGAAGCCAACATCATTCTGGGTGCGACGTTCGACGAGGATCTCGAAGGCGTCATCCGCGTCTCCGTGGTTGCTACCGGCATCGACAAATCGGCGGCTGACATCGCCGCCGCGCCGATCGCCATCCGCACCGCTCCGCCAAAGCCCGTCAGCCGCCCGGCCGTTCCGGTCACGGAAAGCCGTCCTGCGCCTGTCCAGCAGGGAGGCTACGAACCACGCGCCGCCGATCCTGTAGCCGAGGCGATCCAGCTTGCCGAGGCGAATGCCGCGGCGATGACGCGTCCCGCGCCGGTTGCCCAGGCGGAAGACTTCCGCCCACAGAGCAAGATCTTCCAGGCGCCACCGGCCCAGCCGCAGCCGATGGTGCAGCCAGTGGTTCAGCAGGTGATGCAGCCTGCGCCACAGCGCGAAATGCTTCACCCGGTAGCCGCAGCACCCCAGCGCATGCCGCGCGTCGAGGACTTCCCACCGGTGGTGAAGGCCGAAGTGGAAGCCAAGGCCCGCCCGGCCGACCATGAGAACAGCGGACCGATGGGACTGCTCAAGCGCCTGACGAACGGCCTTACCCGCCGCGAAGAGGAGCCTGCACGGCTGCAGCCGGCGCAGCCGCGCGAGCCAAAACTGCGCCAGGCAGCGCCCGAAGTGCGCCGCCTTGCCAGCCAGGACCCGCAGCTTTACGCGCCGCGCCGCGGCCAGTTGGACGACCAGGGCCGGCTGACGCCGCAGAGCAGGGCCGTCCAGGAAGACGATCAGCTGGAGATTCCGGCATTCCTGCGCCGTCAGGCCAATTGACCCGTTAACGGTCTGTAACAATTGTTAACAGGCAGACAAGAAATTGTTTGCCTGTTAATGTTGAAAGCGATTAAAAAACAACCCGTTACGGGACCATGTCCACTCCAGATCGCGGTTACAGTGAGTAAGAAACCGTGATTTGGAGACTTTCTGCCGGAACACTATCTTCGCCCCGAGCAATGTCGGTTTGCTGGGATTCGGGGAAGTGCCCTGCCTGCCGATCGAAGAGCCGCGCCCCCCTTGGGCTCATGAAGCGGACTTAGGCAGTATGGGCTATGGGGTTTGTTTTGCACGACTATCAGACGACACTTAAATCGCGTGCGACGCTGACAGGCACCGGTGTTCACAGCGGCAATTCGGTGACCGTTCATTTCCTGCCGGCAGACGCTGATACGGGTGTCGTGTTCCAGCTTTCGAATGGAAGCGAGGGGCGTGAATTTCGTGCGCTCGTTTCCGAAGTCGGCGCTACCGACCTTTGCACAATGCTCGGCGATCCGGCAGGCGAGCATATCGCCACCGTCGAACATCTGATGGCCACGCTTTTCGGGCTCGGCATCGATAATGTCGTCATCGAGATCGACGGCCACGAGGTGCCGATCCTTGACGGCAGCGCCTTGGCGTTCGTGGAGGCCATCGACCAGGCGGGCATCGACACGCTGCCGGTCAAGCGCCGCTACATCAGGGTAGTCAAGCCGGTTCGCATCGAGAACGGTGCCTCCTGGGCGGAGTTCAGGCCCTATGACGGCACGCGCTTCGAGATCGAGATCGATTTCGAAAGCCCGGCGATCGGCCGTCAGCTCTTCGCATCCGACATGAACGCCGACATTTTCCGCCGCGATATCGCGCGGGCCCGTACCTTCGGTTTCATGAAGGATGTCGAGCGGCTGTGGGCGGCCGGCTATGCGCTTGGCTCATCGCTGGAAAACTCCCTGGTGATCGGCGACGACAACCGCGTGATCAATATGGGAGGCTTGCGTTATCCCAACGAGTTCGTGCGCCACAAGACGATGGACGCCATGGGCGATCTGGCTCTGGCCGGCTCCCGGTTCATCGGCTGCTTCCGTTCCTATCGCGGCGGCCACAGGCTGAACGCGGCGGCGCTGCGCCGCCTTTTGTCGGACCGTTCGGCGTTCGAGATCGTCGAGACGACACGCCGCGAGCGCGGTCGTACCGCCGAGATGAACGCCGTCTACGCGCCCGTTTACGCGCCCTGGATGGTCTGATTCTTAACGTTTTTCGGCTTTTATAACCGTCGGCCTGTGTTGCAGGAATGCATCATTGGCCGGCGAAATCATGTAAGTGCGCAGGCCGCGTCTAGCCGCCACAAAAATGTGCGATTGGCCGGGGATAGCGTTGCCGGGCACGGCGATTATGTTTATGGCTGCTGCCCCAGAGCGAATGACGACTGCAATGACGCCGAAAGGGCGGAATCCAATCATGTTCTTCAAGCGAATTGGTCAATCGAAAGCGCCGCAGCGGGCTGTTTTCCTGGCGCTTTCGGTGGTTGTTCCATCGCTGATCCTGTCGGCCTGCATGTCGTCCGAGAAGGATGTCGACCTATCGACCTATGTCGAGCAAACCGAACCGGCCGACGTTCTCTACAATCAGGGCCTCGCCAACCTGAATGCCGGCCGCCTGAAAGAGGCGAGCCGCAAGTTCAGTGCGGTCGACCGTCAGCATCCCTATTCGGAATACGCTCGCAAATCGATGGTGATGGGCGCCTTTGCCGACTATCGCCAGGGAAACTATACCGAGGCGATCGGTTCGGCCAAGCGCTATCTTACGCTCTATCCGTCGACCGATGACGCGGCTTACGCCCAGTACATCATCGGGCTGAGCTATTACCGGCAAATCAAGGACGTCACCCAGGACCAGAAGGAAGCGCGCCAGACCGTGCAGACGATGCAGGATCTGGTGACGCGCTGGCCTGATTCTGAATATGTCGACGACGCCAAGGAAAAGATCCGCTTCGCCAACGACCAGCTCGCCGGCAAGGAGATGCAGATCGGCCGTTATTATCTTGAGCGCCGTGAATATATCGCCGCCGTCAAGCGGTTCCGCAATGTGGTGGAGACCTATTCCAATACGCGCCATGTCGAGGAGGCGCTCGCGCGCCTTACCGAAAGCTACTATGCGATGGGGCTGACATCGGAGGCGCAGACCGCCGCGGCTGTGCTCGGCACCAACTATCCCGACAGCGTGTGGTACAAGGATTCCTACAAGCTCCTGCAGACTGGTGGGCTCGAGCCGCGCGAGAACGCCGGGTCGTGGATCGCCAAGGCCGGGAAGCTGATCACCGGCGCCTGAGCGGCGCATCACCATGCTTTCCAGACTGTCGATCCGCGATATCGTTCTGATCGAAAAGCTGGACATCGACTTTTCGTCAGGCCTTTCGGTGCTGACCGGCGAAACCGGCGCTGGAAAATCCATCCTGCTCGACGCGCTGTCGCTGGCGCTCGGCGCCCGCGGCGACGCCTCGCTGGTGCGGCATGGCGCGGCACAGGGCCAGGTCATCGCCGTGTTCGACGTGCCGCGCAACCATCCTGCACGCATGCTGCTTGCCGACAACGCCATCGAGGACGATGGCGACATCATCCTGCGCCGCGTGCAGACGGCGGACGGCCGTACCCGCGTTTTCGTCAACGACCAGCCTTCCAGCGTGACGCTGATGCGCGACGTCGGTCACGCGCTGGTCGAGATCCACGGCCAGCATGACGAGCGCGCCCTGGTCGATCCCGGCGCCCATCGCGAATTGCTGGACAGTTTTGGCGGTCATCTCGGCACTGTCCGTGCGACAGGTGAGGCGTGGCGCTATTGGCGAGGCTGTGAGCAGGACCTTGCCAAGCACCGCGCCAAGGTTGAAGCGGCGGCGCGCGAGGCCGACTATCTCAGGGCCGCGGTCGCCGAATTGACCAAGCTCGATCCCCAGCCCGGCGAAGAGACCGAGCTGGCGGAATTGCGCGCCACGATGATGCGGGCGGAAAAGATCGCCTCGGAAATCCATGACGCGCAGGATGTACTTTCCGGACCGTCCTCGCCCTTGCCGCAGCTTGCCAGCCTGCTCAGGCGCCTGCAGCGCAAGGTGACGGAAGCGCCGGGCCTGCTCGACGACGTGGTCAAGTCGCTCGACGAGGCGATGCTGTCGCTCGACGCGGCGCAGTCGGGTGTCGAAGCAGCCCTTCGCGCCACCGAATACGATCCGCAGCGGTTGGAGAAGGCGGAAGAGCGGCTGTTTTCGCTGCGCGCCGCCTCGCGCAAGCACAGCGTGGCGGTCGACGATCTGGCGCAGTTGCGTGACACGATGGTCGCCGATCTAGCCGATCTCGATGCCGGCGAAGAGCGCCTGCACGGGCTGGAAAAGCAGGCCGCGGCGGCGCGCGAGGCCTACGACATTTCGGCGGCGCAGCTGTTGTCGCTTCGCCACGCGGCGGCCGTCGGGCTGACCAAGGCCGTCATGGCCGAACTGCCGGCGCTGAAGCTCGAACGGGCCGAATTCATCGTCGAAATGACGAGCGTTGCCGAAAGCCGGATGGAAGAGGGCATCGACCAGGTCGAGTTCTGGGTGCGCACCAATCCCGGCACCAGGCCCGGCCCAATGATGAAGGTCGCTTCCGGCGGTGAGCTGTCGCGCTTTCTGCTGGCGCTGAAAGTGGCGCTGGCCGACCGCGGTTCGGCGCCGACCTTGGTCTTCGATGAAATCGACACCGGCGTTGGCGGCGCGGTGGCGGACGCCATCGGCCAAAGGTTGGCGCGGTTGTCGAAGCGCGTGCAGGTGCTTTCGGTTACGCACGCGCCGCAGGTGGCAGCGCGCGCGGCGACGCATTTCCTGATCTCCAAATCCGGCAGCGCCGATCGTGTCGCCACCGGCATCGCCGAGATGGACCGGGCAGCGCGCCAGGAAGAGATCGCGCGCATGCTGGCCGGAGCGACCATCACCGACGAAGCCCGCGCCGCGGCCGAGCGGCTGCTGCGCGAGAATACGGCCGCAGCATAGAAACACACCGTCCGATGCGGCAAGTCCGGCTTTCCGGCAGAGTCAGGAGATGGCTGCATCCCGCTGTTCAGGAATGATTTTCTCGCGAGCTGGCTCCCTTGCGGCAAATCCTGATCTATAGTGGCGCGCCATTCTTGGGGAAGCAGTTCATGTCCGAAAAATCCGTCGATTCGCTCAACGAGAGCGAGGCAGCCAGCGAGCTGAAGCGGCTGGCCGACGAGATCGCCGAGCACGACCGGCGATACCATGGCGAGGACGCGCCTGTTATCACGGACGCCGAGTATGACGCGCTGACGCGGCGCAACCTCGCCATCGAACAACGCTTTCCCGATCTGGTGCGCGAAGATTCGCCGTCGCGCCGGGTCGGCTCGCCGCCGGCGGAAGGCTTTGCCAAGGTGCGTCATGCGGTGCCGATGCTCAGCTTGGCCAAGGCCTATACCGACCAGGACGTCGCCGATTTCATCGAACGCGGCCGGCGATTCTTCGATCGCGACAAGGATCTCGACATCGCTTTCACGGCCGAGCCGAAGATCGACGGCCTGTCGGCTTCGCTGCGCTATGAAGGCGGCGTGTTCGTGCAGGGCGCAACGCGCGGCGACGGCGCCGTCGGCGAGGACATCACCGCCAATCTCAGAACGATCGCCGACATTCCCAAGCGCCTGAAAGGTTCGGGCTGGCCCGATGTCATCGAAATTCGCGGCGAGGTCTATATGACCTATGCGGAATTCGAGGCA
Organism: Mesorhizobium sp. M0938; assembly: GCF_040319125.1. NCBI lineage: Bacteria > Pseudomonadati > Pseudomonadota > Alphaproteobacteria > Hyphomicrobiales > Phyllobacteriaceae > Mesorhizobium > Mesorhizobium sp. M0938. Next base: position 30,107 of record NZ_JAMYNS010000015.1, on the reverse strand, counting down.
CTGAAGCAACGGTCGGCGGCGGCCGGCGGCCAGGACTACGTCAATCCTCGCAATACGGCGGCCGGGTCGCTTCGGCAGAAAGATCCATCCGTCACCGCCAGCCGCAATCTTAGATTTTTCGCCTATGCCTGGGGCTATACGACGGCGGATTCCGCTCCGACCCAGTACGAGTCCGTGCAGAAGTTCAAGGATTGGGGGTTCCAGATCAGCCCGCTAATGGTGCGGGCCAAGTCGGTCGAGGAACTGGTCGCGCATTACCACCTGATCGAGGAGCAGCGCTCGTCGCTTGGCTACGACATAGACGGCGTCGTCTACAAGGTCGACCAGTTGGAGCTGCAGCGCCGATGGGGTTTTGTCACCGGCGAACCGCGCTGGGCTGTCGCTCATAAATTTCCGGCCGAACAGGCAATGACGACCGTGCAGAGGATCGACATCCAGGTCGGCCGTACCGGCACGCTTGCGCCGGTTGCGCGACTGGCGCCAGTCACGGTCGGCGGCGTGGTGGTCGAGAACGTCACGCTGCACAATGAGGACTATATCAAGGGCCTGGACAGCACCGGCCAGCCGATCCGTGACGGCATCGATGTGCGCATCGGCGACACGGTGGTGATCCAGCGGGCAGGGGACGTCATTCCGCAGATCGTCAGCGTCGTTATTGATAAGCGGCCGGCCGATGCCGCGCCCTACGAATTTCCGCACGTCTGCCCGATCTGCGGCTCGCCGGCGACGCGCGAGATCAACGAGAAGACCGGCAAGGAAGATTCCCGCCGCCGCTGCACCGGCGAACTGATCTGCCCGGCGCAGGCCGTGGAAGGGTTGCGCCACTTCGTGTCGCGCGGCGCCCTGGATATCGAAGGCCTCGGCGCCGAAAACATCGACCTGTTCTTCAATGCGGGATTGATCAAGACAGCCGCCGACATCTTCACGCTCAGGGATCGGCGTCTAGCCGTCACCAGGGCTTTGGCCGAGCGGCGCGAGGAGCAGGCGAGGCAACGCGAGGCGGCATCAGGCAAGACTCGCAAGAATGTGCGCGGTGTCGAGGATCGCAACTATGAAAGCCTGGACAAGCTCTTCGCTGCCATCGACGCTCGCCGCGAACCGGAGCTCGATCGCTTCATCTTCGCGCTTGGCATTCGTCACATTGGCGAGACGACGGCGGCCGTGCTTGCCCGAGAGTTCTCGACCATCGAGGAGCTGATCCGCATCGGCAAGGAGACTGCAAAAGCCGAGAATCCGCATGACGTTTTTCCGTCGATCAACGGCATTGGCGACACGGTGATCAACGCGCTGCGCGATTTCTTCGGCAACGAGCGCAACGACGACGTGCTCGACGCGCTGCTCGCGCAGGTCCGGCCGAAGCCCTACATCGTCAACGTCTCGGCCGACAGCGCTGTCGCCGGCAAGACGATCGTCTTCACCGGCACGCTGGAAAAGATGACGCGACCGGAAGCCAAGGCGATGGCCGAACGGCTCGGCGCGAAAGTCGCGGGCTCGGTCTCCGCCAAGACCGATCTGGTGGTTGCCGGACCAGGCGCCGGCTCCAAGCTCAAGCTCGCCACCGAACTCGGCATCGAGGTGATCGACGAGGACGCCTGGCTAGCGCGGATCGGCAAGGCGTGATGACGGGCACGTTCGACGGTTTCGGCCGGAAGGCGATTCCATTTCTCAAGGCGCTGGATTTCCATCAGAGCCGGGAGTGGTTCCAGGAGAATCGCGACCTTTACGTGCGGGAGCTTTATGAGCCGTTCGGAGATCTCGTCGAAACGCTCTCCGAACGCTTCGCGGTGGCGGGACTGGGCTTGCGCGGCGATCGCAAGAAGTCGCTGTTTCGCATCAATCGCGACGTGCGCTTTGCCAAGGACAAGCGGCCCTATAACAGCCATTTGTCGGCCATCCTGTCGCCGAACGGCACCAAGATGGAGCAGGGCGTGTTCTTCGTTTACATCGGGCTTGACCGTTGCTTTGCCGGGGTTGCCTGGTGGCAGCCGGGCCCGGAGCTGCTCCAGGCCATGCGAAGGGCGATCGCAACGAAACCGGCGGAATTCCGCGGCCTGATCGGGAAATTGAAGAAAGCCGGCCTCGACCTCGACACGGAAGGATGCTTGAAGCGCGCGCCACGCGGCTTCGACCAGGTCACGGACGCCGATCTCGCCCAGGCTGTCCGCAACCGGCATTTCGCTGTCCGTCACACGATCGACCCGGCTGGAATCCACACGTCGGCCCTGGTCGACGAACTTGTCGATTTCACCGTGTGCGCCAGGCCGCTGCTCGACTGGGGCCGGGCGATCCAGGGCAAGGTTTCGGCGAGTTAGGGTTTCCGGTGCGGTCCGGTCGCGGATGCGGCGCTACATTCGCATCAAGAGACCACCGTCAACAGGGAGCTCAATTCCGGTGATGTAACTTGCCTGGTCGGAGAGCAGGAAAAGCGCGGCATTGGCCATGTCCTGAGGTGTGCCGATCCGGCCGAGCGGCGCGTAACTGGCGACTGCCGAGCGCTTTTCCTCGGTGTCCCAGCGCGCCTGCAGCGGCGTCAGCGCCATGCCCGGACAGATGGCGTTCGACCGGATGCGGTCGCCGGCAAGCTGCATGGCCAGCGATTTGGAAAGCGCGCAGACACCCGCCTTCGATGCCTGGTAGGCATCTTGGGGGTTGGCGTCGCCACGATACCACTGGATGGTCGAGAAGTGGACCATGGCCCCGCCGCGCCCGCCGGAGCGCATATGGGGAACGACCGATCGCGCCGTGTGCACGAAGGATTTCAGGTTGATGTTGAAGACCTGGTCCCAGACGTCGAGATCCATGTCGAGGGCCGACCTGTCGCGGCCGAACCACAGCACGCCGGCGACATTAGCGAGATAGTCGATGCCACCTCGCTCGCGGCCCGCCGAGCCGATGGTCTGTTCGACGAAGGCGGCGTCGGTGAGATCGCCTTGCGCGAAAGTGAGCCTGTCGTCATAGGAGGCAAGGGAGGCTGGGCGGGCCTTGACGTCGATGGCGGTAACGGATGCTCCCGCTTCGAGCAGTGCAAGCGCGATCGCTTCGCCCATGCCGCCACCGGCGCCGGCGACTACCGCGTGCCTGCCGGTGAAATCATAAACGATCATCTGCTTGCCCTCATGTGCTCCGCCCAACGCGATCGCCGGACAATAGGGGCGGATAAAAATTCCATCAAGCGGTATTAGAAAAAATTTGCCAAAATGGAAAATAGCGATATCGTGGCCGGATGACTTCCCAGTTCGAACGGATTTCAAGCTCATGAACCTGCATTCCGGCGCGCGGACCTTCTCCGTGACCTCTCCTGTCGACGGCTCGACCTTTGTGACGCGCGGCTATGCCGACGGCACGGCAATCGAAGCCGCGCTGGCGCGGGCCCGGGCGGCACTGCCCTCCTGGCGGCGGACGCCGCTGGCCGAGCGGCTGGCGATCCTGCTGCGCTTCGGCGAGGAAATGAAAGCCCGGGCCGCTCCGCTTGCCGAGATGGTCGCATGGCAGATAGGACGACCGCTGTGGCAGGCGGACGAGACGCCGCGTCTTGCGCTGATCGGACAGCTGCTTTTCGACATCGCGCCGGAAACGCTGGCCGACGTGCCCTATCCCTCCGACGAGACCATCCGCCGCTATGCGCGGCCGGTGGCGGGTGGCCTGCATCTGTCGATCTGTGCCTGGAACTATCCGACAGCCATGCTGGGCTATCTGGTGACGTCGCCGCTTGCGGCTGGCAATGTCGTGATCTTCAAGCATTCGCCGCAGACGCCGCTGATCGCGGAGGTGGCAGAGGAGGCTTTTCGTGCCGCCGGCGGCCCCGAAGGCGTGTTCCAAAGCTTGCATCTCGACCATGCCGATGCCGAGCACCTTATCGCGTCCGGTGCCTTCAATGCGGTGAACTTCATCGGTTCAGTCAATGGCGGCCGGCGCGTTCATGCCGCCGCCGCCGGCACGTTCACCCAGGTGCATCTCGAACTCGGCGGCAAGGACCCGACCTATGTCCGCGCCGATGCCGATCTCGAGGCGGCGATACCGCTGATCGCAGAGGGCACATACTCCAATGCAGGCCAGTCCTGCTGTTCGGTCGAGCGCATCTATGTCGACCAGGCGATCCATGACCGCTTCGTCGACGCCCTTGTCGCCGAGACGGCGAAATGGACCATCGGGCATCCGATCGGCGAGAAGCCGATGGTCGGCCCGGTGGTGCGGGCGAGCGCCGCCGACACGATCCGCGGTCTCACCGAAGGCGCGGTGCGGGCAGGGGCGCGGCGGCTGATGCCGCAGGATGGTGCGCTCAAGGCCACAAGGCTTGGCGCCGCCTATTTCGCTCCGGAAGTCCTGGTCGGGGTCGATCACGGCATGCAGATCATGCGCGACGAGCTGTTCGGACCGGTGGCTTGCATCCAGTCGGTCGACGGCGACGACCGGGCAATCGGCCTGATGAACGACAGTGATTTCGGCCTGAGCGCCTCGATCTGGACGCAGGACATCGATCGCGGCGTGGCGCTGCTCGACGAAGTCGAGGCCGGCACCGTCTATCTCAACCGCTGCGACCACGCCGACCTGCACCTGCCATGGGGCGGCATCAAGAATTCGGGCCTCGGCCGCACCAATGGCCGCGCCGGCCTGACAGAAGCGACGGCGGCGAAGGCCTATCACGTCCGCTCCGTCATCGGTTGAATTGGAGGTCGTCCGGTGAACGCTGCAAGCCTTGCAGGGCTTGACGATGCGACTGTCGAGAGGCTGGCCGCAGCCAGCGTCGAGCGGCTGTTGCCCGACGCGGCGAGCCCCTACCTGCTGATCGCCGAGCACGCCGGCAATCTTGTGCCGGCGCCATGGCATGATCTTGGCCTGGCAGCGCCCTATCTCGGCACGCATTTCGCCGTCGACATCGGCATCGACGCTTTGACGCGCCGGCTGTCGCGAACGTTGCGGGCGCCAGCCGTGGTCGCGCATTATTCGAGGCTGTTCCTCGATTATAACCGTCCGGCGGGCGAGTGGGACTTCATGCGACCGGATCTCGGCGGTATTCCGGTGCCTGGCAATCTCGCGGTCGATGCGGCTGACGCCAGGCTGCGCAAGCGCATCGCCTGGGCGCCGGTCGAACAGGCGATCACCGGGACCGCGGCAGGCAGGCAGGCGCTCGTCTCGATACATTCCTTCACCCCGGTGATGGGTGGCATCAGGCGCGATGTCGATATCGGTGTGCTGTGGCGCGAGCCGTCGCCTTTCGTCACCTCGGTTCTCAAAACCCTCGGCGCGCGTGGCGCCGAAGCAGGCTTGAGGATCGGCGACAACGCGCCATACGACTGGCGTCAAGCGGTCGGCTACACGCTGAACCGGCACGGGCTAGAGCAGGGCAGACCCTGCCTCTATCTCGAAGTCCGCAACGACCTGCTTTCCGATCCGGAAAAATTCGAACTCATCAGCCAGACTCTGGAGACAAGCTTTGCCGCTGTCGCGATGTCACTATGGCCGAAATCAGCCGTAGCCGTCTAAAGGCTGGACGCCCTCGGGCCACGCCGCTAGAGCTTGTCGAATTGGAAACACGACAGCCAAGGGCATGGGCGATGCAGGGCAATGTGGGCAGCAAGATCAGGGATGCGCGCAAAGAGCAGAACATCACGCTGCGCGACCTCAGCGAGCGCTCCGGCCTTTCGGTCTCGCAGCTGTCGAAGCTCGAGAACGGCAAGGCGCGCCTGACGGTCGACGTGGCGCTGATGATCGCCGGCGTGCTGCATGTGCCGGTGGCGTCCTTCCTGTTCAGCCCGAAGCCGGGCATGCAGGCGCGCCGCTCGATCACGCGCGCCGGCAGCGGCATCCTGCATCAGGGCAATGCCATGGAATTCGAGGTCCTGTGCAGCGATTTTCGCGACAAGACCAACATTTTCTGGCGCGTCACGCTGCGGGCAAGGAGTTTTGAGGAGAATGGCGGCTGGCGTAGCCATTCGGGCGAGGAGTTCATCCATGTGCTCAGCGGCAGTCTGGAACTGCATACGATCCATTATGACCCGACGGTGCTGCAACCGGGCGACAGCATCCTGTTCGACGGCGAAATGCGGCACGCTTATATCGCGCTCGGCGACGCGCCCGTCATCATGCTGATGTCGAACACGGTACCGCGCGACGGGCTGCCGGCCGGCGCCGGGGCCTGATCCCCACCCGTCGGATTTCGGGCCGGAAGTTCGGCTCGCCAAGAATATTTTCTAAAATGGAAAAAAATACTTGTTATGGAAAAGTCGGGGGTCTAGCATCCTTGATGACCGGCTGACAGGAGAAAAAGCCATCGGCCGGGATGGGAGATGTGACCGATGCTGTCGGTTGAGGCAGTCAGCAAGACTTTTGGCGGCGTGCAGGCCTTGCACAGTGCTTCGCTGTCTTGCGCGGCCGGCGAAATCCTCGGCTTGATCGGTCCCAACGGTGCTGGAAAATCCACACTGGTCAACGCCATCTCCGGTGTGCTCAAGCCGGACACCGGCAGCGTGAAGCTGGCAGGCAAGGAAATCGCTGGCCACGGTCCCGAGCATTGCGCGCGGGCAGGCGTCGGCCGCACCTTCCAGACCATCCGCCTGTTCAAGGATTTGACCGTCCGGCAGAATGTCGAGGTCGCCCATATCACCTGTCGCTCGGTCCGCCCCGATGTCGCGGCACGTATCGGCGTCGATAAGCTGCTTGCCCAATATCAACTGGATGGCTTCGCCGATGTTCCGGCCGGGACATTGTCCTACGGCAGCCAGCGCCGGCTCGAAATCGCCCGCGCGCTGGCGCTCGGTCCTTCGCTGCTTCTGCTCGACGAGCCGGCGGCCGGGCTCAATGAAGATGAATCCGAGACACTGGCGGTGGCGATCGAGGGCATTCGCCGCGATGTCGGCTGCGCGACCATCGTCATCGATCACGATCTGCGTTTCATCAACCGGCTTTGCGACCGGCTCTGCGTCATGGACCAGGGCCAGGTGATCGCATCCGGGCAGACCGAAGCGGTGTGGCGCGATCCGCGCGTCATCGAGGTTTATGTCGGGCAGTCCGAGACATCGTGACGGCACCTGGGAACTGCAACAACAAGGGAGAAGGAGGGGTTCAATGGACAGGATGATCTTGGGGGCCGCGATTGCCGCGGCAGGGCTCTTGCAGGTGGCGCACGCCGGCGCCGCCGATCTGAAGATCGGGCTCGCGGTGGCGATGACCGGCACCTATGCGCCTTACAGCGAGGCCGAAGGCGCCCGCTGCATGGCCGACAAATTGAACAAGGCGGCTGGCGCCGGTGATCCCAAGATCGAACTGATGATCGAGGACAATCGTTCCGATCCGCAGCTTTCGGTTTCGCTCGGCCAGAAGTTCCTCGACGCCGGGGCCCAGGTCATCACCGGCGTGCCGTTCCCGGATGCGCTGATCCCGACCGCCCAGATCGCTGAACCCTATGGCGCGACGGTGTTTTCGGCGCCAAACACCCAGATCGAGATGCAGCAGGCAGGCCTCGACAATTTCATTGCCGGCGCCGTGCCCGATCCGATCAATGCGGCGGCCACGGCCGATGCACTCTATGGCAAGGGTGCGCGCACCGTGGCGCTGCTGGTCTCGCCCGATGCCGGCTCCTATTCGGAGAAACTGCCGGAATGGTTCGGCGAGGTGTTTGAACATCTCGGCGGCAAAGTCGTCTCCAAGCTCAACTATTCCTGGGGCACCACGGACTGGTCGCCGCAGATCGCCAGCATCAAGGCATTGCCTGAAAAGCCGGACGCCATCCATGTCTGCGGCGTGCTGCCCGATGTCGGCATCCTCATTCGCCAGCTGCGCGCCAATGGCTATGACGGCTGGGTTGCCGGTTGCGACGCCTTCGACGACAAGTCGCTGGAAGGGACCGTCGGCGATCCGGCTTCGCTTGAGAAGGTGATGTTCGCCACCCATGGCGCGACCGGCGTCGACAGCCCGATCGACCACTTCCTGGGGCAGTGCAAGGCCGATGGCTACAAGATCAACGGCATCTTTGACGCGCTCGGCGCCGACATGGTGCAGATCAGCTATGAGGCGGCGAAGAAGTCCGGCACCGTCGAGCCCGCGGCCTTACGCGAAGCGATCCGCGCGTCGGGCGGCTATCCCGGCACAACGGCGCCGGTCATCTCCTTCGCCGAAAAGAAGGGCTATCCGGTCAAGGCCGTGCCGGTGATGGGCTTCTCGAACGGCAAGCGCGTGCTCATCACCGACGCGCAGCCGACCTTCGTTCCGGCGTTGAACTGATTGGCAAAGCTGTTTTGATCATGCCGCGAGCGACAATCCGGGCCGGTTCGTGCTGAAGGTCGAGAATCTGAGCGTGCGCTACGGCGCGGTCGCCGCCGTGCGCGATCTGTCGCTGTCGGTGGGGCAGGGCGAGCTTGTCGCCCTGCTTGGCCCGAACGGCGCCGGCAAGAGCTCGACCATCAATGCCCTGACGGGCCTTGTCGCACCGTCGGCCGGCCGTATCGTGCTTGACGGCCGGGATATATCGCGTGTTCGAACCGAGGATCGCATTCGTGCCGGCCTGACATCGACGCCGGAAGGCCGGCACATCTTCGCCAATTTGACGGTTGGCGAGAACCTGCGGCTGGGTGCGGCGACGCGGCGCGACGCCCGCGGCGTGCGCCAGGACATGGAGCGCTTCCTCGCTCTGTTCCCGGTCCTCTCTGAACGCTACGCGCAGGCAGCCGGCACGCTTTCGGGTGGCGAGCAGCAGATGCTGGCCATTGCGCGGTCGCTGATGTCGCGGCCAAAACTTCTGCTTCTCGACGAACCCTCGCTGGGGCTGGCGCCGAAGATCGTCGTGCGGATCTTCGATTTCATCGGCCAGCTCAAGGCCGAGGGGCTGACGCTGCTGGTGGTCGAGCAGAACGCCAGGCAGGCGCTGCGCTTTGCCGACCGCGTCTATGTCATGAGTTCCGGCGCGCTTCGCTTTGACGGGCCGCCGTCCGGGCTTGCCGACAAACATGGCCTCCTCAATCTCTATATCGGCGGGTAGGCGCGGCATGGACTACGCTCTGCAGCAACTTTTGAACGCACTGGCCTTCGGTGCGGAATATTCGCTGGTGGCGCTTGGCCTGGCGGTGGTGTTTTCGATCATGGGGCTGGTGAATTTCGCCCATGGCGAGATCATCGGCGTTTCGGCCTACAGCGTGTTCCTGGCCGCGGCACTGGGGCTGACATCGCCAATCGTCGCGGTCCTGCTTGCCATCGCGGCGGCGGCGCTGGCGGCCATCGCCTTCGAGCGGGTGGCGTTCCGCCCGGTTCGCTATGCGCCAACGACGACGGGATTGCTGACGGCCTTCGGCGTCAGCATCGTCGTGCAGAACCTGTTCATGCTGCTGATCTCGCCGAAACCGCAATCGGTCTCTATCCTCAATGGCCTGAACCAGATGTGGTTCTTCGGCCCGTTTGCGGTGTCGTCGCTTCAGGTCATGGAATTGATCGTCTCCGGCCTGACCATCCTGGCCCTGGTGCTCTTCCTCAACCGGTCGACGCTTGGTCTGGCGATCCGCGCGGCCTCACGCGACTTCGCCACCGTTCGCCTGATGGGCATCAGGGCAAACCGGGTGATTGCCACCGCCTTCGCCATTTCCGGTGCGTTGGCCGGTATCGCGGCCGTCTTCATCATGGCGCGGCGCGGCAGCGTCTCGCCCGACCTCGGCTTCAGCCTGGTGCTGAAGGCTTTCGTTGCCTGCGTCATCGGTGGTTTCGGCTCGCTTCCCGGGGCGGCGGTCGGCGGCATGCTGCTCGGCTTCATCGAAGTCGGCCTGCTCGTCGCCTTGCCGCAGGAATATGGGGGCTTCAAGGACGCGCTTACCTACGCGATCATCGTCGCGCTTCTCGTCTACCGACCGGAAGGCCTGCTTGGCCAACGGATCGAACTCGGCGACAAAGAGATCTGAGGTGGGGAGATCTGAAGTGGCGAGATCCGAGGTGGCGAGATCAGAGATGTCGCAGGCGATCGAAGATACCGCACTTGCCCCTGTCGCAAGGCCCGGCGGCGCGCTGGTGCGCTCGCTCGTCGGCGGGCTGGTGACGTCGTTGCCGGTGCTGGTGATCGGGCTGCTGATCCTGAACTTCGCGCCGACCTACTATACCTTTCTGGCGCTCGGCGCCTTCGTCAACCTGATCGTCGTCGTCGGCCTGCAAGTCTTCATGGGCAACAGCAATATCGCCAATCTCGGCCACAGCGCCTTTGTCGGGCTTGGCGCCTATGGCGTGGCCATCCTGTCGACGCCGCTGGCGATGAAGAAGCTGTCCATTCCAAACGCACCTTTTGGTTTCGCGACGCTCGAGCTCGATCCCGTCACATCGGCGCTGCTCGCGCTGCTTGCGGTCGGCGTTCTGGCCCTGGTCAGCGGCAAGGTTATCAGCCGCCTTTCGGGCGTTGCCGCAACGATTGTCAGCCTGGCACTGCTGATCATCGTCCATTCTGTCTTTCTCAATTGGACCGATCTGTTCAAGGGCAACCAGGCCTTCTTCGGCGTTCCGAAGGTCGTCGGCCTGCCTTGGATGATGGTGATGTCGGTCTTCGCGATCGTGTTGGCTCGGCTGTTCAAGGACAGCCGCTGGGGCCTGCAGCTGAGGGCCAGCGCCCAGAGCCCGCAAGCCGCCGCCGCACTCGGCATCGACGCCCGGCGCCTGCGGCTGATTTCATGGGTGCTGTCGGCGCTGATCTGCGGCCTGGCTGGTATTCTCTACGCCTATTTCGCCGGCACGATCAGCCCGAAGCTGTTCTACTTCCAGATGATCTTCATGACGCTGGCGATGCTGATCCTTGGCGGCATGGCGACAGTTACCGGCGCGATGACCGGCGTGATCGTGCTTTCGGTCGGGCTCGAATTCATCCGCAGCATCGAATCCGGCGTGACGATTGCCGGCATCCAGCTGCCGCAACTGCTTGGTCTGTCCGGTGTCGCGCTTGGCGTCGTCATCGTGCTTTGCATGGCCTTCCGGCCAAGCGGCATCAGCGGCCGCTACGAACTGGACGAATTGCTCTCGCGATTTTTCAGGCACGCGAAATAGCGATGCCTGGTGTTTTCTGGTGGAGGTTTGAAAGTGGAATTTGAGGACAGGGTCGCGGCGTACACGCCCGAGCTTAAGGCGTTGCAGAGCAAGCTGGCAGCCGATGGCGTCGAGTTCATCGAGATCCATACGGTCGACACGTCAGGCGCCTTTCGCTCGAAGATCGCGCCGCTCAAATTGTCGAGTTACGGCGAGGCGATCAACGCCATCCTTTATTGCGTCACCCATGGCGACGGTCAGCCGATGGGCGACGTGGCCTTCGCTTCGGCAAGCGCCAACGAAGAGAACGGCTTTCCCAACATCAAGGGCATCATCGACCCGGCGACCGTCGTCCAGCACGGCTGGAAGCCGAAATTCGCCTCCGCCATTACCCGCGCCTACATGCTCGACGGCACGGTCTGCCCGTTCGATCCACGCGGCGTCCTGGCCAAGGTCGAGGAGCGGATGAATAGGCTTGGCTACGAAACGCGTTTCGCACTCGAATATGAGTTCGGCATTTTTCACGCCGACCATGATTTGATGCGTGCCGGCCGCTATCGCGAGTTGAAGCCCTGGGGCCATTCTCTGGTCAATTACGACCTGGTGCGCAGCGGCGAGTACCAGGATTTCGCAGCCGAGTTCATCACCCGCATGAAAAGCATCGGCATTGGCGTCGCCTCTCTGGTGACCGAATACGGCTTTGGCATGTATGAATACGCGCTGACGCCGAAGACGGCGCTGCAGGCGGCCGACGACGCCATGCGCGCCAAGCTGCATCTGCGCGAATTGTGCGCCGAGCGCGGGCTGGTTGCCACTTTCATGACTCGCTTCCAGCCGCCGGGCAAGGAAAGTGCTTGCGGTGCGCATCACCATGTCAGCCTGTGGCGCGACGGCAAGCCGGCCTTCGCCGCCGGACCAAACCGGCTGACGCCGGTCGCCGAGAAATTCCTCGCCGGCGTGTTGAACCGAATGCAGGAAACGCATCTCTTGTTTCGGCCGACGGTAAATTCCTATCGCCGCTTCGATCGTGGCGCATGGTCGCCGGAAGACGTCGCCTGGGGTTTTGAGAACCGTACCGCGCCGATCCGCGTCATCACCACGCCGAATGATGGCGCCTGCCGGTTGGAGCATCGTGCGCCTGGAGCCGACATCAATCCATATCTGTCAATAGCGGCGGTCCTGGCGGCGGGCTGCGAGGGGATCGAAAAGGAATTGCCACTCGAAGCGCCGGTGACATCGAACCTGGCCAATCTCGACAAGCCGAAATTGTCGCGCACGCTCAACGCTTCGATCGAAGCCTTCGCAACATCCGATTTCTGCGCCGAGGCCTTCGGCGAGACCTTTCGCGACAATTACGCCGAGAGCCGGCGGGCCGAGCAGGCGGCCTTCGACGCCTGGCAGGCATCGCATATCACCGACTTCGAATGGCAGCGCTATTTCGTCAGCTGAGGCGAGCGAATTTGCCGGCACTTTGTGCCTGGCGCTGCCCTGGCGATCATTTCGCCTGATCGTTTGGCTCAAGCGAATTGGTGTGACAAGACAGGCGGCGCTACCTACATACGACCATTCCCGAGGGAGTGGTCAATGTCAGCGGAAGCAATCTCCGAAAACAGCGCGAAGAGCGATTTCTGGCAAGGCGTGCGGCTCTCGACGCCGGTCGTGGTGGCGGCGGCGCCGTTCGGGCTGCTGTTCGGGGCACTTGCCGTCGACAATGGTTTTTCGGTGCTTGAAGCCGTCCTGATGAGCGCCATGATCTACGGCGGCGCCAGCCAGATGGTCGGCATCGAATTGTTCGGGCAGCATGTCGCGCCATGGCTGATCGTGCTGTCGATCTTCGCCGTGAATTTCCGCCATGTGCTTTATTCCGCCGGTATCGGCCGGCGCATCGCGCACTGGCCGCTGGTTCAGCAAGCGGTAGGCTATTTCCTGCTCACTGATCCGCAGTTCGCGGTGGCTGAGCGTAAGGCGGAGGCCGGCGAGACGGTCGGCTTCGCCTGGTATATGGGGCTTGGTCTGCCGGTTTATGTATTCTGGGTAACGGAAGGCGCGCTCGGCGCGATGTTCGGCAAGCTCATTCCCGATACGCATGCTCTGGGCATCGATTTCCTGCTGCCGATCTATTTTCTCGGCCTGGTCATGGGCTTTCGCAAACGGCCGCTGTGGCTGCCGGTGGTGGTCGCCAGTGCCGCTGCCTCCATCATCGCCTATAAAACGGTGGGCTCGCCCTGGCACGTCTCCATTGGCGCTGTGGCCGGCGTGCTGCTCGCGGTCATCTTGCCGCCGCATCACAGTGGTGTCGAGGCGCGGCCATGAGCACAACCTTGTGGATCATCATCGCCGGTGCGATCGCCACCTACCTTACCCGCATCGGCGGACATCTGGTGATCTCGCGCTTCGAAAATATCCATCCGCGCGTCGAGGCCGGGCTGAATGCCGTGCCGGCGGCGGTGCTGACCACGCTCGTCGCGCCGGCGGCACTCGGTGCCGGGCCGGCGGAATGGGTGGCATTGATCGTCGCCGGCCTGGTCTCGCTGCGCGGCGGGCTGATGGCGATGTTTTTGGCGGGCGCGGTGGTGCTGGTCCTGGCTAGGCAGTTCGTCGGGTAGCGTATGTTCATATTCAGGTGATGCCGCCCTGCAAACCCGGGAATTCTGCATGGCCCTAACGAAACTGCCAGCTTCGGCAAGAGGGCGTTATCTCTCTCGGAGAGTTTAAGCGTGTTCCCGCGCCATTGCGGCTAACCAATGGTCCAGTCTTCGGCATCAAACAGCTGCATAAGGTTGCACCAGGAAATCCCCATTGCGTTGCAAACGCCGGGGATCTTCCGAAGGCTGTCGGGGCCAGTTTCCTCTGTGATGAGGGTGTAGCCATGGATCTCAGCCGTAGCGATGACGAAACTGTCGGCTGCGAACTTCTCCTTGCCGGCGGCGACAAGGCCCGAGTAGGTGTTCAACACATGCTGGACACGCCGCTGGATGGCTTGATCGGGCGCGATGAACATGTGCTCGCGCTCCTTCAGCCACTCGTGCAGCTCGGGCGAGCGTTTCGCACACTCTGTCTGCACCAGCAATGACGATACCAGCCGACCCGCACCGATCAGTTTGTCGAACTCATCCCATAGTTTCGGGAAGCGTTTTGGCTTGTAGCGTTCGTACCAGGCGCCAATCAGGGCCGATGTGTCGATGCAATAGACCGTGGCCACAGAGCGCTACCCTGTCATTCCAAAGACAGCGCGCTCAATATTAGGAACGGCGGTGACCTGCATATTGAGGTGGTTGGCAACATCGCGCAGCGTTAGCTGACGGTCGTAGTAGCCCTGGAACACCAGACGGGTGAAGTTGCGGCCGAGCTGGCTGAGCACGACCAGGTGACGCTCGGGGCCGCCGCTGCTCTTTTTCTCCGCTAGTGCGTCATATTCCGCCTGGAAGCTGGCCCGGCGGCTATCATAGAACGCTTTGTTGGTTCGGCCGAGCGCCAGCAGCCGGCGCAAAATCACCTCACGGCTGACGCCGAACCGGGTGGCCAGGGCCACGAGCTCGTCGTCGGCCCAGGTCATGACCTGGCCTTTGGCCCGCACCAGTGGCTCGCCAAGCAGCCAGCCACTCGGAACCAGGGCAGCGCCGGCGACGGCGTTGCAGAACTGCTCGACAACGGCGCTGGCGGGCTCGGGCGCGACGAAGTCGAGGCCGCTAATGCCGCTTGCCCTGACAACCAGATGGCAGAATTCATGCAGCAACGTGAAGGTCCGTCCGTTGGTGCGGTCCTTGGAGTTGATGAGGATGACGGGCAGCTTGGTTTCGGCGATGGCAACGCCGCGCATCTCGGTCAGTGCCAAGCGAGGCACCATGAACACCAGCACATCCTTGGCCTCGATGGCGGTGCGCCAGTTGTCAAAGGCCTTGGCTCGCCAGCCTTGCTGGTCGGTCTGCTTGACGCCCAGATAGGCCCGGATGGCCGTGGCAAGCTTCTCCACGTCTTCTTTGATGGTCGCCTGAAGCTTGAACTCCTGCACGGGCTCGCCCACGTCGTTGCGCAGCTCGAGCGCCAACTCGCGGCGCTCGCGTGCCTGACGAATGGCCCACTCCAAGCCGGACTTAAAGGCATCTTCGGGCGTCTCCCGCAGGCGCCGGAAGTCCTGAATCGGCTGAAAACCGTGGGGCGGCTCGTTGAGGTAGAAAATCGCCGGGGCACGTTTGTAGAAATTCGCAGCCGCCAAAAATTGGGGGAAGGTCAACTGCTTTTCGCCGGCTTCGCAAGCCAGGAGCTTGTCCAAACTCACACCCATACCTTCGGCCGCCACCTCGGGGCTGAGGCGGGCCTGCTCCCGAGCCCATCGCAGAATGGCCGGGTTGATATAGGCGAGCGTACCCTTGGTCATGGTCGGTTAACTCTAACACGGCTGTGAATATGGCCGCTGCAACTCTTCATCGGGTTAATGCGCTTGCGGTTAGGGCGTTGCATCGGGGTTGTCTACTTGTATCGACCCCTGAACAAATCGCCGATGGAGCGGTGCTTCTTGTCGATAAGGTCGCGCTGCCGCAAATGCCCTAGCTTGAAACGACCAATGCAATTGCCTGAACTCCGGAAGATAAAAATCAGATCTTGGCGTCGTGCGGCAGCGGCGCTGTTGCCTTTTCCAGCCAGGCCAGCGTCTCGCCGTCGAGCATTGGTCCGATCTCGGCCAGCACGCGCGCGTGGTACTCGTCGAGCCAATGCAGCTCATCGCGCGTCAACAGGTCGGACCGCACCAGCCTGGTGTCGATCGGCGCCAGCGTCAGCGTCTCGAAGCCGTGCATGGCGATGTCGCCGCCCTCTATCTCTTCGGCCGGTGTCACCAGGACCAGGTTCTCGATGCGAATGCCGTAGGAGCCTTCCTTGTAGTAGCCCGGCTCGTTGGAGAGGATCATGCCCGCCAGCAGCTTTTCAGTGCCGGTCTTGGCGATACGCTGCGGGCCTTCGTGCACGGCCAGATAGGAGCCGACGCCGTGACCGGTGCCATGGGCGAAATCGCAGCCATGTTTCCATAGTGCCAGCCGCGCCACAGCGTCGATTTCGGAGCCGCGTGTGCCCGGGGGAAAGCGCAGCATGGAAATGCCGATCATGCCTTTCAGCACCAGCGTGAAGCGTTCGCGCATTTCCTCGGTCGGCTTGCCGATCGGCACGGTGCGGGTGATGTCGGTGGTGCCGTCCTGATACTGCCCGCCCGAATCGAGCAGGAACAATTCGCCGGACTGAAGCTTTCGGCTGGTGGTGCGGGAAACCCGGTAATGCATGATGGCACCGTTCGGACCGGCGCCCGAAATGGTGTCGAAGGACACGTCGCGCAGCGGCATCTGCGTTTCCTCGCCGGTGCTGCTGCGGCATTCCTCGAGCCTGGTGACGACGGCAATCTCGTCGAGCTTGCCGGGCTTCTGCCGGTCGAGCCAGCAAAGCAGCTTGGCCACGGCGGCGCCGTCGCGTCGATGCGCGGCGCGGGCGCCGTTGATCTCGGCCTGGTTCTTCGTCGCACGAGGGATGCGGGCAGGGTCGGGCGCCGAAATGACGGTAGCGCCATTGTCCTCGACCAGCATCCTGAGTTTTTCGGCCGCCAGCACCGGGTCCAGCGCGATTTTTGCACCGCCTTCGGCCAGCGCTGCGATAACAGCTTCGAATTCACCGGGCTGGTGCAATTCGGCGAGCTGCGTCAGGTAGGCCGCGACGGTGCGCGAAAACTTGCGCTGGTCCATGAAAAGCTGGTGCGACCCATCGGCGGCGAGCACGGCGAAGCCGAGCGCCAGCGGCGTGTGCGGCACGTCGCCGCCGCGGATGTCGAAGGCCCAGGCAATGGAAGACGGGTCGGTCAGCACGGCATGGGTGGCGCCATCCTTGCCGATGGCCGAGGCCAGCCGCGCCAGCTTATCCTTGGCCAGTTCGCCGGCAAAGGCGATCGGATGGAGCTCGACCGGTGCCAGCGGTGGGCCGGGCTGGTCCTTCCAGATGGCGTCGATTGGATTCTTCTCGAGCGGCACCAATGTTGCCCCCGATTTTTCGGCCGAAGCTTTCAGCGCTTTCACATCGCCGATCGTCTGCAGCCACGGATCGAAGCCAAGCCGCACGCCCTTGCCGAGATTGTCCTTGATCCAGGTGGCGGGTGGATTGTCGACCAGACTTTCGATCGAAAAGATGTCGAGATCGACCTCCTGGCGCACCTGTAGCGTGTAGCGCCCGTCGACGAACATAAAGGCACGGTCACCGAGCACGATGGCGACGCCGGCCGAGCCGCTGAAGCCGGTCAGCCATTTTAGCCGCGCCGAGCGGTCAGCGACATATTCGCCCTGATGCTCGTCGGCACGGGGCACGATGAAGCCATCCAGGCCGTTGGCAGCCAGCCATTGGCGCAGCAACGCCACACGCGGCTTGCCGACGGCGGGGTCGCCGGCGGAATCAAAGGTCTGGAACATGATGGCCTCTCCTCGGATGCTGGCGCGACCGTAGCGCATGGCCCCGAAAACCGGAATCTACTTTTGCTGCACGGACCTTCGGTTCGGAGAAAATCAGCGCAAGATCAAAGTGCTACAGCATCAGCCGCCTGACAATCGGCGGAATTTGGTCCAGCAGCATCGCTTTTGCGCATAGGCGCCATGCAGAATCGGCGATTTTCAAATAGGTCAGCAGAGCTTACCTTTTTGGAGTGGAGGAACGAGTCTTATTGCCCTGCAAAGGAGACCATCATGTCCACGATTTCAGCCAGACGCGGATTTTTCCGAAGCGCCATGAACGCTCTCATCGAAGCGCGCCAGCGCGAAGCGAGCCGCTATGTGAGCGGGGTTCTGCTTGGCTTTGACGACGAAACGCTGAAAGCGCACGGCTACGATCGCGAAGAGCTGAGGAAGGCGGCAAGGTCGCCCTACGTCTGAGCGAATTGTCGGCCTTGCGTTTGAAAGTGCTGGGCCTCACCGTTTGAGGTGGATCGTCACCCAGCCCTCGCGATGCAACGTCCTGACATGGCGGAACTGCTGGCCGACATAGGCCGAGATCACCGCGTCGCGTTGCCGGTCGAGGATGCCTGATAGCACGATCGAGCCGCCCAAGACGACATGCCCGGCCATTTCGGGTGCCAGCCGCATCAGCGGCCGCGCCAATATGTTGGCGACGATGAGCTCGAAGGGACCGCGCGCGGCAAAGATCGGGTGGTGGAAGCCTGGCGCGGTCACCGTTTCCACAAGCGCCTTGACGTGGTTGAGCCGTGCGTTGGCGGCGGCGACGTTTACGGCGACGGGGTCGATGTCGGTCGCCAGCACCGGGATGCGGGCGAGCTTGGCCACCGCGATGGCCAGTACGGCACTACCGGTGCCGAGGTCGAGCGCGTTGCGCGGGTGCTCGCGCCGCACAACCTTTTCCAGCATTTCAAGGCAGCCGGCGGTGGTGCCGTGATGACCGGTGCCGAAGGCGAGGCCGGCCTCGATCTCGATGGCAAGCTCGCCGCTGCGGCGCTTGCTGCGGTCATGCGCGCCGTGAACGAAGAAACGGCCGGCGCGCACCGGCTTCAATCCCTCCAGCGAACGCGTCACCCAGTCGATATCGGGCAGACGCTCCCGCGCAATCGGTCTCGACAGGGCTAGCCCGGCAAGAATCTCGTTCACGCGTGCCTCGACGGCATCGACATCGCCGTCGGCGTAGAGCGACACTTCGTGGATGTCGCGATCCTCATCGACTTCGAGCACGCCAATCGGCAGGCCTTCGTCCTCGAAGGCTGCTTCGAACGCCGCGAAGATACGGTCGGCCTCGATTTTTCCAGTGGTGAAATAAAGCCGCGTTTGGGTCAAACGATGTTCTTGCTTGAGCATGATCTTTTCCGAAAACCGGTCCCACTTTTCGGGGTCATGCTCTAACCTTCCGCCAGCCGCTTGAGCTTGGCGATGGCAGTGTCCGAGCTTTCGCCGTAGGCGATGGTGCCGGCGAAATCGCCCCTG
The DNA here is from genome assembly GCF_040319125.1 of Mesorhizobium sp. M0938. Taxonomy (NCBI): domain Bacteria; kingdom Pseudomonadati; phylum Pseudomonadota; class Alphaproteobacteria; order Hyphomicrobiales; family Phyllobacteriaceae; genus Mesorhizobium; species Mesorhizobium sp. M0938. The sequence continues at coordinate 11,172 of NZ_JAMYNS010000015.1, read as the reverse complement.
GCATTGAGCAGCAGCACCGACGCGGTGTGGTCCATAGTGTAGTCGCCGTTGCCGGTATCGACCTTCTTCGAATAGATGCCGAAGGATTTGGCCATGGCGTGGACCTTGTCCGGTTCGCCTGTAATGCCGAGGATGCGGTCGGAGAAGTTGCTGATATAGGCGTTCATGATTTCGGGCGTGTCGCGCTCCGGGTCGACCGAGACGAAATAGGCGCGCAGGTTCTTGCCGTCATCTCCCATCGTCTTCAGCCAGCCGGCGAGTTCGAACAGCGTGGTCGGGCAGACCTCCGGGCAATGGGTGAAGCCGAAGAAGACGACGCTGGGGTGGCCGCGCAAGGCAGCCTCGGTGACCGGAGCGCCCTTCTGGTCGACCAGCGTGAACGGCGCGCCAAACGGCTCGCCGCCATAGTGCCCGCGGTACCAGTCGAAGGTGAGCCAGCCGATGCCTGCTGCCATCAGGACGAGAATGCCGACCAGTATTGAACGCATCATCGTTGGTGTCCGTCGTGATTTCATTGGCGCCGTACCGGCGCAGGGTCTGTTCGGCGAACACTCTTAACGGTTTGATCTCGTGCGCGCAAAGATGTCGCGTTGCCGCAACCGGCTTTCTGTCAAAAGGTGATCCGCTTGCAAAGCGCTGCCGCCCGTCCCACCTGAGGTCGGCAAAACTCGAACCGCAGGAGGCTTCCTTGCAAGGACTGATTGGGCGAAAACTGATCGGCGGCGCTTTGGCCGCATGCCTTATCATCGGTGCCGGTGCGGCCGTCGCCCAGGAGGTGGGCAAGGTCGGCGTCGATTGGCTAGGCAACGACATCATCGTCGAGGCGGTCAAGGACCCGAAGGTCGAGGGCGTGACCTGCCACGTCTCCTATTTCGACCGTGGCGTGATCGATCGCCTGCAGAAGGGCAATTGGTTCGAGGATCCGTCCGATTCCTCGATCTCCTGCCGCCAGACCGGGCCGATCACTATCGGCGACATCGACATGAGCGAGGCCGGCGAGGAGGTATTCAAGCAAGGTATCAGCCTGATCTGGAAGAAGCAGGTGGTGAACCGCATCTATGATAAAGCCAATGAGACCCTGATCTATCTGTCGCACTCGCGCCAGGTGCAGGACGGTTCAGCGAAAATGTCGGTCACCACCGTGCCGCTCTATGGCCAAAACGTGGTGTGGACCAACGGCAAGCCGAAATAGGCTCTGGCAACAGGTGACGGACGATTGGTCCCGCTTGCGGCACCAATCGGCGACGCGACAATTGCTCCCGCCTTGCAGGAGCAATTGCGCTGACGTAAAGCCGCTGGAATGGACCGTCCTGAAAATCTTGTCCCCAAGGATTCCGAGCCGCGCATCCACCCGACCGCGGAGTTGAAGGCATGCAAACTTGGACGCTATGCCTCGATCGGCGAGCGGGTCATCTTGCGTGAAGTCACAGTGGGTGATTTCTCCTATTTCGAGCGCCACGCCGAGGCGATCTACACGACCATCGGCAAGTTCTGTTCGATCGCCGCCAACAGCCGCATCAACGCGCTGGAGCATCCGATTGAGCGGCTGACCCAGCACAAGGTCAGCTACCGCCCGAACGAGTATTTTCGCTGGCTGGGCGTCGACGCGGGCTTTCGGGAACGGCGGCGGGCGAAGTCCGTCAGCATCGGTCATGATGTCTGGATCGGCCATGGCGCGGTGATCATGCCTGATGTGACCATCGGCAATGGCGCGATCATCGGCGCCAATGCGGTGGTGACGCGCGACGTTCCTGCCTATGCGATTGTCGCCGGCGTTCCGGCCAGGCAACTGCGCCAACGCTTCGCGGCGGACATCGCCGCGCGGATCGAACGTCTTGCCTGGTGGGACTGGCCGGTCGAAAAATTAGCCAAGGCCATCCCCGACATGCAAGCGCTGTCGATCGAGGTTTTCCTCGACCGCTGGGAAAACGAAACTCCCTGATCTTGCGGGTGCGTGCCCGGTTACATCAGTGAAATCCCTCCTTGCAAGGGAACCCGGAGTGGTTGTCGGTTGTTACTGTTGCCATGATCGAGAAGCGTTTCACGAAGATCGCCAACTACGTTGCCCATCTTGCCGGTCTGCCGTCGACATTCGCCGTCTGTTTTCTGATCATTGTTGCCTGGGCGATAAGCGGGCCGTTCTTCGGCTTTTCGGATACCTGGCAGCTCGTCATCAACACCGGCACGACGATCGTCACCTTCCTGATGGTGTTCCTCATCCAGAACACCCAGAACCGCGACGGTACTGCGATCCAGACGAAACTCGATGAGCTGATCCGGGTCGGCGAAGCTCACAATACTTTTATCGGCATCGAGCACCTGACCGAATCCGAAGTCGAGGAAATCCGCAAAACATGTGAACAGGCGGCGAAACGGCATGACCAGAAGATCGCCGATGCGGCGGTCAAGAAAGTCGTTGCGCGAAAGCGCGGCTCGAAGACACGTGCGGCGTAAGCGTCAGCTTTCCATGAACTTCGCGAAAGCGTCCTTGTGGTCCGGATGCCAGCGCGACAGGGCAGGGCGGTTCTCGACGATGTCGCCGATCGCCCAGGTCATGCGCTTTTCGTCCATCGGCCGCGTCGTCTCGTTATCAGGACACAGGATGTAGAAGTCGCCCCGCATCAGCGAGGCCAGCATGAAGTCGATGACTTGCTCGCCTGTCCAGGCGCCGGCCGGCTTTTTGGTCGCACCTTCGGTGAGACCCGTATAGGTGAAGCCCGGGATGAGCAGATGCGCCGACAGATGGGCGCCCGGCTCGTTGCGCAGCGCGTGCGCCAGGCCTTCGGTGAAGGTCTTCACGGCCGATTTGGAGACATTGTAGGCAAGGTTCCCGGGCGGCGTGGTGATGCCTTGCTTGGAGCCGGTGTTGATGATCAGACCCGGCGTGTCAGCCGCGAGCATGCGCGGTGCGAAAACCTGGACACCATGCACGACGCCCCAGAAATTGGCATCCATCAGCTCTCTCCAGGCGACGCGGTTTTCCCACGGTTTGCCGGGATTGTTGCCGACGCCGGCATTGTTCATCAGCACTGAAACCGCGCCAAAGGCAGCGTAGGCAGCATCCGCCAGCCGGTCGACATCGTCGATATAGGAAACGTCTGCGTCAACGGCACGAACGGCATCGTCGCCGCCGATCGCGGCAAGCGCTTGCCGGGCCTGATCGAGGCGCGCGCCGCCGATGTCGGCAATGACGGTTTTCATGCCCATGGCGGCGAATCGTTTGGCCGCGGCAAGGCCGATGCCGCTGGCGCCGCCGGTGATGACGGCAACGTTGCCGGAGGCAAGGGCAGGCAAAGCGCTCTGGATTTCGGCGTCGGTGGTCATGGCAATGGTGTCCTCTTCGAGTTGTACAGAACTTAACGCGGCGAGGGCGCCGCGCAAGCCCGCTTTGGCGTCCTCGGGTTGACCGCATCGGCAGGCGCTGCGCATGCTGTCCTGACAAAAAGGAGATTTGCTAATTGACCGATTGGATCGAGATCCTGAAAGAACAGACCGCTACCGGCGACCAGATGAGCCGCGAAGTGCCGCAAATGCTTGCCAATCCCGACATCAGCGAAGCGCAAGTGAAGACGCTGTTTTCAGCGCTCGAAAAACAGGCGGAGTTCGTTGAAAAGCTGCGCATGGCGCTGGAAAAATTCGGCCATGATTTTTCGGTGATCAAGGCGGCCGAGCGGCTGGAGGAGCGCTATGCCGATCTTGCAGCCTCGGTGGCGGAGAAGCTGAAAGCAATGCGGGGATAGGAACGCCGGCGCTTTTGATCTGCTGTCCGGCACGGCAACCAGCATAAAGCATGACGCCTAGCGACTGGCGCGGAAGTCTGGCAGGGCGACATAGAGAACCATGGTCAGGGCGCCGAACCTGTCAGGAGCAGGTCCGGGCAGAGGGAACCCATGGCGTGAAAAGGCGTTGGCGTCGCGATCCCGGACAGTAGGAGGTCGAAATGACGGTCAATGCCCAGCCATGACGCGCGATCACGAACTCGCCGGCGCCGCCGCAATATGTGCCGTTGCTGCCATGATTGCGGTTCTTTTCGCCGGCAGCACGGTGCTGACGCCGCTTTACGTCATTTATAAACAGGCGTTCGGTTTTTCGCAGATCACGCTTACCCTGGTCTATGCCGTCTATGTGGTGGGCAACCTGGCGGCGCTGTTGATGTTCGGGCGCTTATCCGATGTCATCGGCCGCCGGCCGGCCGCCTTGGCGGCGATGATTGTGGCGGGCGTCAGTGCGCTGTTTTTCCTGTTCGCCGAAAATGTCGCGTGGCTCGACATCGCGCGGATTCTGAGCGGCCTAGGAATAGGCGTCGGTGCGGGAACCGGCACCGCCTGGCTTGCCGAGCTGGTCGCAGCCGAAGACAAGTCACGCGCCGCCATCATTGCCACCAGCACCAATTTTCTGGGTCTAGGCCTTGGCGCGGTGACGGCGGGACTGCTCGCCGAATATGCGCCGTGGCCGCTCAGGCTGACATTCGCCGTCTATCTGGCGGTGCTCGCCGTTGTAACGGTGCTGGTCTGGCGGACGCGGGAAACCATTTCACAACCGGGAAAACTGGCCGATGTCTCCATGCAACCACGGCTCTCGGTGCCTGGTGAAATCCGCACCGGTTTCGTGGCGCCCGCGGTAACCGGCTTCGGCGCCATGGCGCTGGTCGGTTTCTACGCGGCGCTTGCACCGAGCATCCTGGCGCAGCAGCTCCATATTACCAACCATGCCGAAGCCGGCGCCTTGTTCTTCGAACTGGCGATCGTGGCTGCCGTCACCATACTGGCGACAACGCGGCTTTCGAGCCGCAGCACCATGCTTGCAGCACTTGTCCTGATGATCCCGACCGTCGCATTGATCGTAGCGGCGCAGGTCTTCGCTTCGATGGCGATCATGACTGCCGCGACTGCGTTCTGCGGCGTCGCGGCAGCGCTCGGCTACCGTGGTGGCCTGCAGGTGGTCAACCAGATCGCGCCGGCCGACCGCCGCGCCGAAGTGGTCTCAGCCTTCTTTATCTGCTGCTTTTGCGGCAATGCGCTGCCGGTCATCGGTATTGGGATCCTGTCGACAGTGACAAGCCCGGCCACGGCAAGCCTGGCCTTTGCCGGCATGATTACCCTCTTTTCCCTGGTGGCGCTCGCATTCGGAGCCAGATATGCGCGGTGAGCCGATGGTTCAGCCGTTCGGCGTCTCGGGCGAGAGATGCGCGCGCTGGCGCGGCACGCCGAGACCAGTGTCCGGCGGCTCGCCGGCTGCGGGCCTGTCCTCTATCATGTGCATGGTGCGCCAGCGGCCAAAGCGGTAATAGGCTGCTGCCAACGCGAGCGAGGTGATCGAGCCGACCGGAAAGCTCCACCACAGCGCTTCCTCGCCGATCACGCTTCGGAAGAAATAGGCGAAGCTGGTGCGCACCAGAAGCACCGAGACCACCAGGATGATTAGCGGCGGCATCACCGCGCCGGTGGCGCGCACCGTGGCGAAGAGCACGATGGTGACGCCGAACAGGATGAAGGACCAAGACGCGACATTGTTGATGTGAGCGGCGATGTCGATCGCGGCACTGTCGCTGCTGAGGAAGAGGCCGAGCACCGGGCGGTCGAAAACGAAAAGCAGCGCGACCAGCGCGCCGGTCAGGACGAGGTTGAAGGCAACGCCTGACATGGCGATGCGGCCGATGCGGTCCCAGCGCCCGGCGCCGACATTCTGCGCGGCCATCGAGGAGACAGCGGCGCCGATCGCCAACGCCGGCATCTGGACGTACGTCCAGAGCTGCGCGGCGATACCGTAAGCGGCCGCGACCTGCGAGCCGTAGGAATTGACCATGCCCATCACCGTCAGCGCCGCGGCCGAGATCACGATCATCTGCAGGCCCATTGGCACACCCTTGAGGACGACGATGCGCAGCAATTTCGGGTCCGGCCGCAGCAGCGCGAGATTGGCGCCGGCCAGCCGCAGCGGATGCTTGCGCGCATAGAGCACGACCAGGATGGCGATGACGCTGACCGTCTGGCCGATCAGCGTCGAGGTGGCCGATCCCGATACGCCGAGTTCGGGGAACGGGCCGAAGCCGCGGATGAGCAGCGGGTTCAAGATGATGTCGAGCACGACCGCCAGCGCCATGAAGATAAAAGGCGTGCGCGAATCGCCGGCGCCGCGCAGCACCGTCATGACGAAGGAGAGCAGGTTCATCATCGGCACGGCGACAAAGATGATGCGCAGATAGGAGCGGGCCAGAGGCAAAGCATCTGATGGCGTGCCCAGCGCATTGAGGATGGCGTCGACCCAGATCCAACCGCAGACCGCAAGCACCACCGAGACGGCGAAGAAGAAGGTGGCGCTGGTGCCGACGATGCGCTGCGCTTCGGGCAGGTCTCGCGCGCCGACCGCTTGCGCAATCAGGATGGTCGCTGCCATGCCGATGCCGAACACGGTACCGAGGATGAGAAACAGCACGAGATTGGCGTTGGACGTGGCCGTCAGCGCCGATTCGCCGAGGAAGCGGCCGACCCAGACGGCGTTGATCGACCCATTGAGCGACTGCAGCACGTTGGAACCGAGCACCGGCAGCGCGAACAGCAAAAGCGTGCGCGGTATCGGGCCGCTGGTGAGATCGCCGGTCCGCCGGGGCGCGGGCATCTTGTCGTCCATGGCAGGCAGCTCGGCAAAAGATCATATGAATCAGGCCGCGATGATATCGCAGGGCTGTTCCCTGTGCATCTCTTTCCAGGCTACAGTTACCCCGCAGCGAAGGCATTACCCGCAAGGCCGGCCGCACCATCAATCACTATCGCGCGCGATCAGCTCCAGCGGCCAGACTTCGCGGATGGTGCGCGGGCCTTCCTCGCCGGCATAGGCCGGGATCGAGGCCAGCAGCATTTCGGCGAGCCGTCGTCCCATCGGCTCCAGGGGAGGGCGGAAGCCGGTCAGTGCCGGCGAAAAGTAGCGGCAGAGCGGGGTGTCGACGATGACGATCACGGCGATGTCGTGCCCCGGCTTGATGCCCATCTCGACCAGCGCCTTGCAGCCGCCGAGCGCCATAGCGTCATTGTTGAAGATGATGGCGGTCGGCGGGTCCTTGGAATTCATCACCCCGGGTGTCACCTCGTAGCCACCGGCCTCGTTGATGAAACCGGACGCAATCAGTTCGGGATCGACCTCGATGCCGTGCCGCCGCAACGCTTTGCGGTAGCCGGCCAAGAACAGGTAGCCGAAGTTGAGGTCGAGCGACGGGCGGATGGCGGCAATGCGGCGGTGGCCGCGCGCAACGAGGCGATCGACAGCGTCGGCCCCGGCCTTTTCGAAATCGAGGTCGAGCGAGGGATAGGACTTGCCGCCGGAACGGCTGCGGCCGAGCGTTGCGAAGGGGAAGCCGACGCTGGTCAGATAATCGATGCGCTCGTCCTCGCGCCGCGTCCAGGCCAGCACCACGGCGTCGGCCCGGCGCGTCTCGACGACACGGCGCAGGCGCTCCTGCTGATAGTCGCCCGGCGCGCCCATGACGACGATCAGGTCGAGCCCGCTTTCGGCAAGTTTCGCCTGCAGCCCGGTCAGGAACGGAATGAAGAAGGGCTCGCCATATTGCTGATCGCCGGGATGCGGCTGCAGCATGAAGGCGATCGAATGGGTCGAGCCGCGCCGCAGGCTGCGGCCGGACTGGTTGGGCGAATAGTTCAGCTTTGCCGCCGCATCGAGCACGCGCTGGCGTGTATCGGCGTTGACGTCGGCGCGACCGTTGAGCGCGCGCGACACGGTGCCGATCGAAATGTTCAGGTGACGTGCAAGGTCGTGAATGCTGGACGCCAAAGGACAGGTCTCCCCCTTTCCTGGCTAGCACCGGCAGCCGCACAGGCCAAGGATAAAGACGGTTTTTCGCGAACCGCCAATTGACATTCTACGTCATCGGGTATGTTGTCGTAAACGTTTACGGAAAAACGTTTACGGCCATGCCGTGAATGCCGTGACTTCGGTCTGGAGGGACCGAACGGGAGGAGTCGGATGATGGATGTCGTCCTGGTCGGCTGCGGCGCGATGAGCAAGCAATGGCTCGATGCCGCAAGGCAGGTTGAAGGGCTCAGGATTGTCGGCCTTGTCGATCTCGATGCCGAGAGGGCGAAGGCGCGGGCGCACGAATACGAGCTCTCAGGCGCCATCATCGGAACCAGCCTTGACGCCGTTCTCGACCAAACCAAGCCGCAGGCGGTGTTCGATGTCGTGGTTCCCGCAGCCCGGCGCGATGTCGCGCTTTCGGCCTTTGCGCATCACTGTCATCTGCTCACCGAAAAGCCGCTGGCCGACAGTCCTGACAACGCGCGCGCCATCGTCGAGGCGGCGCGCAAAGCCGGGCGCGTCCACGCTGTCGTCCAGAACCGCCGCTATGTCGCCAATATCAGGCGTATCAGGCGCTTTCTCTCCTCCGGAGCCATCGGCGCGCCAACCAGCATCCATGCCGACTTCTTCGTCGCCCCGCATTTCGGCGGCTTTCGCGAGGAGATGGCCCATGTCCTGCTGCTCGACATGGCGATCCACACGTTCGATGCGGCTCGTTACATGGTCGGCGGCGAGCCGGTGAGCGTCTATTGCCAGGAATGGGAGCCGGCCACTTCCTGGTACCTGCAGGGGTCGTCGGCCAGCGCTGTCTTCGATCTCGGCGGCGGCAGACTGTTCACCTATGCCGGCTCGTGGTGCGCTGCCGGCTTCCGCACCAGCTGGGAAGGTAGCTGGCGCATCGTCGCCGAGCGCGGCAGCCTGATCTGGGATGGCCATGACGATCTGAAGGCAGAGGTCGCGCTGCCGGTTCGCGATGGGCTTTTCGACAAGACCGAGCCGGTCGTCGTGCCGCCCCTCGATCCCGCTGATCGCGTCGACGGCCATCTCGGCATCATCAGGGATTTCATGCACGCCGTCGAAACCGGCAGCGAGCCGGAAACGCGCGGCTCAGACAACATCAAAAGCCTGGCCATGGTTTTTGGCGCGATAGAGAGCGCTGAGACCGGGCGCCGCGTGGCGATCGCACAGGACTTACAATGACGCCAAACCCGCTTCTCGACATCAGGATCGGCACCATGGTGCGGGCCAATCTCGACGACCCTGCAGCCTACATCAAGGCGATCCTGCCGCTCGGTTTCGAGAGCATCCAGCCCTTCTTCTGGCAGACACTGGGCGGCAAGGATCTGCCAAGGCTCGCTGGTCAAATCCGCGATGCCATCGGCGATGCCGACGTCATCGTCTCGTCGCTCGGCGTGTTCGGCAATCCGCTGGAGAGCGGCGATGTCGATCACGGCGTGCTCGAGGCCTGGGAGACCATCATCGACAATGCGCATCTGTTCGGCACCTCGATGGTCAGCGGCTTCACTGGCCGCATCCGTGGCAAGCCGCTTACGGACAGCTTGCCGCGCTTCCGCGAGGTCTGGGGGAAGCTGGCCAAGCGCGCCGCCGACAAGGGCGTTCGCATCGCCTTCGAGAATTGCGCGATGGACGGCAACTGGGCGAGCGGCGACTGGAACATCGCCCACAATCCCGACGCCTGGGAGCTGATGTTCAACGAACTGCCCGATGAGAATCTGGGCCTCGAATGGGAGCCCTGCCACCAGCTCGTCTATCTCATCGATCCCATGCCGCAGATCCGCAAATGGGCGCCGCGCATCTTCCATGTCCACGGCAAGGACGCGACGGTGCGCTGGGATGTGATCCGCGAGCATGGCGTGTTCGGCCGGCTGCCATTCGTGCAGATGCGCACGCCGGGCTTCGGCGACAGCGACTGGACGCGGGTGATCAGCGAATTGCGGCTGGCCGGTTACAAGGGCGCCATCGACATCGAGGGCTGGCACGATCCGGTCTATCGCGGCGATCTCGAGATCACCGGACAGGCGCGGGCGCTCGACTATCTCAAGCAATGCCGGGGAGGTGCGACGTATCTGCCGAACCCGGTTTGAGGATGAGCCGGCGGGAGGAGCCGGTCAGCGAAGTATTGCGGCGAAAAAGGCCGAAGCATTCGTCGAAACCCCTCGGCTTGCGAGGGAACAATGGGAGGATAAGTGCATGAGCATCGCGATGAGAACGACAGTTCTGCGCTCGATCGTCGTGGCGGCCGCCACGGCGCTCGCTGCCGCAATCTCCACCTTGCCGGCGCAGGCACTCGACGCCCAATGGTGCAAGGATGTCCATATCCGCTTCTTCGTCGGTGGCGCCGAGGGCGACGCCTTCGGCACCATCGTCTACAATGGCGCCAAGCAGGCGGCGGCCGATCTCGGCCCGAAGGTCGACTACATCTTTTCCCAGTGGGATGTCGAGAAGATGGTGCAGCAATTGCGCGAGGCGGTCGCGGTCAAGCCCGGCGGTATCGCCATGATGGGCCATCCCGGCGACGCCTCGATCATGCCGCTGGCCGAACAGGCGCATAAGGACGGCATCAAGATGATGTACCAGAACGTGCCCGTGCCGAAAGTGGTCGCGGCGTTCGGCGGCGGCTATGTCGGCGCCCAGCAGGAGCAGCAAGGCCGCGCGCTCGGCGCTGAAGCGTTCAAACTGGCGGGGCTCAAGGCCGGCGATAAGGCGATCATGATCGGCCCGTTCGAGAACGAGAGCCGCGGCGCGCGCGAGCGCGGCACTGTCGCTGCTCTCAAGGAAGCGGGCGTCGAGGTTATACAGCTCTCTTCGCCGCCAAGCGGCGAATGGGCTTCCGACCCCAATCTGGCCATTCCGGTCATCACGGCGGCACTGCTCAACAATCCTGATGTCAAGGCGGTCGGCTATCCCGGCGGACAGATGCTCGGCAATGTCCCGACCTACATGCAGGCGGCGGGCAGGAAGGCGGGCGATATCTTCAATTTCGGCTTCGACACCAGCCCGCAGATCGTCGAAGGCTTCAAGGGCGGCTGGGTGCAACTGACGGCCGACCAGCAGCCTTTCCTGCAGGGTTATCTGCCGATCCTCAGCCTCTGCCAGCAGGTGGTACTGGGCCTGGCGCCGATGAATGTCGACACCGGCGCCGGTTTCGTCACGCCGGAGAATTACGAGATCGTCGCCGAGCTCGCCAAGCAGGCGTTGCGCTGACCTCCCAAGCCGCCGGGCCGGGGTTTGAACCGCCGCGGGGGGGCCAGGCGGGCACAGCCGGGCGGAAAAAAAAAGAGGGTTGGCCAGGGCGCACCCCAACAAGAACAGCGGCGGATAACGAAATACAACAGGAGGGGG